>CAMHLN010000018.1 GCA_946186155.1 uncultured Clostridia bacterium | reverse complement strand
TCGAAGTATACGAATTGTCGACATAAATCGACGATTTTCTAGGATTTACAATAGTGACAAGCACATTGATATACCCACAAGAGAGTCTCTTGAAAATGCCATTGATGATTTTAGTGGTACATTGTTGTTTGTGTCCCATGATAGATTTTTTATTAATAAATTTGCTGAAAAAGTAATTGAAATTTGTAAACAGAAAGCGAATGTTTATTATGGTAATTATGAAGATTATACACAAGTTAGGAAGTCTCAATTTGAATAAAATAAAAAAAATAATTTTTTACTATAAAAAATATAAAAAATCATTTTTAACCGATTTGATTTTGTCAGTTTTTTCTTCTTTGATCGTTATGTTTATTCCCGTAATATGTCACTATATAACGGATAATGCAATGAATATGGAAAAAAGTGACGCAATCAAAAATATTATTTGTTCTACTGCATTTATTATTTTTCTTCTTGTGATTTTTTATTTATGCAAAAGGTATACAGAATATAATGGGAATATATTTGCTACTAAAATAGAAGGAGATATTCAAAAAGAATTATTTGCGCATTTTCAGAATCAAGATCTCGAATTTTACAACGAACAAAAAGTTGGTAAATTAATGTCTAGTATTACAAATGATGCCTATAATTTAACTAATATTATAAAATCTGTTCCAGAAATTATGCTAAACTCTTTAATAAGATTTATTGGTGTATTTACATTTTTATTTTTTAAAAACAAATTATTTGCTTTAACATTATTAATTTTATTCATTTTAATTTTTGCATTTATGTGTTATTTTCTACCTAGAGTGCAAAAATCAAACAAAAACTCAAGAGAAATTTTTTCTGATTTAAGTTCTGATTTAGAAGAAAATTTAGCTGGAATGAAATCAATAAAATCATTTGTTAATGAAAAGATATCAATTAATAAATTTGTTAAAAATATCGAGGAATATTTAAAATCCAAAAATAAAACGTATAAAATTCAAAGTGTTTTTAGTGCAGGATTATTGTCTTTTGTAATAAGTTGGAGCCCAATTATTACAGCTATTGGAGCAATATTTGTGTTAAGCGGAAGTATAACGATAAGTGATATAATTACATTTATACTGTGCGTATCGGTTCTTGAAAGTCCACTATGGGATTTTGTTGGATTAAATGAGTTCCTAAAAGATGGAATTGTAGGATTGGAGCGTATCAATAATATTTTGGAATTAAATCCAAAAATTCGTGATTCTAAAAATGCTTTGAATTTAAAAATATATGGAATAATAGAATTTAAGAATGTATCATTTAAATATAATAGGATGCATGAAAATGTCTTGGAAAGATTGAATTTAAAGATCGAAAAAGGTGAATATATTGCCTTAGTTGGACCTTCAGGAGCAGGAAAATCAACTATTTGCAGTTTGATTCCAAGATTTTACGATGTATCAGATGGTGAAATTTTGATTGATAATATTAATATTAAGGATATAAAATTAAAAAGTTTAAGACAAAACATAGGATTCGTTCATCAAGATACTTTTTTGTTTTCAGGTACAATAAAAGAAAATATTTGCTTTGGTAGGATTGATGCCGGAGATGAAGAAATTGTTGAAGCTGCAAAAAATGCTTATGCTCATGATTTTATAATGAAATTGCCAGATGGATATAATACTCAAATAGGTTATAGAGGACTTAAACTTTCAGGAGGACAAAAGCAAAGATTAGCAATTGCTCAAGTTTTTTTAAAGAATCCACCGATTTTAATTTTTGATGAAGCAACCTCTAGTCTTGATAATGAAAGTGAAAAATTTATTCAAAAATCTATGGAAAAATTATCTAGGGATAGAACCACAATAGTAATTGCACATAGGCTTTCTACGATAAGAAATGCCAAAAGAATTTTGGTTTTATCAAATGGGAAAATCGTAGAAGAAGGTACACATGTAGAATTGTTATCTAAAAATGGCATCTATCATGAATTTTATAATCTTTTATAAGTTAAGGAGAAAAAATGAACTTTGATATAACATGGATAATAGCAATAATTTCAATAACAGGATCTTTTTTTAACATAAAGAAAAAAGCAACTTGCTTTTATTTTTGGATAGTATGCGAAATTATGTGCTTAGTGATTGATTTAAAAAATGCTCAGCACGGCAGAGCATTTCTAGATTTATTTTGTCTGGGTATGAATATTTATGGAATAATTGCATGGTTTAGATCAAATAAGAATATAAAAAAAGAAATTTTAAAAAGTGATAATAATTAACGTTTGTAATTTTATAAAAATTATTTCGAATTTTCATATATGGCATGATAATATTCTTGATTAGCATAAAGTTTTCGATTATAATTAAATTGTAGAAAATTTATTTTTGGAGTATTTGATGTCAAAAACGAGAATTTTTGCAAAAAGTGATCCAATTTTCAAGATGATTTTTGGAGATCCGGAAAATAAAACTGCTCTGATTGGGCTTTTGCGCGAAATCATTGATATTCCTGAAGAAGAGTACGCTCACATCGAAATTATCGATCCAAATTTACGAGTCAATAAATCATATGGCAAAAGTGGTATTTTAGACATAAAATTGACAACTAAAAACGGCCAGCGGATTAACGTTGAGATTCAAATAAGAAAAGCCTCTGATTTAAAGCAGCGAATTTTGTTTTACGCTTCAAAAATGGTTGCTGAGCAGTTGACAGAGAGAGAAAAATATGATAAAATAAGAAAAGTGATAAGCATAATGATCTGCACCAATCATAATCTGATAGAAGATAGCAAAGAATATCATAATAGGTACTTTCTTTACGATAAAAATACAAACTCAACTTTTACAGATTTACTAGAAATTGACATATTAGAGTTCAAAAAAGTACCGGAAAAAGATAAAAGTGATTTAGCAACGTGGCTTAGATTTTTAAATACAGATGATAGGGAGGAGCTGGATAAAATGGCAGTAAGAAATGTAGCATTCGAATCAGCAGTATGTAAATATAAACAACTAACAACTGATGAAAGAATAAGAATGATAGCCGAAAACGAAGAAAAAGCCTGGAAAGATAGACAAGCTGAGCTTGATTACGCTATGAATGAAGGCAGATACAATCAAAAAATTGAAATTGCTAAAAATTTATTAGATATGTTCATACCTGTTGATCAAATAAAAAAGGCAACGGGATTATCAAAAGAAGAAATCGAGAAATTAAGATGAATTATATTTTTTAATTCCACTCCAAAATCTAAAGCATGAAATCTGGCTGTATTTAGTTTTAGGGGAAATTTTAAAATTAAAATTAATCATAATATTCTATAAAATTAAAAAGTTTAATTTTGTCTTTTGTTTGCCAACGTGTTTTACCGTTTACTGATGCTCCACAAACAAATCCAGCAGCGGTAGAAGGAGAATTAAACTCGAGGTTTTTAATTAACGTAACGCCATCTGAGGCAAGGTAATTTTTATATTTATTGCGTAAATATTGCATTTTTTTGGCTGAACGACAAATATTTGAATTAATAACACTACCTGCCATTACTAGATATCTATTGCCATTATTTACTTGCATTTTGGCATTTGCGTTTTTGGTTTTTAAGTAAAAAAATCTTTGGTATTTATTCCGTATTTTTTGTTAATTTTAGGAATATTTCTTTGTTTGTATATTATTACTGAGTCTTCAAACATTTTGGCAAGTTCTTCTAGATATTTCATAGCTTTTTCCGGACGAATATTAAAAAATTCACGATTTTTTCGAATTCTGACATTGGCAAGTTCGGTTAAAAACTTATGAAATATTTTTTCGATTTTTTTGTATCCAGTAGTCTTAATACTTGCATAAATTTCGAACGGCAGCGGAACAGCAGTATTATCAAGCTCTTTCGAACGGATATCTACAGGTCGAGAACTAACTCCAATTTTAATCCAATCTTCACGGAAGCTTGGATTTGTGAGAATATAAATATAACCTTTTTCCTGCATTTTTTCTCCAATAATTTACTTGATATATTTAGTTTTTATTTTATCACAAACTAGTCATATTTTACAAGTTTTAAATTATTTATTCTGGATATTCTGTGCAAATTTTTCTTGGTTTTTGCTGGCTATAGCTTCCATAATTAACACCTCGAATTAAATTTTCTTCTCGTTTTTTCTGCTCTCGATATGCCAAAACCACCCATTTTTGGATTGCCAAATAGTGCGATTTTGCCTTGTAGCCCTTCATCTCGATGTAGCTCGAAAGATAGTTAATAATCGCTTCAAACTCTTGAGGATATTGGCTTTTCAGTTTTTCAAGCTCATTTTTCGTTAACAAAACGTTTCCGAACTCCCCACACGCAGTTTTCTTTTGTACTGCGTTAGCAGTATTTTCATTTACTCTTACTCTTATCTCTGTTATGGGTCCAATTTGTGGTGCAACTTTTGGTGCAATTTGTGGTTCAATTTCTGGTTCAAATTTGTTACCTTTTTTTGGACTATTTACCAATACCTCAGTTGCTACTTTATACTGGTTCGGTTTTCCTTTTTTACCTTTTTCGAATTCAATTAATCTGAGCTCAATTAATTTATCGCGATTTTTGATGAAAGTATTTTTGTTACTGATTTGCGTCATCCACATTAACTTCAGATTATCTACTGAAACCCATTCTGGCCGTCCGAGCTTGTTGTAAAGCGCAGCCAGTCTGTACCAAATGGCGATTTGGCATGTTGAGATTGAGTTTTGTTCGATCCATTCGTCAAAAGCATTAAGCAAATCTAAATATTTCACTAATTTTCATCCCCTTGATTTAATATTTTTTAAAATCATTAGTTCAAATCATCTCCCCAGTCGCCTAAAATGACGATAATTTTTGGGACTTTTGCATAATATTTGTGTATTGAAAGCTTGCAAATCTGAGAATCATCAAAATATGCGACACCGTTTAAAGCATCGCATACAGATTTGGCAACGTTATCTAAATCTGGAGAACTGGTCGGCAACAATTTTTTTAACTGTTTGGGGATGGGGAAGAAGGCAATTATATCCATTTTTACCGGTAAATCTTTGCTCCAAAATTTTTGTGAAACTGCTAAATAGCTTGATTTTATTAGGTTTTCGTAGTCTTTTGTTGTCTTTGGAGTATATGAAAATTTCCTACCTCGAAAGTTGCAGACTCTAGGTCGCTGCTTGGACCTAGGAACTCCTAAAACTTCAAATTTAACTTTCATTTTTGTCTTCCTCCATTTCTGACAGTTTTTCCAAATTAGTTGAATTATCTGGATATTCAACACTCTAATTGCCAGTGTCAAAATCGATTTTAAGACTTGAATGGTCTGACTTTATGGCATCCTGCATATCAGTCGACATAATGCCAAATTTGGAAATTAAAGATTTCATTAAAGTTTTTCTCGCCATCTTATCAAACTGCGAGGCCCATAAAGTTTCGCTTGATTTTCCGGTCTGTTTGTATTTCCGAAAGCTTTGAGAATACTTAAGTGCGTGTTCTTCGACCTCTTGAATGCTCCAAAAAATAATTTTTCTGAATCCGTTCGTAAGTTCCATTCCTGCCATATAACCAATTATTGGCTTTTCTGGTCGAACGTCATCCGGAATCCACTCGATGATCGGATCCCCAACGAAATCTCTGCCGACGAATTCGCCCTCACGAACATCACGAGAGTTAAGAGCCTTGTAACGCCCTGTTCGCAAGGCTAGCTGAATGTATCCCTTGCATCCTATTTGGAATGTGGCTGTATTTTTATACGGAACTGCCCAAGCAAACCCAAGGTTTGGATCAAATGGTAAATCCATCGATGCAGCCTTCAAGGCGCAAGCTAAAAGCGAATTCCTATCACAATTTTTCAAATAATTAGAACTACTTGCTAAACTTGTTAAACTTGTAATAAATTGATTGGCTCTTTTTCCCAAAATTGACTGTAAATACTTTTTCGTTTTTTCATTTGACAAATAAATAGACATGCTGGTTTGTTCTGACATATTTTACTCCTATTTTTTTGAATTTTTAAAAATTAATTTCATAAAATCTTGATCATATTCGATCTTATTTTTACAGTGTTGACATGTTAAATTAATTTCATCGTTAGTCAACATTTTTTTCATTTTTACCTTCTTTTTTGAGTTTTTTTTCGAGTTTTAATTTTTCCAGCTCTCTTTCGAGCATCGATGTTTTTGCCAAGAGATAGCAAATAATTAAAAAAGTTATCGTTTTTAGTAAAATTGTTGAAAATATTAATAATATTGTCATTTTTGACTCCTTAATTTTGAATTTTAAAAAATCAACAGCTAACAGTTGTTGACTTAGAATTCGGTTTATTGTAAAATTAATCGCGAAAACTATTTTTGGAGGTAACTAATGGAAATAATTTCTGAAAGAATCAGAAAATTACGCAAAGATCTAGGCATTTCTCAGGAAAAAATTGGCAAAATGCTCGGCGCAAAACAAGCAAGCATCAACAGTTATGAACACTCAAAATCGGCGATTCCAACAAAAGTTTTGCTTTGGTACGCAGAATTTTTCGACGTTTCGCTAGACTATATTTTTGGCAGAACTGACAATCCAAGGGGAATGGAATGCAAATTTAAACCAAAACCATTTATCGAAATTGCGAAACAAAACGAAAAACTCAAAGATTTTATCGAAATGTGTTTTGAGCCAGGAACTCTTGCAAATAAAAGACTTAAGGCTTCACTTTTCAAAATTTTAACTGAAAATGAGGAGAATAAATCTGAATGATGAACGTGGTAATTTATGCAAGATTTAGCTCTCATTCCCAAACTGAACAGTCGATAGAAGGTCAGCTAAAAGTTTGTTACGAATTCGCCAAACGTAATGATTACAACGTTATCGGCGAATACATAGACAGGGCAATTTCTGGTGAAGATGCCGAAAAACGCCCAGATTTTCAAAGAATGATTGCTGATAGTGCAAAACGTCAATTCAATGCGATTTTGGTTTATCGGCTCGATAGATTTTCACGAAATCGCTATGATAGTGTCATTTATAAGGAAAAACTAAGAAAATATGGAGTTTGTGTTCTTTCTGCGAAAGAAAATATTTCAGAATATTACAGCGTAGAGTTTACTCAGAAAATTCGACGTGGAATGCAGATTAATGCTGAAAAGTGCCTGGCAGTCGGCGGAATGAAAATTTTTGGTTACAAAATTCAAGAAAAAAGGTATACTAGCGATTAAAATAAAGCTCTTATTGTTTAAAAAATTTATAATGATATAGAATTTTACTAAAAAGCCCCTAATCCTTTGCAATGCTTGCTATGGAACAATAAATATCCCTCTGAATTTTTCTCACCCCGAGGGTTTGTATTGGGTCAATTTGGTGGAGGCGAGGGGAATTGAACCCCTGTCCGAAATAAACATTAACAAGATTTCTACGAGTGTATCTTTTGAATCTATTTCGCTCAAGGTAAGAACAAAAGCAATCTTATCCTTGAGCTAGTTTCTTAGTTCTTTCTTAATTTCGAAACTAAAATTAAGAAGTTGGCCTCTAATTTGAACACCTAATTTAGACCCAAGGCTTTATCTAAACAGATGCGCCTGAAAATTGTCAGACTTTTGTTAGGCAATTTTCCTCATATAAAAGTTGACATTAATAACTTTTCTGCCACCTATGGTGAGAACTTTTCTGCCTGATTTTTTGAAACGATTTGGGTCGTCCCCATAACTAATGTTTGCATTTAAATTTAATTCGCTTAGTTTTAAGTGAAAGCAACACTACTCGCTTTCTTGCCACTATTATACCCCGTCGAATCCTTTACGCCCCCTAATCATATTGTTTATATTATATCACGAAATTAAAAAATAATCAACGAACATATATTCTTAATTTGCATACAATGTATACAAAGGCTTAGCCTAATAAAATAAAGGAGTTAAAATATGTCAAGATGTGAAGATCCATGCGATGAATGCAGTCCTAGGTCAGAAAAAATCAAATGTTCTATTCCATGCAGAGAAAAAAATTTAAGCAGTTGTGGATGCCCAAAATGCCAAAAAGAGCTCAATTGCAAAGTGGTTTGCGAAAAAAAGAAAGGCCACGAATGCAGTTGCTCACATAAGGAAAAAATTTCGTGCAAAATTTCATGCGAAAAAGAGAAACCTAAAAAATGTGAACTCTGCGGCCACTTAATCTAGATAGTTCAACCAAATCTAACAAAAAAGACATGCAACGCGTGTCTGTTTTTCTTGGTGATCTAAAAATTTTGTTTAAGAAACCTTGACTTACTTTTTTATTTGGTTTACGATAATCTACACTGTATGGGGGTGTTGGACAGGGTGGAGGAAGTTATTGATTTTGTGGGGAAAACTTGTAAACTTAGTTTAGAAAAGAAGAGCAATGAACCAATTATTAAGAGCGAAAATAAAAATGTTACTAGCATTAAAGTTTGTTATTTTTATCCCGAAGAAATTAGTAAGGAAAGTAAAGGAGTTATTAAGGCAATTGTTTCTAATGGGATGGATCGTAACATAAAAATTGAAAATGGATCAAGTTTGTGTTATTATTTTAACACTTGTGGTGGTGTATACAAACTTGCGCACGTTGAACCGAAGATTATGTTAATTACTCACGCTTCAAACGTTTTGTTTACGTATGTTCCGCATGCTAATGATATTGTTGTTGTAGATGGTAGTTGTGGTAAGGAGTTTCTGCAAGACTTCGAAAAAAAGTACAAAAATTGGGCAGAAACTCCATACTTGCTTTTTATTAAACGTGGCAATTTGACATCTGATTTTGTGAATGCGAATTTTGGGATCGTTGAAGCAGATGAGGTAGTGCAAGCTATTGCAGATATTGTTTCTGAATGGGACGAAGCAATTGAGAAGAACAAGACTATATATGAAAAACATAAAGGAAAATTTGTGTTGGGTGGTCTTTCTTTGGTTACAATTGTAGAGGAACTTTTGAGACGCGTCGTTTTAGGTGGAAACGAAACTAACGAAAAAACAAAAAATGTAAAAGATTTGAAAAAATTAATTGATCTGGAAAATGCAGATGAATTTCCAAACAGAAAAGACGGAAACTCTGCGCCCAATTAATTTAATAGAATTTAACAAAACAGACACGTTATGTGTCTGTTTTTCTTGATAATTGAAAAATTTTCTTCACAATCACTTGACTTATTTTTCATTTGGTGTATAATTTAACCAGTTTCGGTTTGTAAAATATTAGGAGGGAAGAAATGGAAATACAAGAAGTGGAATTAAATAATGATGGAAAAGTTGAAGAGCTTCCTCTCGAAGCAAAAAATAAAATTGAGTTCTGCGAATACAATGAAAAATTGCCGTCGATTCCATTGAAGTTTATGTGTGTTCCTTTTAATGTGTCGAATATTCAGAAAAACAAGCGCGACGAAATATTTGAGAGTTACAAAGCGTTTATTGCTTGCGGTAATGAAATTGAAGAGGAGTCAGATGTTTGGCGATCAATTGTAAGTTTGGCGCAAGAAGATAAATCATTGGATGCTTTGAGGAATATAATAGGTGTTGAATTTACAACAATTTACTCAAAGTTTATGGGTAGGTATCAATTTCGTATACAAAATTGGCACGCATCTCCTGATGCGAAATATGCTCTTATTGTGCGCAGTTATTTTAAAAATGCCCAGTTAATTTTAGTTGATGGATATTGTGACAAGGGGGTAAAAGATGAAGTTGCGAAATTTATTCGTTCCCAAGGAAGCGAAGAAGAACAAAAAGCCTTTGCTGAACGTGTTGTTTTGATTGAGCGTCACGATTTAGGCGACGGTGTTGTAGATAAAGATGGAACAGAAGCACTTGCAAAATTACTCCCCAAGGGAAACGTGATAAAAGGGAATGATTATGCGGCTTTGTCGAAAAAAGCAAGAGAGCTGTATGTAAAAGTATTTCAAAGTGTACTGCAAGGAGATGTTATTTATTATTTAGACCCAAAAGACGGAGACAAAGAAGGAGCACTTGGAGTCACTAAAGACGAATTTGAAGAATTATTGAATAAAGCTAATGACAACCAAGTGGATTTGCCGTTTGAAGGAGGAAAACACATTAAAATCAAAAAAAACAAATTTAGAAAATTATTCGATAAAGTTAAGGAAAACAAGGGAAAAGTGGCAGGTGGTATTTTTTCTTTGATTGGAGTTGGACTTTTGAGACGCGTCGTTTTAGGTGGAAACGAAACTAACGAAAAAACAAAAAATGTAAAAGATTTGAAAAAATTAATTGATCTGGAAAATGCAGATGAATTTCCAAACAGAAAAGACGGAAACTCTGCGCCCAATTAATTTAATAGAATTTAACAAAACAGACACGTTATGTGTCTGTTTTTCTTGATAATTGAAAAATTTTCTTCACAATCACTTGACTTATTTTTCATTTGGTGTATAATTTAACCAGTTTCGGTTTGTAAAATATTAGGAGGGAAGAAATGGAAATACAAGAAGTGGAATTAAATAATGATGGAAAAGTTGAAGAGCTTCCTCTCGAAGCAAAAAATAAAATTGAGTTCTGCGAATACAATGAAAAATTGCCGTCGATTCCATTGAAGTTTATGTGTGTTCCTTTTAATGTGTCGAATATTCAGAAAAACAAGCGCGACGAAATATTTGAGAGTTACAAAGCGTTTATTGCTTGCGGTAATAAAATTGAAGAGGGGTCAGATGTTTGGCAATCAATTGTAAGTTTGTCGCAAAAAGATAAATCATTTAATGATTTGAGGAATGTGATAAGTGCTGAATTTACAGCAATTTACTCAAAGTTTATGGGTAGGTATCAATTCCGTATAGAAAATTGGTGTGTATCTCCTGATATGGGATCTACTTCTATTATGCACACCTGTTTTAGAAATACCCAGTTAATTTTAGTTGATGGATATTGTAACAAGGGGGTAAAAGATGAAGTTGCGAAATTTATTAGTTACCAAGGAAACGAAGAAAAACAAAGAGCCTTTGCTGAACGTGTTGTTTTGATTGAGCGTCACGATCCAAACGGCAATGTTGTAGATAAAGAGGGAACAGAAGCACTTGCAAAATTACTCCCCAAGGGAAACGTGATAAAAGGGGATGATTATGTGGCTTTGTCGAAAAAAGCAAAAGAGCTGTATGTAAAAGCATTTCGAAGTGTACTGCAAGAAGAAGGCATATTTAACACTGAAAACGAATTGGGAGAATTATCGGATGACAACAAAGTGGATTTGTCGTTTAAGAAAGGAAAACACGTTAAAATCAAAAAAAACAAATTTAGAAAATTATTCGATAAAGTTAAGGAAAACAAGGGAAAAGTGGCAGGTGGTATTTTTTCTTTGATTGGAGTTGGACTTTTGAGACGCGTCGTTTTAGGTGGAAACGAAACTAACGAAAAAACAAAAAATGTAAAAGATTTGAAAAAATTAATTGATCTGGAAAATGCAGATGAATTTCCAAACAGAAAAGACGGAAACTCTGCGCCCAATTAATTTAATAGAATTTAACAAAACAGACACGTTATGTGTCTGTTTTTCTTGATAATTGAAAAATTTTCTTCACAATCACTTGACTTATTTTTCATTTGGTGTATAATTTAACCAGTTTCGGTTTGTAAAATATTAGGAGGGAAGAAATGGAAATACAAGAAGTGGAATTAAATAATGATGGAAAAGTTGAAGAGCTTCCTCTCGAAGCAAAAAATAAAATTGAGTTCTGCGAATACAATGAAAAATTGCCGTCGATTCCATTGAAGTTTATGTGTGTTCCTTTTAATGTGTCGAATATTCAGAAAAACAAGCGCGACGAAATATTTGAGAGTTACAAAGCGTTTATTGCTTGCGGTAATAAAATTGAAGAGGGGTCAGATGTTTGGCAATCAATTGTAAGTTTGTCGCAAAAAGATAAATCATTGGATGCTTTGAAGAATATAGTAGGTGTTGATCTTGTATCATTTTACTCAAAGTTTATGGGTAGGTATCAATTTCATATACGAAATTGGTACGGATCTCCTTGTGCGAAATTTGCTGGTGTGACGTGCGCGTATTTTAGAGGGGCCCAGTTAATTTTAGTTGATGGATATTGTGACAAGGAGGTAAAAGATGAAGTTGCGAAATCTATTAGTTCCCAAGGAAGCGAAGAAAAACAAAAAGCCTTTGCTGAACGTGTTGTTTTGATTAAGCGTCACGATTTAGGCGGCTATGTTGTAGATAAAGAGGGAACAGAAGCACTTGCAAAATTACTCCCCAAGGGAAACGTGATAAAAGGGAATGATTATACGGCTTTGTCGAAAAAAGCAAGAGAGCTGTATGTAAAAGCATTTCAAAGTGCACTGCAAGGAAATGTTGCGAAAGGAGATTTTGAAGGTGTTATTTATTTAGAACAAGAACAAGGAGTAGTTGGAGTCACTAAAAACGAATTGGAAGAATTATTGAATAAAGCTAATGACAACAGAAACAAATTTAGAAAATTATTCGATAAAGTTAAGGAAAACAAGGGAAAAGTGGCAGGTGGTATTTTTTCTTTGATTGGAGTTGGACTTTTGAGACGCGTCGTTTTAGGTGGAAACGAAACTAACGAAAAAACAAAAAATGTAAAAGATTTGAAAAAATTAATTGATCTGGAAAATGCAGATGAATTTCCAAACAGAAAAGACGGAAACTCTGCGCCCAATTAATTTAATAGAATTTAACAAAACAGACACGTTATGTGTCTGTTTTTCTTGATAATTGAAAAAATTAATTTTCGCTTTTCTGTTTTCTATCCATCTCTTTTAGATACTTTTTCACTGCTTCTCGAAAATCGTCCATTGTTTTTTCGTGAAATTTCCACCAATGGTCGGGGTCTCCATGCCCAGATGCCAAATTACTCTCGTGCCCTTCTTTGTGACTTATAACATTAAACTTCTCTGATGGATATTTCCCTTTTTCATCTTTATTGACAGAAATGTTAAAAGTTTTACATAAATATGCACACAGTTTTACCATGTTATTCCATGTTTTTTCAAAATATTCTTTATTTTCTTCGCTGTCTGGGTCATATTCCATTATTTTGTTGCGATTTTCGTTGTATTTTATCCCTTTAGGTTCACACATCTCTATGGAAAGATAAATGCTATTTCCCTTGCCACCACAATGCCATCCTTTAAAATTAAGAGGTAAGCATAACACAGCTGATTTGTCGCCACAAAAAATGTGCACACAGACCTCTCTGCTTGTTTCTCCTTTTGCACAAGACTTATTCCATGCCAAGGCGAAAATTTCTGGGGTGTTTCCAGGAGACGCAGTAGAATGTATCATTACTCCTTGTGGGACGAATTGCTCCTTTTTGTCATCCTCAAGATTTTTTAATCCCGTGGAGTAACAATCATTTTTTGTTAAAAAGTTAATTTTAAGATTAAGACCGTCGATATCTATAGACTTTACTTTTTTTTCTTCCGATTTATCAGAATCATCTTTGTTTTCATTCAACTGAACTGTCAAAAATGAAATATCATTTTTGGTTGACTCCAAAGCTGCCGATTTAATAGAAAAAATTTCTATGCATGCCAAAAGAGAAACACACTTTCTTACATAATTTTTATTCATAAATCCTCCATTTTTAACATTCTTTTATGAAAATCAAACGAATTGGATTATGACATATTTAGTCGAATTTTTCAACAACAAATGATGAAAAATTTTTGGTTTAAGTATTGACATGCAAAAAATAAAGTGGTATTTATTTATTATCACTCGTGTGTATAGAGTGCTAAAAGGAAGGTGAGAATATTAGTACTAACTCCAAGGATGTCAAAAATTTTGGCCATTATAGTAGAAAAATACGTAAAGATAGGCCATCCAATAGGGTCGAAAAAAGTTTGCGAACTTATGGGAAACTCTATCTCTGCCGCTACTATAAGAAATGATATGGCTTCTCTTACTGCTCTCGGATTTCTTGAACAACCTCATATTTCAGCAGGTAGGATTCCCTCGGTTAATGGATGCAGATTTTATGTTAATAATCTGATGAATTTTAAAATTCTTTCTGATTATGAAAAACATTGCATTTGTGGAATGATTAAAAATGTAACTTTGGATCCTGAAAGCATAATTCAAGAATCTTGTGATGTTTTGTCAAAGATAACGAAATGTGCAGTTGCTTTTGCAGCTCCTCCCGTGGGAGACTCTTATGTCAAAGAAATTAAGTTTGTCAGAGTTGGATTACGAACTATAGTTCTTATATTGGTAACTTCCTCTGGAATGATACAAAATCAAATTTTCAATTGTAAATTTGAAGTAAGTAGTGAAATTTTAGAGATTTTTAAAAAAGCAGTTAGTTCAAAATTTAAAGGCAAATTGTTGAAATCTCTGTTATTCGATATGCAAAAAATTATATTCGCGCAAGAGATTAAAGATATGATTATAATACCAGCTTTTGAGGCAACTCTTAGAGCAGTTAAAAAGGTTTGTCAGCTTAAAACAGGAGTTAGAGGAGAAAAATTTCTATTCGATTTTGAAGAACCTTCTGATGCTTTGTCCATTTTGGAAGTTATTGAGAAAAAAAAATTTAATGACTTTCTTTTCTCAAGTTCTAATAAAATTAAGATATATGTAGGAGACGATTGCAAAATGGAAGAATTTTCAGGTTGTTGCCTGGCAGTTGAAAAGTATAATGTTGGAATACACGAAGGGGCAATATCTGTTATATCTCCTATTAGAGTAGATTATTCTGATATAATCGCAAAGATGAATTATATAACTGAGATTATACAAAGCATGTTTTCGGAGATAATGAATCGTTAGAGAATTAAACTAAAAGAGAGGAGGCAATCCATGAGTGAAGAAAATCAAAATGAAGTTGATAACACTGTGGAAAACGATCAAGATGAAAATCTAGAAGATGATACTGAATTTTCTGAAGAAGATGAGTTAGAAAACATCAGATCTGAAAATGAATCTCTCAAAAAAGAGATAAAAAATGTTGATGATAAGTGTCTCAGACTAGCTGCTGAATATAAAAATTATCAAGAAAGAAGCAAAAAAGAGAAATTAAGTATAAGAATTGATTCTCTTGTTGATGCAGTGTCATCGATTTTGCCAATAGTAGACGATATCGAAAGAACTTTGCCATCTTTTGCTGATGCAGGAGAAAAATATGAAAAAGGATTGCAAATGATTCTCAAAAGGATTTCAAGCTCGCTAAAAAGTTTAGGGGTAGAATCTTTTGGAGAAAAAGGAGAAGAATTCGATCCCAGCATACACAATGCAAGTTCTAAATTAGATTCAGATGACGAAAAAGTGATAATATCTGAAGTCTATCAAAAAGGATACAAAATTCAGGGAAAATTGATAAGACCTGCAATGGTTCAAGTTAAGGGCTAAAAAATAAGGGGGTAATATTATGTCAAAAATTATAGGTATAGATCTTGGAACAACAAATTCATGCGTATCAGTTATTGAAGGGGGAGAAGCTGTAGTTATTCCGAATCCTGAAGGAGCTCGTACTACTCCGTCTATTGTCGCTTTTGCAAAAAATGGAGACCGCTTAGTAGGCCAAGTTGCAAAAAGACAAGCCGTTACTAATCCTGATAGGACTATTATTTCAATAAAAAGGCACATGGGAACTGATTATAAAGTCAATATAGACGGAAAAAGTTATACTCCGCAGGAAATTTCAGCTATGATTTTGCAAAAACTCAAATCTGATGCTGAAAGTTATCTGGGGACTACTGTTAATGAGGCTGTTATAACTGTTCCTGCGTACTTTACAGATTCTCAGCGCCAAGCAACGAAAGATGCTGGAAAAATAGCAGGGTTAAACGTAAAACGTATAATTAACGAGCCTACTGCAGCTGCTTTGTCTTACGGAATTGACAAAGAAAATGACCAAAAAGTTATGGTTTACGATCTCGGTGGAGGAACTTTCGATGTTTCTATCATAGAAATGGGAGACGGAGTCCAAGAAGTCCTTGCTACTGCAGGAAATAACAGGCTTGGAGGAGACGATTTCGATAAACGGATCATAGATTGGATGGTTTCATCATTCAAAAGTGAAACTGGGGTAGATTTGAATAATGATAAAATGGCAATGCAAAGATTAAAAGAATCTGCTGAGAAAGCAAAAATTGAGCTTTCCGGAGTGGCAACGAGTTCTATTAATTTGCCATTTATTACTGCTGATGCTTCTGGTCCAAAACACTTAGACTTAACTTTAACTCGCGCAAAATTCGATGAGTTGACTTCTGATTTAGTTGAACAAACTATGGTTCCTACGAGACAGGCATTAAAAGATTCAGGATTAGAAATATCTCAGATAAACAAGGTTCTTTTAGTTGGAGGTTCCTCAAGAATTCCTGCCGTCCAAGAAGCAGTTAAAAAATTCATAGGAAAAGATCCATTTAAGGGAATAAATCCTGACGAATGTGTTGCAATGGGAGCAGCAATTCAGGGAGGAGTTTTAGGAGGAGATGTTAAGGGATTACTATTATTAGATGTCACTCCGTTATCATTGGGAATTGAAACCATGGGTGGAGTTATGACTAAGATAATAGATAGAAACACAACTATTCCTACCAAAAAAAGCCAGATTTTCTCTACCGCTGATGATGGTCAAACCCAAGTTGAAATTAATGTTCTTCAAGGAGAAAGAGAGTTTGCAAGAGATAACAAGCAGCTTGGATTATTTAGATTAGACGGAATAGCTCCTGCACCTCGTGGAATTCCTAAAATTGAAGTAACGTTCGATATAGATGCAAATGGTATAGTGAACGTTAGTGCTCAAGACAAAGGAACAGGAAAACAACAGCACATCACCATTTCTTCAAGCGGCAACATGTCAAAAGATGATATAGAAAACGCTGTGAGAGATGCTGAGAAATATGCTGAAGAGGACAAAAAGAAAAGGGAAGAGGTAGATATTAAAAACGAATCAGAAAATTTGTGCTATTCAGTTGAGAAGTTGCTAAAAGAAAGTGCAGACAAAATAGAACAATCTGATAAAGACTCTTTGAACCAGAAAGTTGCAGATTTAAGAAAGAAACTTTCTGAGAACAATATGGAAGAAATAAAAAAATCGAGAGACGAATTGCAGAAGAATATGTTCGATGTATCCAGCAAGCTTTATCAGCAAAATGCTCAACAGCCTGAGCAGAATTCTCAACAAAATACTCAGAATAATAACGGTGCGCAAGGAAATGAAAACGTCTACGATGCAAATTACAAAGATGTAAACGAAAACGATAAAAAGTAATTTTCATTGATTTTTATGGGAGAATATATTATAATACCTTAATGGGTATTATAATTTTTTTGTGTGGTGATTGCTATGAAAAATTTTAAATTAAGAAAATTAGCTTGTATTCTATCTTCATTGTTATTAACTTCAATTTCATCGAAAGTTAGTTGTATGGATTCAATGGAAGATGCACACGTTTCAGATATGACAATGGAAAATTCGTGCATTTTGAGTTTGGATATGCATAAAGTTTTTTATGGAATTAGTATTGATCTAGTTTGGTTCTTACGGGACGAACTCGGAGGGGGAGATATTCACTTTTTTCATTCTTTGGCAAGATATTTCAGTGATAAAAAAATATATGAAAATTATACTTCTAAAGATTTTGAAAATGAGATCCACAAATTTTTCAGGGAGGTTTCAGGAAAAGAAATGAAGGAGTGTGAACCCTGCGCACTTATTTGTGCTAAATTTCCTCATGTTAGTAATAGGGAAGAGAAAGTAAATTTTCACGGAAGTTGGTGGATTCAAACATTAATACCTGTTTTAAAGAAAAGATTTGAACAAGCTTTGCAAATTAAAAAATCAGAAAATTTATGCTACTCAGTTGAAAAGTTGCTAAAAGAAAGTGCAGACAAAATAGAACAATCTGATAAAGATTCTTTGAACCAGAAAGTCGCAGATTTAAGAAAGAAGCTTTCTGAGAACAATATGGAAGAAATTAAAAAATCGAGAGACGAATTGCAGAAGAATATGTTCGATGTGTCCAGCAAACTTTATCAGCAAAATTCTCAGCAAAATACTCAGAATAATAATGGTACACAAGGAAATGAAAATGTCTACGATGCAAATTACAAAGATGTAAACGAAAACGATAAAAAGTGATTTTTAGATATTATTTTTGCTTTTTGTCTTGACTTATTTAATATTATAATTATAATTATAATCACAATACTATGATATTTACACTCTGGTGTTGTAATTTCTTGGTTGTGAGGTTTTTATGAGTAATTTTAAATTTAAAAATTTAGCTTGTGTTTTGTCTTCAATGTTAATTTTAGCTTCTGTATCTTATAGAGTGAGTTCTATGGAACCAGGAAAGAGTGAATCTACTTCTAATTTAAAAAGTAGAATTTTGGAAGCATTCGAAAGTAGACCGAGCCGGTGGGGATTAAGAGGAGATATACACTTTTGGAATTATTTGGAGGAACATTTTTCTAAAATGGAAATAGATGAAAGCTATACCTCTAGAGATTTTGAGAAAGATATATACAAGGTCTTTGAGCAAATTTCAAACGGACAGAAGTTGACAAAAGGTAAAGATGTTAATTTCAAAATTTTAAATCATGGTGGAATGTCAGGAGGTAGCGTTTGTGGTACTTGGTGGATTAATGAAGGGATACCTTGTTTGAAAAAGAGGATATTTGGCGTTAATTATCTAGAAGTTTTGTCGGTACCTCTTTTCGCAATTTTTTCATTATTTTTAATATCTGTGAATGCTAAAAATTAAAATTAGTTATACTTTGATTTTTTTCGGAAAAATATATTACAATGCTTACATAGGCATTGTAATTTTTATAGGTGAAGTATGGTTAAGAAAATTAATAAACGATTAGGCTGTGCTTTGTGTTCGCTGGTTAGTTTGTGTTCCATACACAAAAAAACTGAAGCTGGATTTAGGGACATTTGTCGTGTCAGTGCGAGATGTACCGCTGTGGTTTTTAAATATGCTTCTTCTTTGGGCTTTTCGGTTGCATCGGCTGCTTGTGTATGTAGTTGCCAAGGATCATGAACTACTTTCAAAAACAAGTGTTTGTTTTGGTATAATGTACTCCTGTTTTTTAGCATTGTTTATTTAAATCAATAGTTAAATCAGATTCAATTGCCAACTTATTCTTGATATATAAATCCTTGGTTAGAACCAGCTCAGGTTTATTAATATATTTATTTAATATCCAATACCTGAGCAAACCTTCGGAATCTATCTCTATTCTTTCATTTTCGATAGATTTTTCTGTGGATATACAATTTGCCGTTGGAACAAAGCTAGAAATCAAAACACCCAATATAAAATTGATGATAATCTTATACGTGAAAAACTTAATTTTCATCGAATGCCTCCTAAGATATAAAGAACTACTACCAGTTGAATCCGATTAATATCTCTCCTCGAGATTGTTCGCCAAAAATAAAGTTTATATCAATGTCCGATATGCCTTTAATTTCTCCAGAGGATAAAAATTCAGGAATGTTCATAAAATCAGATGGATAGTAAATATCTATAGATTCACAATCTTTGTTCGGAACCTTTGAAATTACATATTTTATTGCATCAAAATGATTTCCGGATACATGTATTAATTTCCCATCTAATAATACTAAGCTATCTCCTTTTTTGATTTTAAATCCTCCAAATTCTGCATCTCTTGCAGCATAATTGATGATTCCTGTCTTAACTTTTTCCATACTACACGAGAAATTGAGTAAATTTTCTTCTTCGGAGCAATTCTCATTGAACGAAATCAATGCAGCAACTCCTTGTGGTATAAATCTTGAGGGAACCACTACTAATTTTCTATCTTTCACTAACTGAGACGCTTGCTTAGCAGCCATCACTATATTTTTGTTATTTGGAAATACAAAGACAGTCTCAGAAGGAACTTTCAAACATGCTGTAGCAATTTGCTCTGCACTTGGATTCAAAG
>CAMHLN010000017.1 GCA_946186155.1 uncultured Clostridia bacterium | reverse complement strand
AACAGCTTATTTCAATTCTAAATGGTTGATTTTTTCGTCTTATGAGAGTATAATAATGGCGTGATCCGTTTGACGGATTTATTACAATTTTATATTTATTTTTATTGTAATAACTACCGTATTGTGAGTACGGTAGCTATTTTTGTATTCTAGCAATTGAAAGATCAATGCGATCAAGTCAATTAAAAGGATAACCAAATCTAGCATATTATCACCTCTTTCTCTAACTAAGAGAGTTAGATTGGAAGTAACAAACCCGTACTTTACGGACTACGCAGAGTGGATTATATATATTTTAATAGTTTATTTCAATTTTAAATGGTTGATTTTTTGTCTTATTTTTATATTTTATTAACTAAAAATTTGTCATTTTTCTCGTCATAATCTACCGATAAATTCAGAGCTTCCCTACTAGGATCGTCAGTTATGTCATTTTTTATCCTAAAATTAAGTAAACTATCTCTTAACTGCATTAATTTCATTTCTATCTTTTTAAGAGTCCAATTTTCACAACTATCCAATATTTTATTTAATAAATTGTCACCAAAATTTATATTTATATTATGTAAAATCATGTACGAAGCTTTAATTTTCTCGAAACCTATTTTCAAGAAAGTTTCAAAATCTTCTCTTGAAAATTTGTCAAGCTCAACAACAAAGAATCTTCTTACCAAACTAAAATCACGTTCAATTTCAATTCTATCATCACATTTCTTAGAATTGTCTTTGTTTCCAACTCCCCAACAATAAGGCTGTTCGCAACTATTTAAAAAAAATACCGTTTTTGAAACATCGATATTTTCTGCAGAGCCATCTGATTTTTTCACCCTCAAAATTCCTGTGTCCCTGGCATCTCTAAGGCACTCCAAGATAGTATCTTTTGGATCAAACTTATGGATTTTATCAATTCCCTTAATAAAAATAATTCTTTCACTACTTCTTTTCAAATTACGGATTAAATCAGAATTTTCATGAAAAACCTGGTCTGCTGGAGAAAGAATTTCGTTTTCGTAATCCATTTCCTTTCTATTATAAACCTTAGCCCCAAAATCAGTTATCACAAAATCAGCTGAAGTTTTTTTATGAACAACGTTCGTATTTGCAATAGTTTTAATATTCGTTCCATCTATAATTTGCCAATCTTGTAATGGCGAGCCGGTTAAAGCCATAGAAATTGAATTCACAAACAACGACTTACCGGAGCACGGAGGTCCCAAAAGAGTTATACAGCAACTTCCTCTGTTTGTTTTATCCTTCAAACTCTCCAAATATCCTAATAAACAGTTAGCAATCTTAAATTTTGCAGATTTTTGACCTACAATATATTTGTCAAAGCATTCCTTTAGATTGCGATTTAATGTCAATACATCCAAAAAAGGACGTAAATTAAAGTACTCGTTTAATCTTTCAATTTTACTTTTTACAAATTTTGCCGACTTACACAAGATGCCGATACCACCAAGTAAACCAATCAATTCTAGCGTTATCACGGTCGTAAGCACATTTGGATCTAAACATTTCTTCTTCTCGTCGCAGGACAATTTCCAAAATAATAACGACTTTGAAGGATTATTCTGGCAAAACATGCACAAACTACAAGATAAAGCAGCCAACAATTTCTTTTTTTTTCTAAAAAACACACTAACGCCTCCCCTCAAAAAAACTTATTCTTCAGATTTGTTATCCGATTCTTCAGATTTGTTATCCGATTCTTCAGATTCGCTATCCGATTCTTCAGATTCGCTATCCGGTTCTTCAGATTTGCTATCCGGTTTCGACATTTTAACAACACTCCATTTACCTGCATCAAAATCCACTTCCAATTTTACTAAATCATTTTTTATTAGATTGTTGTCATCTCTAAATGCAACTAAAATACCACGTAAAATCGAAAGAGAATCTAACAATCCTCTGACTCCTTTACGGTTATCTTTACAATATTTGCACACTTTACGCATACTTTCACTAGAAATATCAAGCTCAATGTTTCGCACTTCTTTGTAGTTTTTCATCAAATCTTTAATCAAAGTATCCAGAATCCAGTAATATCTTTCGACAGTCATATCCTTATATTCAACAACGTCAAAACGGCGAACCAAAGTTGGGTCTCTTTCAACTACAGTTCTGTTAGTTTGATCCACTTTCTGCCTGTCTTCCTTAGTACCAACTCCCATACAATCTGCAAATTCGTTTGAGATTATAATGAATGTAGTCCTGTCAACTTTAACATTCTCAACACTTCCATCATCTTTTATCACGCGTAAAACTCCCGTATCACGGGCATCTCTCAATCTCTCAAGAATAGTATCTTTTGGGTCAGAATTTTGATGAATCTTATCTATTTCATCAATTACTATGATACGCCTGTTATTAAACTTTAAATTTCGAACCAACAAGCTATCACTACGAAACAATCTGTCCGCCGGAGTATATTCTCTTTTCATTGCGTTATCTTTGTTACCAGATTCCCCACCAAACATGGCACCACCTAATCTCACATCAACATTAGTTGTCAGTTGAGGTTTCGGAGGTTCTGTTGGAATACTTGCAGTAGTTATGTACTGCCAAGGTTCCATATCTTTGCCGTAAAGAACCTTCGACAAAATTCTAGCAGTCTCAGTTTTTCCTACTCCCGAATCTCCGAGCAAACATATACAACAAGCGTGATTAAAGGGAATCCCCAATCTATCACTCTCGTCCCAAGCATCTACATATCCCGAAATTACACTTACAACTTTTTCAATTGCTTCATCTTGTCCCTGAATGCCTTTTTCTAGTGCATTGTAAATCCTTTTCCTCATCTTCATCGGATCTTTTTCAACAGCTCTATTGTCGACACCCCTATAAGGCTTAATAATATTCTCGTTTACAAGATCAAAAACTGGCTTAACTACGGGATTAAATCCATATTGCCAAGCTTTTTGCAACAAAAAAAGAAATATACCCACACAAATCAACGTACCACTTGTCAACAACGAAACGGCTTCAGTTGTTTCAATTTTACCCTGGGGATTCATTTTTTGCCATGCAAGTTTGTAAACTTTTGATATATAACTAGCATCCACTTTATTTGGTTGGCTAATCACGTTAGTCAATAAACAAATTCCAATCGCACAAGATTTTAATCTTTTCATTCTTTTCTTAAACATAAAAACACCCCTACTAGATAATTTTTTCATCATAAATGCAAGTATAATACACAGTAATTATAACATAATACACAAATATGTCAAAACAAAATGACGCCAATATTATTTTTATTGGTATTAAAAACCAAAAAAATAACCAAAACGAACTAAATATTATTTAGTAAAATCATTTCTTTATCAATAGTGTACCAGTCATGAATGTAAATGTTAGCTTTGGGGCATCTCTTCCATCCTTTCCAGTCTCCGTTAAACTGGTGATAACTAGTGGGAATCTCGTATGAATCATTAAACTGGTAAATTTTTGGGAAATGAATAGTATTTGGCAATGCGAAATCTAGATAGTCTTGAGTGTCATACATCAAATGTTTGATGTGAGATAATGCACAATCATCCATTTCGTTGTCTATTATAATTCCATCGTCTGTACTCGTATAACTTATGACATCGTAAAATTGTTGAACAAACGAATTCCATTTACTCGACCCAACACGCAAATTCATAGAGCAATTATTTAAATCTTCAACTAATTTATTCCCTAAATGTGCTAGATTTTCGCAAAAATCATCCTTGATTACAGATTCTATTAAATCAAAAATCTCACCAAGACATGGATACGTGTGAGCGTATTCTACAAACGATTTCTCAACTGAAGGAGATTTGACAATAGATTCATAATTAACATCAATTGACATGGATTTTTCGTCATCAGAAATAATTAACGGATATTTGTGAACTGCTAGAACTATACCTGATAAATGTCTTTCAGCAACATCTAACAATTCAGGCGGATATTTTTGCCCAATGTTTAAATAACTATGTAGTAAATTAAAAACATTTAATTCCGTTTCCACAATTGATAGATAACTTACTGAATGGCACCTATTGTATTTTCCTTCACCAACATTTGGATCAATAACGTTAAATTTGCTTGCAATTTCTTTGTTGAATGATGATCTTTTACCCTTTTTGAAAGAGCCATCATAGACTATATGTGTAAAAATCTCAGACATTTCAACCTCCATTTTTCTGATTTTAAATCATGAAAATAAAAACTCAAGACAAAAAATGAATTTATCTCTAATTTACCATAATTTTCTCCTTCAAAAGTTTAATCCATCGATGCAATTTTCATATACGAAATTTTTTATTTTTTCCATATTGTTTGTCTCGTAGAATTTAATTAGTAAATCGTAAAAAGACTTAATTTTTTCGCTTGGTATACTTATAATTCCACATCCATGGTTAATCATTTCTTTATTAGATATCATCATTGAGGTTCGTTTGTTTCCGTCAATAAATATCTGTCTGCGCATGCCCCAAAGCATTAAAGTAATAGCTCTCTCAGTTTTTGATTTCATTTTTAGTATATCTGCTATTTCATTTCGAACATCGTATTCAAAAGGAATTTGAGGCTGCCAATTGGTTCCAGATATTTTAACATCGTATGCTCTTATTTTGCCTGCTCCATAGATACTTCCTTCACTTCCTATAATCGTGTTCAATCTACATAAGTAGTCGAAATCTGTTAATCTATCGAGAGTATCCAGCATGAATTGCCATGCTCTTTTCAGATTGTTTATTTTTATAATATCTTCTACTTTTACTCCGTTAACTCCTATTCCGTCAAAAATAGATTGTGTTTCAGGAAAAGTAACGTGAATTCCTTCTAGTCTCGCACTTTTGTAAATGTAGTCTACAATGTTTCTTTTAGCTACAAAAATATTTTGCTCTTTTGTTAATGAAAATTTATCTTTCAAAGGATTCTCCTTTTGCTTGTTTTAACTTCCGCTAATGTATATTTGCGGAACTTAAGATTTTTATTACTGTATTTCACTCGCAAATGTTTTTTGGAATTATTACTCTCCTCGAATACTTTTGCTTAATATACTATGTATGGTGTCATTCACACTTGTTCTGTTTTTTTCTGCTCTTTCTTTTATTTTATTATACAAACTGGGTTGTATAAGAATCTGCAATCGTTTGCTCTTTGATTCCGGAACCATTTTATATCCTTCTGGAACAGAATTTAATATACAATCTTTCTTCTTTGTTGATTTATTATCAGAAGAATTACTTGTAAATCGTGAAGCATGATTGTTTATTCTTTCTAAATTTGATTTTATCTTTTTGCTCATTTCTTCATCTCCTCTAAATTATCGCTTCTGTTATTGCTTCACTGCAACTATTCTTAGCGTTATCTAAAGAGTGGTTGTATATCATAGTAGTCGTTATATTCGCATGCCTAGCAAACTGCTGTACTTCTGCCAAATTTTTGCCAGCTAATAAAGATAAAGTGACAGCAGTATGTCTTAAACTGTGAGCTGTAAGTCTGGAGCTATTATATCCTGCTTGTTTTAACCTATTTTTCACTATTCCACTTATAGAGCGAGTAGTAAGTCTTTGTCCTCTGTTGTTGTTGCTCAAAGATGCAAATAAGGGATCTGTTTCTTTTGTAGTTCCTCTCATCTGCAGGTACATTCTTATGGATTTCTCTACTGGAGCAGAAATTTTTATATATTCTGTTTTATCCTCTTTTCCTTTTCCCTGGACATACAAAACTGTAAAATCTCCTAGAGTTCTTAAATCTGATATATCTGCTCTTATTATTTCTATAGTTCTAAGACCTCCTGTTACCATCAAAAGAATTATCGCATAGTCTCTTAATCCTTGTATATCTTCTTTTTCTATGCTTAACAATACATCTTTCACTTGAGAACTCGTAAGATAATCTTTTTTATGTTCTCTGCCAATTTTAGCTCCTTTTATATGCTCTGCTATGTTAGGGTAATATCCCTCTTGTGACGTCCATTTAAAGAATATTTTACAAGCAGTAACGTAATTTTGTATTGTAGTTGGTTTGTGTCCTTTTGATTTCAAATCTTCTTTGTATGCTAATATATCTTCTCTTTTTGGATTTTTTATTCCATTAAGAGAAAAGTAGTTAAAAAGTTGTCTTATAGATTTTTTGTATGTGTCTATGGTTTTTGGAGTTGCATCGAGATACGAAATAAACCGGCTAAATAATTTTGATTCTATTGTTTTCTCTTCTGATATTTTATCTTCACTTGATTGTAAAGCGTTCATATTGTGTCCTCTTTTCTGTATTTATATGTATACACATATACACATATACACATATATATTTATACTACTAATTACACAGTCGCATTGTCAAGTGCTATCATCATTGTTTACATATCTTCGAAAATAATCTGTAAATCTGCTGTGAGACGAACAAAAGAAGCAATATGTGATACATTTGTTGAAAAATTTACATATATGTATTATAATTAACTAAAAGGAGATGACTATTATGCCACAATCTACTATTTCTGCACGAATTGATAGTGAAGATAAAAAAGCATTCGATTCTTTTTGCAATGACGTAGGTATAAGTTCTTCTTCAGCAATTAACTTGTTTATTAAAAATGTCATTCGCAACAATGAAATACCATTCAAAATTGTTGGAGACCCGTTTCATTCAAAAAGTAATATGAAATTTTTAAAAGAAGGAATTCAATCTCTCAATGAAGGTAAAGGTGTTCAACACGAACTAATTGAGGAAGATGAATGAATAAAATCTGGTTTGAAAAAGCTTGGGATGATTATCTTTATTGGCAATTACAGGATAAAAAAACTCTAAAACGAATTAATCAATTAATCAGAGATACAGAAAGAAATCCGTTCCATGGAATAGGAAAACCTGAACCTCTAAGAGGAGAATTGTCTGGATTTTGGAGCAGACGAATTGATAGCGTAAATCGTCTTGTATATCGCATAAACGGAGATATACTCGAAATTTTATCTTGTAAAGGACATTACGAATAATTATCTACCTAGCAAACCCCTGTCATGACAGTGTTATTCTCACCTTTTTCATCGATACTCATCCAAAAAATGTTTTTATTTCATAATCGTGCGTATAAAATATCTCGAGGTGGTCTTGAAAGAAATCAAAATTAAGAAACTAATCCGTGGGGGAAACCCTTAAGATATAAAAATTCTACAATTACACCAGAATTTACTGAAAATCTAAATTAAATATCTTCAAAATAATTAAACATCGGATAAAAATTAAGATTCAATACACCTTTTCGTCCATTTCTATTTTTCAAAATTTTCAGATCAATTTTTTGGGCTAAATTACTTTTGCAATCTAAAATATTGTTATTTACTATATCTCGTACTCTTTTGTTTCTTTCTCGTTCACTTTCTCCAGTAATAAAATCCATTCCACTATATTGAAGACCCAAAAGAACGTCTGTACTATATTCTATCGCACCAGATTCTTTAAAACTTGCCATATTAACAGGCAAAGTGTAATTATCTCTATTAAAACTGCTGATTCCTAAAACAGGAATTTCATAATCTCGAGATAGTCTTTTGAGCTCCAAAATAGATTTATCTGTGTTTTGCTTATCAGTTGCTCTTTCGTTGTAAGGAGCCAAAATTTGCAAGTAATCTATTAACACTAGAGGCAAATTTTTAGTTATTTCGATATGACTCTGAACTTGCTGTTTTACTTGCTCCACTCCTATGTTTCCAACACCTTCGTATATATAAATTCTGCCAGCATATTTTGAGTAATTTTCAATAGAATTTTGAATAATTTCCTTATCTTTTTGAGAAAATTCTGCATAATTCGAAAGCACATTTCTAGTCGTTTTTGCAAAACAAGAATTCAAATTTTTATTTTTAACTTCAATCATCGTGTGCCGACTTATTGATTTTGCAATAAGTTCGTATTTTGACATCTCAAGAGAAAAAATTAAAACATCTTTGCCATTTGAAGCAACATTATCAGCTATTTGCAAACAAAAAGTGGTCTTTCCCAAAGAACTAACTGAACCTATGCAATAAAGGCCAGAGTACAATCCCCCATCGAGAATTTTATCCAAATTTTTAATTCCTGTAGGACAAAAAACAGAATTCTGTCTCGAAATTTTATCTGTAAAATCTTTCAAAAAATTAAGAGCAGTATCTTGCGTGTATTCAAGTCTTTGATTATCTTCAATATTTTTTTTGTATTCCAAAGCATCTTGAATAATTTTTTTAATATGCTCAAAAAATTTGTCTCTGTTCGTAACTAAATCTTCGTTAAAATCTTTGTTTAAACTCGAACGCGAAATATGAAAAAATCCTAAAGAATCGAGCTCTTTTGAAATTTTCTCAGAAGCTTTAATTCCTGCTTCGTCGTTGTCGAGAGAAACAACAAACACAGTATTTCTTGGATTATAAACCTTGCATAAATTCAAAAATCTTCTGTGAGCAATTCCTGAAAAAGCAATAGCACATCCACCAGCTTCTTCGACAGAAAGAGCATCATAAATTCCTTCGCATACAAAAATAACTTCAGGAGTATTCTCTTGTCTTAAATATCTTTCGTTGAAAATCGGAGACTCTGCACAGTTACTTATCTTGCAATATTTTGAATTATATTTATCAACTTGATTCCTGTCAAATATTTCTGTCAAAAAATAATTAAAATCGTGATTTAAATCCATGTAAGGCAAAATAAATTTATAAAAATTTGACTTAGAATTTTTAAATCTATTCTCAGGATAATTTTTTAAGAGAGAATTCGCTCCTTCTTGTGCATAACCTAGCTTATATTTTTTAATTATATTTAAACTTAGCCCTCTTTTTAGATAGTGGTCAAGAGCATTTTCGTTTTTCAAAAGATCTTGATGAGATTTTTCTATTTCGAGATTCAAATTCAAGTTTGAATCTAAATTTTTCGGCCACACTAACCTACCCACAGAGTCTATTTTTCTGTTTTCCAAATCCTCGAAATTATCTTGTGAACTGATTTTAGGCAAATTTTCTCTTTCAAGGCCATGAAATTGTCTCAAGGTATTCTGATAGCCCCCAGGGGTATTTCGTTCGAATTTGGTGCCTTTAAATCGATGTATGGAGGTATTAAAGACATCACCAGAATCCAAATTAAAAATTTCATAGTTTTCATTCTCAAAATTCTCGAAATTATCTTGTGAATTAATTTTGGGCAAATTTTCTCTTTTAGGGCCATGAAATTGTCTCAAGGTATTCTGATAGCCCCCAGGGGTATTTCGTTCGAATTTGGTGCCTTTAAATCGATGTATGGAGGTATTAAAGACATCACCAGAATCCAAATTGAAAATTTCATACGCTTTTTTAAAAACTTCACTCTTATCGATTATTCCGTAATCGAGAGCAATAAGGTCGAAAATATCGTAGTACGCTCCACATGAAAAACACTTGCAGTGAAGTCCACTTCTGCTTGTTCTGTCAAGACTCATGCTTGGATTTTTATCTTCGTGATTCGGATTTAAGCATCTGAAGTTCCTGCTTGTGTCTATGTTTTTCTGCCTAAGATAACTTTCCAGCTGGCTTTTGATGTATTCGTTAGTTCTCGTATCAAACACGTTTATCTCCAAAATTAAATTACCCGTAAAAGCTAAAAATTTAATTTTATTTTTACAGGTAAATCTAGTAAAAAATTCAGCTTTAATTTTTAATTATATCAGGTCCCAACTTTCAAAAAGTTGGGGCCTATATACTAGTAGTACTAGTAGTACTAGTAGTACTGGATTTTTTGACCCCCCTGAAACCCGCATGAATACTGGGCTCAATTTTTTTTTTGCTACAGTAACATACCCATTTTGCTACAGTAACATACCCATTTTGCTACAGTAACATACCCATTTTGCTACAGTAACATACCCATTTTGTGACAAAAATGGGTATGTTACTGTGGATAATTAAAAGTCTTCTATAACTCAGATTTTTCTTATTTTTTATTTTTCTCTGTCAGATTGATTTCATAGGTGGTATAAAAATAACAATCGTTTCGAAAATACGATTGTCATATCGATGGGTAAGATTCTGAGTTAAATTTGCACAGAAAGATACAAAAAAACGAAGTTTCTGGAGTGTTTATGGATGCTAAAGAGAAATTAGAAAAGATATTTTACGAAAGTTTTATTACTTCTGACGGTGAAAAGTTCGTAGTTGAAGATAATCAGGAATTCGAAGTGAGAATTAAAATTCAGAAAGATGTTTCAAGATGCCGTATAAAAAGCGCTGAAATAAGTGCAGGCAATCAAATACTTACGATTGATGGTTCAGAAAAATTTTTAAATAATATATTTATTGCTATGCTTCATGGGAAAGCCACAGATTCCATAGCAATCATGTCAGGGAAAAAACTAGTTAAAAATACTTTTGAAAATTCTGGTCAAATTTCAAATAACGATTTGAAGTTAATAATAAACGGACTCAGTGAACTTTGCGGCACTTTGGGAGTTAGTACTCATAAGCTTTTGAGTGTTGCTATTGCGAAGTTTACTGAACTTAATCATACTGGTGAAAAAAAACGTGATCTCAGAAATTTAAATATCTTGATTCCTCTAAAGGAATATGCTCTGAAATGTGGGTATGATACTGTGGAGCATCCAAAAATGAGCAACAAAGAATCTGAAATTGAGAAAAAAAGAGCTGAAAATGCTCTTAGAAATGCAAGAAAAAAAATTAACAAAGATTTGGCTGTTTTGTATTCTTCGTCTCTTTCATGGCATGAAAAAATACGAGGTAGACAAGCTGATTACGTAGATATAAGACTTATAGAAGCCAAGGGCATACGCAAGGGGTTTATAAATATAAAATTCACACAAACTTTTGGAGAATATTTAGTAAAATTACCCATAACACAGTATCCAACAGCTCTTTTGAAGTTGGATGAACGTAACAACAATGCGTATGTTATGGGACTCAAGATGTCTGAGCATTTTAATATAAAAAATAATATAAATTCTAAAAATTTTAATCTTTTGAGAGTAAAAAGTTTATTAAAATTTACATCATTGCCGAAAATAAGTGATAATTCAGTTAAAAAAGCAGGATGGGAGAATAGAATCAAAGAACCGTTTGAAAACAGTCTTGATGCTCTTACTAAGTGTGGTGTTCTTGAGACTTGGGAATATCGTTGTAGGAAGGGCAAATCAAATTATCAAGAAACTCCTGAGTTTAAAAATTTTGAAGATTGGAGCAATTCTATTTTGTATTTTAACTTAAAAGACACTTCGAAATTTGACCTTGGAATTTCATATAATTCAAAACTTAAAAACCACGAAATGTAGTAAAAAAGCCAAATTTTTTCTTGGATTTACCTGTAAAAATAAAATTGAATTTTTACCTCTTACAGGAAATTTAATTTTGTATAGATTGTGTCTATTTCTTGTTAAAGAGCCAAGAAAACAAGTTTTTTCTTTTTGGTTGTTTGGTTTCATTGTTTGCTGTTGATGAATCTATATGCTCTTTTATGGTTCCAGCATGTAAAGCTTGAGAATTCGAAAGAGACTTGGTAAGTGCAAGATGCTGTTCTTGCATAATTTTTATGACATTTTGCAATTCAAATATTTGTTTATCTTTGGTTTCTAGTTGTGCAAGTAATGCGTCTATTACTGCTTGGTTGTTATTTGCAATATTATTGGTTTTTTGACGCTGTAATTTACCAAATAATTTTAATGCTTTAATGTCTATTTTTTTCACCTTTCCAAACACTTTACAGAAGTCTTTTAAGTCATTACTAATCATCTGATAAATCCTTTGAGTGCTTACTCCAGCCATCTCAGAAAATTCTTTTATTGTTACATAATTGCTTTCGTTATCTGTCATTTAATCCTCCCATATTTGTTCTATTTCACTTGTGCAAGTATTTGGTAAATTTAAGTAAATATTTACCATCAAATTTACTAGGTAAATATGGCTACCAACTTGTTAGTAAATTATATCACTATTTCTAAAGTATATGAATCATCGAAAATCATAAAAAATCTCCTGATATTTCTACAAAATGTTGATTTTTTTGTTCTTTGAGAGTATAATAATAGCGTGGTTCGCAACAGGGCCATTAAAGACTAAAAATGTAGTTAATAACGACCGTGTTTGGATCACGGTTGTTATTTATTGCGATGATAATTTCTAGAATTTGAACTATCAAAGAGATAATAGAAATCCAAAGAAATAAATCTTCACGATCCATAACTATCACCTCCTTTTTCGTCTAACAAAACGAAAAGAGATGCCCCGTGACGTGAACCACGCAAGTAGATTGTACATATTTTAACAGCTTATTTCAATTCTAAATGGTTGATTTTTTCGTCTTATGAGAGTATAATAGTAGCGTGATCTGGAAGACAGGTCGTTATTATAAGTTTATGTTAATAACAACCATGATTAGAGCATGGTTGTTACTTTGTGCTTGAAAAGAGCTTAGAATTTGTGTTATCAATATGATAACAAAAGTCAAAAAAGCTAAATTAAGCTTCATAACCGTCGCCCCCTTCCTTGCTCTAAGTGAGAGCAATCAAAAGAACGACCCATGCAAACCAAATCACGCAGAGTGGATTATATATATTTTAACAGCTTATTTCAATTCTAAATGGTTGATTTTTTCGTCTTATGAGAGTATAATAATGGCGTGATCCGTTTGACGGATTTATTACAATTTTATATTTATTTTTATTGTAATAACTACCGTATTGTGAGTACGGTAGCTATTTTTGTATTCTAGCAATTGAAAGATCAATGCGATCAAGTCAATTAAAAGGATAACCAAATCTAGCATATTATCACCTCTTTCTCTAACTAAGAGAGTTAGATTGGAAGTAACAAACCCGTACTTTACGGACTACGCAGAGTGGATTATATATATTTTAATAGTTTATTTCAATTTTAAATGGTTGATTTTTTGTCTTATTTTTATATTTTATTAACTAAAAATTTGTCATTTTTCTCGTCATAATCTACCGATAAATTCAGAGCTTCCCTACTAGGATCGTCAGTTATGTCATTTTTTATCCTAAAATTAAGTAAACTATCTCTTAACTGCATTAATTTCATTTCTATCTTTTTAAGAGTCCAATTTTCACAACTATCCAATATTTTATTTAATAAATTGTCACCAAAATTTATATTTATATTATGTAAAATCATGTACGAAGCTTTAATTTTCTCGAAACCTATTTTCAAGAAAGTTTCAAAATCTTCTCTTGAAAATTTGTCAAGCTCAACAACAAAGAATCTTCTTACCAAACTAAAATCACGTTCAATTTCAATTCTATCATCACATTTCTTAGAATTGTCTTTGTTTCCAACTCCCCAACAATAAGGCTGTTCGCAACTATTTAAAAAAAATACCGTTTTTGAAACATCGATATTTTCTGCAGAGCCATCTGATTTTTTCACCCTCAAAATTCCTGTGTCCCTGGCATCTCTAAGGCACTCCAAGATAGTATCTTTTGGATCAAACTTATGGATTTTATCAATTCCCTTAATAAAAATAATTCTTTCACTACTTCTTTTCAAATTACGGATTAAATCAGAATTTTCATGAAAAACCTGGTCTGCTGGAGAAAGAATTTCGTTTTCGTAATCCATTTCCTTTCTATTATAAACCTTAGCCCCAAAATCAGTTATCACAAAATCAGCTGAAGTTTTTTTATGAACAACGTTCGTATTTGCAATAGTTTTAATATTCGTTCCATCTATAATTTGCCAATCTTGTAATGGCGAGCCGGTTAAAGCCATAGAAATTGAATTCACAAACAACGACTTACCGGAGCACGGAGGTCCCAAAAGAGTTATACAGCAACTTCCTCTGTTTGTTTTATCCTTCAAACTCTCCAAATATCCTAATAAACAGTTAGCAATCTTAAATTTTGCAGATTTTTGACCTACAATATATTTGTCAAAGCATTCCTTTAGATTGCGATTTAATGTCAATACATCCAAAAAAGGACGTAAATTAAAGTACTCGTTTAATCTTTCAATTTTACTTTTTACAAATTTTGCCGACTTACACAAGATGCCGATACCACCAAGTAAACCAATCAATTCTAGCGTTATCACGGTCGTAAGCACATTTGGATCTAAACATTTCTTCTTCTCGTCGCAGGACAATTTCCAAAATAATAACGACTTTGAAGGATTATTCTGGCAAAACATGCACAAACTACAAGATAAAGCAGCCAACAATTTCTTTTTTTTTCTAAAAAACACACTAACGCCTCCCCTCAAAAAAACTTATTCTTCAGATTTGTTATCCGATTCTTCAGATTTGTTATCCGATTCTTCAGATTCGCTATCCGATTCTTCAGATTCGCTATCCGGTTCTTCAGATTTGCTATCCGGTTTCGACATTTTAACAACACTCCATTTACCTGCATCAAAATCCACTTCCAATTTTACTAAATCATTTTTTATTAGATTGTTGTCATCTCTAAATGCAACTAAAATACCACGTAAAATCGAAAGAGAATCTAACAATCCTCTGACTCCTTTACGGTTATCTTTACAATATTTGCACACTTTACGCATACTTTCACTAGAAATATCAAGCTCAATGTTTCGCACTTCTTTGTAGTTTTTCATCAAATCTTTAATCAAAGTATCCAGAATCCAGTAATATCTTTCGACAGTCATATCCTTATATTCAACAACGTCAAAACGGCGAACCAAAGTTGGGTCTCTTTCAACTACAGTTCTGTTAGTTTGATCCACTTTCTGCCTGTCTTCCTTAGTACCAACTCCCATACAATCTGCAAATTCGTTTGAGATTATAATGAATGTAGTCCTGTCAACTTTAACATTCTCAACACTTCCATCATCTTTTATCACGCGTAAAACTCCCGTATCACGGGCATCTCTCAATCTCTCAAGAATAGTATCTTTTGGGTCAGAATTTTGATGAATCTTATCTATTTCATCAATTACTATGATACGCCTGTTATTAAACTTTAAATTTCGAACCAACAAGCTATCACTACGAAACAATCTGTCCGCCGGAGTATATTCTCTTTTCATTGCGTTATCTTTGTTACCAGATTCCCCACCAAACATGGCACCACCTAATCTCACATCAACATTAGTTGTCAGTTGAGGTTTCGGAGGTTCTGTTGGAATACTTGCAGTAGTTATGTACTGCCAAGGTTCCATATCTTTGCCGTAAAGAACCTTCGACAAAATTCTAGCAGTCTCAGTTTTTCCTACTCCCGAATCTCCGAGCAAACATATACAACAAGCGTGATTAAAGGGAATCCCCAATCTATCACTCTCGTCCCAAGCATCTACATATCCCGAAATTACACTTACAACTTTTTCAATTGCTTCATCTTGTCCCTGAATGCCTTTTTCTAGTGCATTGTAAATCCTTTTCCTCATCTTCATCGGATCTTTTTCAACAGCTCTATTGTCGACACCCCTATAAGGCTTAATAATATTCTCGTTTACAAGATCAAAAACTGGCTTAACTACGGGATTAAATCCATATTGCCAAGCTTTTTGCAACAAAAAAAGAAATATACCCACACAAATCAACGTACCACTTGTCAACAACGAAACGGCTTCAGTTGTTTCAATTTTACCCTGGGGATTCATTTTTTGCCATGCAAGTTTGTAAACTTTTGATATATAACTAGCATCCACTTTATTTGGTTGGCTAATCACGTTAGTCAATAAACAAATTCCAATCGCACAAGATTTTAATCTTTTCATTCTTTTCTTAAACATAAAAACACCCCTACTAGATAATTTTTTCATCATAAATGCAAGTATAATACACAGTAATTATAACATAATACACAAATATGTCAAAACAAAATGACGCCAATATTATTTTTATTGGTATTAAAAACCAAAAAAATAACCAAAACGAACTAAATATTATTTAGTAAAATCATTTCTTTATCAATAGTGTACCAGTCATGAATGTAAATGTTAGCTTTGGGGCATCTCTTCCATCCTTTCCAGTCTCCGTTAAACTGGTGATAACTAGTGGGAATCTCGTATGAATCATTAAACTGGTAAATTTTTGGGAAATGAATAGTATTTGGCAATGCGAAATCTAGATAGTCTTGAGTGTCATACATCAAATGTTTGATGTGAGATAATGCACAATCATCCATTTCGTTGTCTATTATAATTCCATCGTCTGTACTCGTATAACTTATGACATCGTAAAATTGTTGAACAAACGAATTCCATTTACTCGACCCAACACGCAAATTCATAGAGCAATTATTTAAATCTTCAACTAATTTATTCCCTAAATGTGCTAGATTTTCGCAAAAATCATCCTTGATTACAGATTCTATTAAATCAAAAATCTCACCAAGACATGGATACGTGTGAGCGTATTCTACAAACGATTTCTCAACTGAAGGAGATTTGACAATAGATTCATAATTAACATCAATTGACATGGATTTTTCGTCATCAGAAATAATTAACGGATATTTGTGAACTGCTAGAACTATACCTGATAAATGTCTTTCAGCAACATCTAACAATTCAGGCGGATATTTTTGCCCAATGTTTAAATAACTATGTAGTAAATTAAAAACATTTAATTCCGTTTCCACAATTGATAGATAACTTACTGAATGGCACCTATTGTATTTTCCTTCACCAACATTTGGATCAATAACGTTAAATTTGCTTGCAATTTCTTTGTTGAATGATGATCTTTTACCCTTTTTGAAAGAGCCATCATAGACTATATGTGTAAAAATCTCAGACATTTCAACCTCCATTTTTCTGATTTTAAATCATGAAAATAAAAACTCAAGACAAAAAATGAATTTATCTCTAATTTACCATAATTTTCTCCTTCAAAAGTTTAATCCATCGATGCAATTTTCATATACGAAATTTTTTATTTTTTCCATATTGTTTGTCTCGTAGAATTTAATTAGTAAATCGTAAAAAGACTTAATTTTTTCGCTTGGTATACTTATAATTCCACATCCATGGTTAATCATTTCTTTATTAGATATCATCATTGAGGTTCGTTTGTTTCCGTCAATAAATATCTGTCTGCGCATGCCCCAAAGCATTAAAGTAATAGCTCTCTCAGTTTTTGATTTCATTTTTAGTATATCTGCTATTTCATTTCGAACATCGTATTCAAAAGGAATTTGAGGCTGCCAATTGGTTCCAGATATTTTAACATCGTATGCTCTTATTTTGCCTGCTCCATAGATACTTCCTTCACTTCCTATAATCGTGTTCAATCTACATAAGTAGTCGAAATCTGTTAATCTATCGAGAGTATCCAGCATGAATTGCCATGCTCTTTTCAGATTGTTTATTTTTATAATATCTTCTACTTTTACTCCGTTAACTCCTATTCCGTCAAAAATAGATTGTGTTTCAGGAAAAGTAACGTGAATTCCTTCTAGTCTCGCACTTTTGTAAATGTAGTCTACAATGTTTCTTTTAGCTACAAAAATATTTTGCTCTTTTGTTAATGAAAATTTATCTTTCAAAGGATTCTCCTTTTGCTTGTTTTAACTTCCGCTAATGTATATTTGCGGAACTTAAGATTTTTATTACTGTATTTCACTCGCAAATGTTTTTTGGAATTATTACTCTCCTCGAATACTTTTGCTTAATATACTATGTATGGTGTCATTCACACTTGTTCTGTTTTTTTCTGCTCTTTCTTTTATTTTATTATACAAACTGGGTTGTATAAGAATCTGCAATCGTTTGCTCTTTGATTCCGGAACCATTTTATATCCTTCTGGAACAGAATTTAATATACAATCTTTCTTCTTTGTTGATTTATTATCAGAAGAATTACTTGTAAATCGTGAAGCATGATTGTTTATTCTTTCTAAATTTGATTTTATCTTTTTGCTCATTTCTTCATCTCCTCTAAATTATCGCTTCTGTTATTGCTTCACTGCAACTATTCTTAGCGTTATCTAAAGAGTGGTTGTATATCATAGTAGTCGTTATATTCGCATGCCTAGCAAACTGCTGTACTTCTGCCAAATTTTTGCCAGCTAATAAAGATAAAGTGACAGCAGTATGTCTTAAACTGTGAGCTGTAAGTCTGGAGCTATTATATCCTGCTTGTTTTAACCTATTTTTCACTATTCCACTTATAGAGCGAGTAGTAAGTCTTTGTCCTCTGTTGTTGTTGCTCAAAGATGCAAATAAGGGATCTGTTTCTTTTGTAGTTCCTCTCATCTGCAGGTACATTCTTATGGATTTCTCTACTGGAGCAGAAATTTTTATATATTCTGTTTTATCCTCTTTTCCTTTTCCCTGGACATACAAAACTGTAAAATCTCCTAGAGTTCTTAAATCTGATATATCTGCTCTTATTATTTCTATAGTTCTAAGACCTCCTGTTACCATCAAAAGAATTATCGCATAGTCTCTTAATCCTTGTATATCTTCTTTTTCTATGCTTAACAATACATCTTTCACTTGAGAACTCGTAAGATAATCTTTTTTATGTTCTCTGCCAATTTTAGCTCCTTTTATATGCTCTGCTATGTTAGGGTAATATCCCTCTTGTGACGTCCATTTAAAGAATATTTTACAAGCAGTAACGTAATTTTGTATTGTAGTTGGTTTGTGTCCTTTTGATTTCAAATCTTCTTTGTATGCTAATATATCTTCTCTTTTTGGATTTTTTATTCCATTAAGAGAAAAGTAGTTAAAAAGTTGTCTTATAGATTTTTTGTATGTGTCTATGGTTTTTGGAGTTGCATCGAGATACGAAATAAACCGGCTAAATAATTTTGATTCTATTGTTTTCTCTTCTGATATTTTATCTTCACTTGATTGTAAAGCGTTCATATTGTGTCCTCTTTTCTGTATTTATATGTATACACATATACACATATACACATATATATTTATACTACTAATTACACAGTCGCATTGTCAAGTGCTATCATCATTGTTTACATATCTTCGAAAATAATCTGTAAATCTGCTGTGAGACGAACAAAAGAAGCAATATGTGATACATTTGTTGAAAAATTTACATATATGTATTATAATTAACTAAAAGGAGATGACTATTATGCCACAATCTACTATTTCTGCACGAATTGATAGTGAAGATAAAAAAGCATTCGATTCTTTTTGCAATGACGTAGGTATAAGTTCTTCTTCAGCAATTAACTTGTTTATTAAAAATGTCATTCGCAACAATGAAATACCATTCAAAATTGTTGGAGACCCGTTTCATTCAAAAAGTAATATGAAATTTTTAAAAGAAGGAATTCAATCTCTCAATGAAGGTAAAGGTGTTCAACACGAACTAATTGAGGAAGATGAATGAATAAAATCTGGTTTGAAAAAGCTTGGGATGATTATCTTTATTGGCAATTACAGGATAAAAAAACTCTAAAACGAATTAATCAATTAATCAGAGATACAGAAAGAAATCCGTTCCATGGAATAGGAAAACCTGAACCTCTAAGAGGAGAATTGTCTGGATTTTGGAGCAGACGAATTGATAGCGTAAATCGTCTTGTATATCGCATAAACGGAGATATACTCGAAATTTTATCTTGTAAAGGACATTACGAATAATTATCTACCTAGCAAACCCCTGTCATGACAGTGTTATTCTCACCTTTTTCATCGATACTCATCCAAAAAATGTTTTTATTTCATAATCGTGCGTATAAAATATCTCGAGGTGGTCTTGAAAGAAATCAAAATTAAGAAACTAATCCGTGGGGGAAACCCTTAAGATATAAAAATTCTACAATTACACCAGAATTTACTGAAAATCTAAATTAAATATCTTCAAAATAATTAAACATCGGATAAAAATTAAGATTCAATACACCTTTTCGTCCATTTCTATTTTTCAAAATTTTCAGATCAATTTTTTGGGCTAAATTACTTTTGCAATCTAAAATATTGTTATTTACTATATCTCGTACTCTTTTGTTTCTTTCTCGTTCACTTTCTCCAGTAATAAAATCCATTCCACTATATTGAAGACCCAAAAGAACGTCTGTACTATATTCTATCGCACCAGATTCTTTAAAACTTGCCATATTAACAGGCAAAGTGTAATTATCTCTATTAAAACTGCTGATTCCTAAAACAGGAATTTCATAATCTCGAGATAGTCTTTTGAGCTCCAAAATAGATTTATCTGTGTTTTGCTTATCAGTTGCTCTTTCGTTGTAAGGAGCCAAAATTTGCAAGTAATCTATTAACACTAGAGGCAAATTTTTAGTTATTTCGATATGACTCTGAACTTGCTGTTTTACTTGCTCCACTCCTATGTTTCCAACACCTTCGTATATATAAATTCTGCCAGCATATTTTGAGTAATTTTCAATAGAATTTTGAATAATTTCCTTATCTTTTTGAGAAAATTCTGCATAATTCGAAAGCACATTTCTAGTCGTTTTTGCAAAACAAGAATTCAAATTTTTATTTTTAACTTCAATCATCGTGTGCCGACTTATTGATTTTGCAATAAGTTCGTATTTTGACATCTCAAGAGAAAAAATTAAAACATCTTTGCCATTTGAAGCAACATTATCAGCTATTTGCAAACAAAAAGTGGTCTTTCCCAAAGAACTAACTGAACCTATGCAATAAAGGCCAGAGTACAATCCCCCATCGAGAATTTTATCCAAATTTTTAATTCCTGTAGGACAAAAAACAGAATTCTGTCTCGAAATTTTATCTGTAAAATCTTTCAAAAAATTAAGAGCAGTATCTTGCGTGTATTCAAGTCTTTGATTATCTTCAATATTTTTTTTGTATTCCAAAGCATCTTGAATAATTTTTTTAATATGCTCAAAAAATTTGTCTCTGTTCGTAACTAAATCTTCGTTAAAATCTTTGTTTAAACTCGAACGCGAAATATGAAAAAATCCTAAAGAATCGAGCTCTTTTGAAATTTTCTCAGAAGCTTTAATTCCTGCTTCGTCGTTGTCGAGAGAAACAACAAACACAGTATTTCTTGGATTATAAACCTTGCATAAATTCAAAAATCTTCTGTGAGCAATTCCTGAAAAAGCAATAGCACATCCACCAGCTTCTTCGACAGAAAGAGCATCATAAATTCCTTCGCATACAAAAATAACTTCAGGAGTATTCTCTTGTCTTAAATATCTTTCGTTGAAAATCGGAGACTCTGCACAGTTACTTATCTTGCAATATTTTGAATTATATTTATCAACTTGATTCCTGTCAAATATTTCTGTCAAAAAATAATTAAAATCGTGATTTAAATCCATGTAAGGCAAAATAAATTTATAAAAATTTGACTTAGAATTTTTAAATCTATTCTCAGGATAATTTTTTAAGAGAGAATTCGCTCCTTCTTGTGCATAACCTAGCTTATATTTTTTAATTATATTTAAACTTAGCCCTCTTTTTAGATAGTGGTCAAGAGCATTTTCGTTTTTCAAAAGATCTTGATGAGATTTTTCTATTTCGAGATTCAAATTCAAGTTTGAATCTAAATTTTTCGGCCACACTAACCTACCCACAGAGTCTATTTTTCTGTTTTCCAAATCCTCGAAATTATCTTGTGAACTGATTTTAGGCAAATTTTCTCTTTCAAGGCCATGAAATTGTCTCAAGGTATTCTGATAGCCCCCAGGGGTATTTCGTTCGAA
>CAMHLN010000016.1 GCA_946186155.1 uncultured Clostridia bacterium | reverse complement strand
AGATGAGAATTTGTACAAAAATCTTTCTCTTCTTTCTCTTCACGGGCAAAACAAAGATGCTCTCTCAAAAATGCAAAAATCAAACTGGGAATATGATATTATTTTCCCTGGATATAAGAACAACATGGCTGATATTTCTGCTGCAATTGGATTGGCACAACTTGGGAGATTCGACAAATTAATAGAAAAAAGAAGATTATTAGCGAGAAAATATAACGATTTGCTGTCTGGTTGTAATGTGGAAATCTATCAGAATGAGTCTAGATTGCAAAACTCCACTGTCCATCTTTATATGGTAAGATTATTAGGCAGAAACGAGAACGATAGGAATAAAATAATTGAAAAAATGGCATCTAACGGAATAGCTACCAATGTACATTATAAACCTCTTCCGATGATGACTGCTTATAAAAATCTCGGATTTAAAATAAGTGACTTTCCAAATGCGTTCAAGATGTACGAAAATGAGATTACCCTGCCTCTTCATACTCTTATGGATGAAGAAGATGTTGAATATGTTTGCACTCATCTGAAGAAAGAAATTGTATGATAATTTCAAATTTTAAAAAAAAAATCTCATTTTATGATTTAAGTCTCTTCAGAATTTGCTACATAATTTCTCTTTTGCTCGAGTTAATTTCCCCAATAGAATTACTCGCAGGATGGATTAACGGAATAGTAGTTTGTTGGGGACTGATCATTTCCATGCATATCCTTTTCAGTTGTCCTGAAAAGTTTGATATAGAAAATAAAAAGATAATTATTCCGTTTATGATTTTAGGAATTTTCACGTCGTGTGTAAATTTCACAGCAAACATAATTATGAACATCGTAATTTTATTGAACAATTTTATATTGATATTTCTAATATTTGGCATGGGGAAAAATACTTCTGAAGATAAAATCAATAAAGAAGTTTGTTTTATACTTAAATTTATAATTTATTTTTCATTTTTAGTTTCAATATTAGGGTTATATGTTCTTGTTAGGCATGTGTCTATAGATTTTATGGGATACAAATTAGGATTAATTCAAAATAGGTTTTTCGGGATATCTACTAATCCAAATCAGTTAGGATTTTTATCTGTAATTTCTATGTTTTCCTGTGATCTGCTAAATGATAGATATATGAAAGAAAAATTTAAAATCAATTCTTGGATTTTAAATTTTTGTATGATATTTAATTTGATAACTTTATTTCTAACTGATTCCAATGCATCATTTGTTTTTATAACAGTTTATCTCGTAACCAGATTTTTTTATGAAAATTTTTCTAAATATAATAAATTTAAAGATATAAAAATTGTTAGAGAAATGGTATTCGTTTTTATGTGTATTACAGTTGTCGTATCTGCTTCATTTTTAATGAGGGTAGCATGCCAGAAGATAGTTAATAAAATTATCAAATATAGGCAAATTAATAGTGAGAGTTTACACATAGATGATAAAATATTCGATGAAGACATGAAAATAGGAAGAGGAAATCACGAGATAAGTAGTGGTAGGATTCTTCTTTTTAAACAAGGGGTTCAACTTTCGAAAATTCATCCTCTGATAGGAATAGGAAGAGAAAATCTTAGTTATTATGGAAAAATATATATAGACGGAGGATTGGCATTTCCTTGTAGGCATCCTGATTTACATAATTTATATTTAACACTGATAGTTTCTTACGGATGGATAGGATTTTCCCTTTTTGTGATATTTATAATTTTAGCAATATACAAATTGGCATATGAAATATTTGTGTGGACTTACAAATTAGAATCGAAATTCGTATCAAAGCTATTTGCAATAATTATGGCATATTTTTCCTATGCTAATTTTGAAATCGGAATTTTATCCGGAGTAACTCTTTCTGATGCTCTTATATGGATGTATTTAGGATATGCATTAGCAATCGTGAATTTTAACAAAAAAGAACTGCCAGAAAAAACTGGCAGCCAAATTTATAACAACTATTAAATAACTTTATAGTAGTAACTGCAACCATCTTTTTTCTGTGAAGTCAATTTTTCGTCATAATAAAATCCAAACTTTTCAGATAACACTCTACCCATGAAACTAGTTGCTTGAGGCTTAGAAGGTGTGGTGTATATTCTGCTTAAATTTCGGCTTGCATTCTTAGTACCATTTTTATAAGCGTTCATGAAAAATCCCATATCTATTTGAGAAAGCCCAGAGAATATTCCCTTTCCACTGTATTTTTTGTGAATCACGACAGCAACTTCACTTGGAACTCCCAAATTTCTCATCGGGCCCATCGAAAGCTGTCCTGCTAAAAAATCTCCATAGAAAATTACGAAGTTTACAGACCTAGATAAATAACCATCAAAATACTCATGAGCATTCACTCTGGGATCTTTGGAATTGTGCATGTTAAGATATGGCACATCAAACTTAGAGGATCTAGCTTTTTGTTGGGTACTCATTCCCTTGCCACCAAACCAATTATACATATAATCTTTATAAGCCTGATTACTATACAAATCAACGATAAACTTTTCAACCTCGTCATTTTCATATATAGGAACCAAATAGCAAGGGGTACCATCTTTAGCAGCGTACTGCAGTTTTTTCATTCCTTCTTCGACATTCAGCCCCTGATGTTCAAGCCAATCTTTCATTACCATTTCCTGTACTTTGCCTATGGCATCGCCATTCAGTGAAAATGATGATGAAAGTAACATAGCCAACACGAATTTGCTAACAATTTTTTTAACAGATTTGAAACTCATAATAAATACCTCTCAAAATAAAAATAAAATTCAGATAAAAAGCCCGCAGAAAACTAATATTCTTTGACAACCACCCCTCTTCTACAAAATAGCACTATTTTTACAAATTAAAACAAAAATTGCAAGCAAATTTGTCAAAAAAATCAAAGTAAATTTACAAAAAACGATGCCTTACAACCATAACTCCAAGTAACATAAATTTTTTTTTAAATTTAGAAATAATTTTGTCAAATGCAAAAATTTATGCTTTTTATATTTTTAATTTTTTTGGCAAATTTTTCTTCAATGTTGCTAATATCAAGAATTATAAAATTTTACTATCTTTTTCATTTTTTGCAATTAATACACCTCTGTTGACACCAGCAAAAAAGCGCCAAACCCCCGTTTAGAACCATAAAACTAGAAATTTTTCTTTATAATTTAACACACAACAATTAAACCAAAACAGGAGCCGGCTGATTCTTATCAACCACGTCACCAATAGCATAAATCACAACAACTGAGCACAAACGATTCCAATTATCTGTTTTAGCATACAGACTACAAGAAACTGTAAATTTCTCACCAGATGAACTTTCAAAAGTTTTATACAATGTTCGACATAATCGTCGAATCTTATCACCAAAACAACAAGCCTTCCTATCTGGAACCACATTACTCTTATCATCTAAAAACATTTGAGAATTTTTTTGACACAAAATTTCTAATGCACGATCAAAATTTGTTTGCCATCCGTCTTTCGATTTAAGGCTAAAATTTTTCCCTAAATTTTCAATCAATGATTGTGATTCAAAATCATAACTATCTAAGTCACTTGTAATGACACCGAAACAAAAGTGTTCACCAAATTTTTTGCAAACAAATTCTTGATCTTTCTCCAATTCCTGCCATCTTGAATCCCATTGACCTTTTGCTTTTAATTCCAACGAAAAAAAACGTGAAACAAAATCTTTAATAATATTATTATCTACCGTACTAGCTTCCAACTTATTTTCTAAAACAACAATTTTATTCTTTAATTCAATGTTGTCTTTTTTTAAAAAGCCATTCGTAATTGAAAGCTTATTAATATCGGATGTATCACCAAACACTTTGCTATCTAATTGTTTAACTTTTTCATCTAAACTCTTATTCAATTCCTCTAACTCTCCAACCCGAAGATCCTTTGCAGAGTTTTCATCAGAAATTGATTTTATTTTAAGGCACAATCCAGAAACGGTAATAAATTCCAATAACGTACGAAAACTTAACATTGAACCATTTCTAGAATACTTTCTTTGGGACACCTTGTCATCTAACGTCTTGGCGTTTGATGTTTTGGCGGATGTTCCTATTCCTAAACCCAACCCTAGCGCCGTACTACACAACATTATGCACGATAATAATCTTGACTTATTCAAAAAATATCACCCCTTATTTGGATAGTTTAAACTCTTTAAACATTTTTGTCAAATGCAAAAATTTATGCTTTTTATATTTTTAATTTTTTTGGCGGATTTTTCTTCAATATTACTAACGTCAGGAATTATGAATTCTGATAATCCTAATCTTCTGGCTTCATCTATTCTTTCTTGCGAACGATATGCTCCTCTTATTTCTCCTGAAAGACCAATTTCTCCAAAAGATGCTAAATCAATGGGGACAATTTTATCTTTTATAGATGAAACCAGAGAAATAGCTATTGGCAAATCAGCTGAAGGGTCATTGATTTTTATTCCGCCAACAATATTTATGTAAACATCGGAATTTGAAAAATAGAAGCCTGATTTTTTTTCAAGAACTGCTAAAATCATGCACAAACGATTATAATCGTATCCATTTGAAACTCTTCTGGGCATACTCAAATTTGACGGAACAACTAATGCTTGAATTTCAACCAAAAATGGCCTACTCCCTTCAGTTACAACTGCAATACATGAGCCTGATGATTCAAAAGATTTGTTTTCCAACATTACTGAAGATGGGTTTTTCACTTCTTCTAGACCTTTTGTCTTCATTTCAAAAACTCCTATCTCGTTTGTGGAGCCAAATCTATTTTTTATGCATCTTATAATTCTGTAAGAATTTTTATTTTCTCCTTCGAAGTAAAGAACAACATCTACCATATGTTCCAAAACTTTAGGACCTGCAATTGCTCCTTCCTTATTCACGTGACTAACTGCTAACGTAGCAATATTTAATTCTTTTGAAATTTTAAGCAATATATTTGAGCACTCTTTAACTTGAGAAACGCTACCAGGAATAGAATTAACTTCAGAACTTGATATGGTTTGGATAGAATCTACTATAACCAAACCGGGATTCAAATTTTCTATACACTTAGATATCACATCAATATCAGTTTCAGCAAGAACAAACAAATTGTCATTTTTTATTCCCAATCTTTCACTCCGCATCTTAATTTGACTATAAGATTCTTCTCCTGAAACGTATAAGATGTTTTCAAATTTTTCAGAAATTTGAAGAAGTATGGTAGATTTTCCTACTCCTGGAGAACCACTAAGCAAGACAAATGATCCTTTAACAATTCCGCCACCAAGAGTTCTGTCAAGCTCGGATATTCCTGTGCTCATTCTAATATTATCGTCAAATTTTATTTCCGACATTCTAACTGGATTCGAACATTTTTTATTACCAGAAAATTTTTTCTCGGAAAATTCTGACATAGAATTCCATTCTCCACAAGATGGACATTTGCCACTCCATTTGGCAGAATCGTATCCACAATTATTACAAACAAAAATAACTTTTTTCGATTTCATATTTTTCATATTGATAACAGCTCTCGATTTTATTTTTTATAAGTAAATTATTTGGTATTTCTACTTTCCGAGTTGAATTTGGTCATATCTACGGAATTTTCACTCTTTGCTACTATGATAGAACAAACGCAGTCTCCCATGACATTCACAGGAGTTCTAAGCATATCTAAAATTCTATCGAATCCCATAATCATTGCTATCCCCTCAGTAGGTAATCCAACTGACGACACTACCATAGTAAGCATTATAATTCCAACTCCCGGGACTCCCGCAGCTCCAGCAGAAGCCAAAACAGATGTAAATACTATTCTGGTAATAGAACTAAGAGATAATTCTATACCGTGGAGTTGAGAAATAAAAATAACGCTTGCAGATTGCATTATAGCTGTTCCTGCCATGTTTATAGTGGATCCTAAAGTTAAAATAAACTGATATATAGATTTATCTACTCCAATTTTTTCCATCATTTTCATTCCATATGGTAAACACGCATTACTTGATGACGTTGAGAACGCTATGCTTGCTATTTTTGAATAATTTTTTAAAAATTTAAAAAAAGAAAACCCAGTTCCTATTTTGTAGAACAAACCGTAAACTAAAAATGCTTGAACCAAAAGTGCAGAAATTACTACCATGCTCAATTTTAAAACTCCAATCAAAGATTCTAATCCCGTTGAGTACATTGCGATAGAAACCAATGCGAAAACTCCAAATGGAGTAATTTTGATAATCATAGATACAATTTTCATAATACATTCGTTGATTAGATTGAACATATCTACTATTTTTTTTGATTTTTCTCCCATCTTTCCTATGGCAACTCCAAAAAATGAAGCAAATATCAATACCTGTAGTAAATTTCCTTCAGACATTGATTTAAAAGGATTATTAGGAATCATTTCGATAATTACATCGAAAAAATTTTTCGAATTTTGACTAGAACTAGAACCAATTTCCGCAGAAACTAAAGGATTTTCAACGTATCCTGGTTTGAAAAGCATAGCTAAAAATAAAGAAATTATTACTCCAATGAGGGTAGTAATAAAAAATAATATCAGGGTTTTTGCTCCGATTTTTCCTAATTTTTTTGAATCCCCAAATGAGGAAACTCCGCATATAATTGATGTGAAAATAAGAGGAACTACAGTCATTTTGATAAGTTCAATAAATCCGTTTCCAACAAGTCTAAGTATTCCGTTAACTAATATGTCGTCCAGATACGAAGATGGAGGCAAAAGTTTCATTATTGCTCCAAAAATTACTCCTAGAAAAAGAGCAAAAAAAATTCTGTTAGTTTCATTTTTCAAAAAATTTGGCATAAACATCCTTTCTAAACACCTCTAAACATTAGTCCGATTATAAAAGCGAAGCCATTATACCATTCTTTTAAAAAAATTAGAAGGTTCAGACATTATTTCAAAAAATAAAAAAGAAAAATCTCGTTATCTTAATATAAACACTCATTCTAGATGTCAACCGAGTGATTATTTCAAAAAATCGGGACAAAATAAAGTTGATATCCTAAAAAATACAGGAGATTTTATGGCCATAAGAATAGGAAAAAGCACTATTAAATTAGAAAATTGCCCAACAATTAAGGGATTCGCATCAGTTTGTGGATTAAAAGAGTCTCAAGGTCCTCTAGGAAACTTATTCGATAAAACATTCAAAGACAATAGATTTGGGCAAAAAACTTGGGAAGAATCTGAAGCCATTTTGCAAAAAGAAGCAGTTCGGATAGCAATTGAAAAATCTAGGGTGAATTCAAATGAAATAGATTTCGTTTTTGCAGGAGACTTGCTAGACCAATGTATATCCTCGATGATGGGATTAAAAAAACTGAAAATTCCATTTTTAGGCCAATTCGGAGCTTGTTCTACAATGGCACAAACTTTGATAGTAGCATCGATTTTCGTGGAATCTAATGCGGCAAAAAATTGCATATCTGTTACTTCATCTCATTTTTGCGCAGCAGAAAGACAATATAGATTTCCTTTGGATTATGGAGGCCAAAGAACTCCCAATGCTCAGTGGACGGTCACAGGCTCAGGAGCTATAGTTTTGGGGCAAAAAACAGAAAAACAAAATACTCCGTTCATTAAACATTTCACCGCTGGAACAATAGAGGACTTGGGAGTAACTGATTCGTCAAACATGGGAGCAGCTATGGCTCCTGCAGCATTTGTAACTCTTAAAAAATTTTTTGAAGATACTAAAACATCTCCTGAAAATTACGATTTAATTCTTTCAGGAGATTTAGGAGAAACAGGAGCACTACTTCTTCAGGAACTTCTAGCGAAAGAAGGAATAGATATCACAAAAAACTACAACGACTGCGGGCTGATGATTTTTCATAAGGAAGAACAAGATGTCCATGCTGGAGGCTCGGGATGCGGATGCTCTGCTTCAATTTTGTGCTCATATGTTTTACAAAAAATGGCAAAACACAAACTAAACAGCGTTTTGTTCATGGCCACGGGAGCCTTAATGTCTCCAACCTCTTTTCAGCAAGGAAAAAACATTCCTGGAGTAGCTCATTTGGTTCATATATCAAACTGATTTGTTAAAGATTGTTCTTAATTTTTTTTCGGTACTGGTTCTGGTATTGGCATTGGTGCTGGTGCTATTGGTTTAACCAATGAAAATTTGTAGAAAACTTCATCTTTAATTTCGGGGTTTTTATATCTATTTGTATACACCTCACAAAGTATATAGTAATCTTTAAATTTCTCTTTATATTCATCAAACTTTTCTTTACTCCACAAATTATTTAAGTTATCATATTCAACTTTTTTTAAAAGTTCTTCAAACTTGATGATTTTAACACGTAAGTTTTTCTGTAAACTGTACCAAACAGAATATCCAGCCATTGTAAATGGTTCTAAATTACCACATTCACCGGCGTACTGACTAGGAGCCGAAGCTAGAACTGACGATAACTCTGGCTTTTCAATGTATGAAAATCTATCACTTTCCTTGTCCAAACGTTTATTTGAAATAAAATAACAACTCCGATAACAATTGTCGTCTTCTAACTTACTGTTATCAAAACAAACGGTTCCGTAATTTTTGCAGTCTTCTGTTGTTAAATCTTGCCAATTATATTCACTAAAATACATTACACCTTTAAAACAAAGATAAAACAAATGTTGAAAATTTTGAAAGAGGTTAATATCATCAACTTTATTTTCGTAAAACTCCTTGATATACGATCTGTCCTCATTCAATTCTTCCAACGATTTATTTTTATCCCGAAGCTTTTTACCTCCATAAATTATAGTCAATAATCCCAAAATATCTATACCATTTCTTAAATTAAAAATACTTGAAACTTTCGAATTTTTCTCGGATTTTTCAGTACTACTCCTAGGGGAAGCATTAGACACTCCAGTGCCTAAATTTAACCCCCCATAGCAAGTAATAAACATGATAACAATCTTTTTTTAGCTTTGTTCATAAATACCTCCAAAAGTCTTTAATACTACAACTAAGCACAAATTAAAAATCAAACTAATTCGTTAAAATTATTCGTTGTCTTACATTGATTCCAGTAATGGTACTAATTTGTTTAATTTTTTGGTCTAACCAATGAAACTTTACAGTATATTCCATCCAAGGAGTAGTACTCCTCACCTACCTCTCTATATATCTCAAAAACTATATAATAATCTTCAAATTTTTTTTTGTGTTCTTCCAACAGTTCTTTGCCCCCAAAATACAAATTTGGATGTTTAATACCTAGAAACAATGATTTAAACCCGACAATTTTAGCACATTTTTCTCGTTTTACTTCCTTCGAAATACTATACCCAGCTACTTTAAATGGTTTCAAATTATTATATTCTTCAGAATAATCCTCAGAAATATTACCAGCACTAGCAGGAGCTATAACTGACATAAAATTGTTATTTGTACAAAAAGCAAAATTAAATTTTTCATTCTTATCTACTGACGATTCAACAATAAAATAATAACTCAAATATTCATCAGATTTGTCGTATTGCGCGTTATTAAAACAAACGATGTCGTACTTTTTGCAGTCTTCTTCGGTAAAATCTTTCAAATGAATAAAACCAGCGTTTGACTGGCACAAACAAAAACGAAACAACTGTTGGAAATCTTGCAATAAATTAAAATCATCAGTTTGTCCTTTGTAATACTTAATAATATCCGAATTTTTCTTAATTATGTCTCGCGAATTATTCCGGAGCTTTTTACCTCCATAAATTATAGTCAATAATCCCAAAATATCTATACCATTTCTTAAATTAAAAATACTTGAAATTTTAGAATTTCTCTTAGTTTCTTCGGAAGATACATTAGACATATTGGTAACATCTTTTGATCGAGCATTAGACACTCCAGTGCCTAAATTTAATCCCCCCATAGCAAGTAATAAACATGATAACAATCTTTTTTTAGTTTCGTTCATAAATACCTCCAAAATTTACAATCTTAAAGCGCAATATCTTAAAGCGCAATATCTTAAAGCGCGTCGGGATTATATCACATTATGACAATAATTACAATGTTTTTATCCAAAAACAAATTTGGATTTTAAAACAACGCAATTATCATTTGAAGTTTTAGGAGTTAAACAATCAATTTATACAGTTATGAGCCAATAGCCTTAAGATAAACTGTTAAGAAATGATGATTTCAAACAGCTGTCATTCAAAAACTTTCCATTGAAATTCACCGTAACAGTTTCAGATGAAGTATTTCTGATTCCTCGTGCAGTCACGCAACTATGTTTTGCTCTTATATGAACTGCTATATCAGAACTTCGAGTCAAAATTTTCATTATTTCTATTATATCTTCTGCTATTTTTTCCTGAAGTTGTAATCTTTTACATACCATATCAGCTAAACGAACTATTTTTGAAAGACCCAAAACAAATTTGTTGGGAATATACCCTACTGATATCTTCATGTCATACATAAGAGCAATGTGATGTTCACACAAACTAAATACTTCTATATCTTTAACCAACACCATATTACTTGAATCAGTTTTAGTATCGATTTCGAAAGTTTTGTTTACAAAATCGGCTATCTCTTGATTTGAAACATTTTGGTATTTAGTCATATCGTACATCATTTTAACGTACCGTTTTGGAGTTTCATCTGGCAAATTTATTTTTAAACATTCGAACAATTTTTTTATAGAGTTTTCCGCATTTTTAAAATCTAATTCATTATTTTCCACGAGCATTAACCTCCCAAAGATATTTGTGTAATTGAACTTGAACTCTTAAATCATCGTACTCTTTATCTACTATATACTCTGCCATCTCAGTAGGAGAAATTATTCCATAACACGGGGAAAGTATAATCTTAAAGCCAGAATATTTTTTAGACAATTCGTAAGATTCATCTATTTCTTTTTTGTTTTTTACTACAATTTTAATGCAACACAACGGAAACCACCTATCATCTACACCTAATTCTTGCATTTTATTTTTAATAAGGTCCAATCCCATATCAAAATTTTTTACATATAACTCACTTGCTTGGTCCATCTTATAATCGACAGTTAACAAAACTTTGAACGGATTTACTTTTTTATATAGATTAAGTACATTTGAATATAAGTTAGAACCATTAGTTTCTATTTCAACTTTTCCTAAAAGAGAAAGTTGATGTATCAACTCAAATATGTCCTCATGTTGGACAAACGGTTCTCCTCCAGTTATGACAAAATATTTCGATTTTTTAACAATTTCATTTTCTAAAATATCATCTATACTAACCATTTTGAAATCATATTTATGATATTTCGTATCACAATAGTCACAATTCATATTGCAACCACTGAATCTAACAAAAACAGCAGGTACACCCTGCCTTAATCCTTCTCCTGATATACTTTTAAAAATTTCACACAATCTTAAGTTTTTACTTTTCATATACTGCGACGTTCCCATCGCTTTCTTGCACTTCTACCATATAACACTTTTCTCCTAAAATGTCACAAACGTACTTTGCAATATTCTCAGCCGTTGGTTGTTCTATGTAATCGTTCATATTTTTATGGTCTAATCTATTTTTAACCAACTTCTTAATTTCAGTAAAGTCATAAACCATGCCATTTTCTAAAGTTTCAGATTGTAAATAAACAGTCAATATCCAATTGTGCCCATGAAGATTTTTACACTTACTTTCATACGGAAGATTCAATTTATGTGACGCTGAAATTTCCAGTCTTTTTATTACTCTGTACATTACTTATCCTTTCATAAATTTTTCAAAATTTTATACTTCTTTTCCCAGAAAAAATACACCCACTCATCCGTTTTGAAAGGAAAGACATATCTCAAATCTGTATCTCCTAGCAATTTCCCGGATTCGATAAAATCTTCTTTCACAAACAAAGAATAAACAGCAGAAACCTCCAATTTCTTTTTCAAAAATTCTTCCAACAGCACATTAACACTTCGTCCCTCACTAACTATATCTTCGAATATTATATAGCAATCGCAACTTTTATCAACATACCCATCATAAATCTTCGCTACTTCATCAAAATCGAACTCGTTATCAGACTTACTCATAACTAACTGAAACACATTGACGTTTCGTATTCCTAATTCATGCGAAACGGCAACTAATAAAGGCAATGCTCCTCGAGCAATTCCAACAAGACCTATCTTTTTACTCATATCAAAATTCTTTTTTATATCCTCAGCTATTTTCGATACTGAGTAAATGAATAAATCTTCATTGAATAAAATCGAATTTTTATCGTGCCTAATTAACAAATCGCAGTTTCCATTTAGAAACTTTATCATAAACTTTACTCCCAATAATTGTCAAAATTTGTCATACTAAATCTTATAAAAAAATTTCATATGAAAAATATCATAGAAAATAACACGTGATTATGATATAAACAAAACTAAAATAATTCAATATGCTATTTTATAGAGGGATATCATGAAAATAGGAATAGGTTATGATGTTCATGAATTAAAAAAAGGAGCAAAATTTATAGTTGGCGGAGTTGAAATTGAAAGTAATTACGGATGCATTTCTCACAGTGATGGAGATGCTTTGACTCATGCTGTTATAGATTCAATCTTAGGAGCAACATGTAAAGGAGACATAGGACAACATTTCCCTCCAGAAGATGATAAATACAAAGATTTAAGTAGTTTGAATCTTTTGGAAAAAACAATTGAAATCATTTCAGATTTTAAAATTATCAATATAGATTGCACATTTGTGGCCCAGACTCCTGTTCTTAATCCTTATAGATATAGCATAGAAAAAAAATTATCTGACTGTTGCAAAATAAGCCCCAATCAGATTAATGTGAAATTCAAAACTGAAGAAAAATTAGGATTCACAGGAGAAATCAAAGGAGTAAAAGCTATTGCGATATGCTTATTGCAAGAAAAATAAACTTCGATAAAAAACAACTACGTTGCAATTACGATACAATTAAAATCAAGTCAAGATTTTTGCTAAAAATTAGCTAATTTCAACATTTTCTTCATTGTTTTCTTCGTTCTCACAGTTTTCACAAGACGATTTGCTTCCTCTTTTGGCAAAAGATATCTTCTTACCACAGTTGCTGCAAAATTTCGATCCAGACTCGTTCTTATATTTACAATAATGGCAGCAAACCTTATCCTGAGCGCGATGCAAACGTTCTTCGCATTCTTCTATACTCGAACTAAGAGCATCTATCTCTTCAAGCCAATCAGCAATATCTTCAATCTCAAACTTCTCCCCCCCTTTGTGCATATCATAGACGTACTTACCTATCAGCTTATATTTATCATTGATACAATTTTTTCTTTCAGCCATTTCGATCTTTATTTTAGAAATATTTAAAACTTTCTTAGTTTTTTCTGCCGCCCTAGAAATTCCACTCTTCATATTAAGATAACAATCTTCAAAAAATCCCATAAAACCACTCCATACAATTCATATCATACAACAATAATATTACCCGAGAACAAAAAAATATTACATTTTCCATGCTACTAAAATGATCAATAAATGTCAAGTACTAAATTCCATTAATTGAATAAAAAAATCAACTACATCTCAACATTGAAAAGGACAAAAAAACACCCCATAAATACCGGCAGAAGAAAAATTTAAATTTTCTTTGGCAAAAATTGCTACTATGAACCCATTCATATAACATCTATATCTATCAAAATCAAAAAATGGCTGGGATGGCTGGATTCGAACCAACGAATGACGGAGTCAAAGTCCGTTGCCTTACCGCTTGGCTACATCCCATTGAATGGCTGGGTTGGCTGGATTCGGACCAGCGAATGATGGGGTCAGAGCCCATTGCCTTACCACTTGGCGACAACCCAACTGGGGTAGACAACCGGGATTGAACCGGCGACCTCCAGAGTCACAATCTGGCGCTCTCCCAACTGAGCTATGCCCACCACTGGCACGCCGAAAGGGATTCGAACCCCTGACCTACTGCTTAGAAGGCAGTTGCTCTATCCTGCTGAGCTACCGGCGCAAATCCAGAACAAAACTACCCCCATAGTTTATCACTCAATTTTTTAAAAGTCAATATTTTTTACAACTAAATTTATACTTTAATATCCAACAGAAGTGCTTTCTGACTCTGATATCTTGCTGCTAAGTTGATCAAAAAACGGAGCTATATCTGAAAAATCATCGTCGTCGTCATCCTCATAACTATTATTGGACGATTTGACTTGATTCGTGTAGAAAGACAGAACTGATTTTACAGTTTCTTCTTTTATGTCTGATATCATAGCATCAAACATATCAAATCCTTCCATTCTGTAGTCTATAATTGGATCTTTCTGAGCATACGCACGCAATCCTATGCCCCTCTTAAGCTCCTCCATAGCATCCATATGGTCCATCCAATGCTTGTCTACAACCTGCAAAAGAGAAGTTCTTTCCAAATTTTTCACAGATTCTTCAGTGTAATTATCAGCCAAAAGTTTAAACTTTTCCCTACATTTTTGAATAATAAAATCAGTTATAGATTGTATAGTCTGGTTTTTTAACTCTTCTTCGCTAAAATTCAGACTATCATTATCAAGAGCCCAATTGAGGTAGTAATCTTTCAGACCTTCTAAATTCCACTTTTCCTTTTCAGCTTCGAGAGCAAGATATCTCGCAACAACACCTTGCACACTACTGTCTATCATGCCCAAAATTTCCTCGTGAACATCAGCACCATCAAGAATTTCGTTTCTCTGCTTGTATATTATCTCTCTCTGCTTACTCAAAACATCATCATATTGAAGAACATTCTTTCTTGATGCAAAATTTCTCATTTCTATCTTTTTCTGAGCATTCTCAATAGACCTAGTCAGCATTTTAGCCTCAAGAGGAGTGTCCTCGTCTATGTTAAACCTAGACATAATGGCAGACATGCGATCTCCACCGAAAATTCTAATTAAATCATCTTCAAGAGACAAATAAAATCTACTCCGCCCAGGATCACCTTGCCTACCTGCACGACCTCTAAGCTGATTGTCAATACGCCTAGATTCATGCCTCTCCGTACCTATAATGTAAAGGCCTCCAGATTTTCTAACTTCCTCAGCATCAGATTTTATTTCTTCGGTATATTTATCCAAAAACGTCCTATACTGCTGCCTCAATTTTATAACTTCTGGGTCATCGGTTAAGTCAACATTCGTAGCTTCAATAACTTGCTCAGGAGAAAGACCTATGCGACGAAGCTCAGCTTTTGCCATAAATTCAGGGTTACCACCAAGCATTATGTCAGTTCCACGGCCAGCCATATTAGTTGCAATTGTTATTGCTCCTTTTTTACCAGCCTGGGCGACTATTTCTGCTTCTCGTTCGTGGTGTTTAGCGTTCAAAACCTGGTGTTCAAGACCTGCTTGCGTCAATAAGTTGCTTAAAATTTCAGATTTATCTATAGCAGCGGTTCCGACGAGAATAGGCTGACCGGTTTTATGTGCCTCTTTGATTTCATTCACAACTGCTCTGAATTTTCCTCTCTCAGTTTTATAAACCAAATCAGGCTCATCTATTCTTTGAACTGGTTTATTCGGAGGAATTTCAACTATATCCAACTTGTAAATTTCTCTAAATTCATCCTCTTCAGTCACAACAGTTCCCGAGGTTCCGGATAATTTATCGTAAAGACGGAAATAATTCTGAAAAGTTATAGATGCCAGGGTTTTAGATTCTTTTTGAATTTCAACTCGTTCTTTTGCCTCTATGGCTTGGTGCAATCCTTCGTTATATCTGCGACCCTGCATAATTCTACCAGTAAACTCATCAACTATAAGAACTTCATTGCCGCGAACAACGTAGTCAATATCTGCAGTCATAACTCCATGCGCTTTCAGAGCTTGGTTTATATGGTGCTGTATAGTCAAATTTTCGGGGTCCATCAAATTATTGAGATGGAAAAATGCTTCAGCTTTTTTTACCCCTTCAGGAGTCAAAGTAGCAGTTTTAGCTTTTTCATCAACTATATAGTCAGTATCTTTATACAGCTCGTCATTATCTTCTTTTGCATCCAACTCTTTGACTTTGGTCATTCTCAGACCCCTTGCGAACCTGTCAGCTACTGCATAAAGTTCGGTAGATTTATCTCCCTCTCCTGAAATAATCAAAGGAGTTCTTGCTTCATCTATAAGAATCGAGTCAACTTCGTCCACGATAGCAAAATAATGTCCTCGCTGGACTCGTCTTTCTTTTTTTGTGACCATATTATCTCTAAGATAGTCGAATCCGAGCTCGTTGTTAGTGGCATAAGTAATATCTTTTGCGTACGCTACTCTGCGCTGGTCATTACTCATATCATGTCCAACGAATCCCGTAGTTAATCCTAAAAATGAATAAACTTTGCTCATAAGGTCAGAGTCACGTTTTGCCAAATAGTCGTTAACCGTAACAACATGAACTCCCTTCCCTGTCAAAGCATTCAGATAGGTAGGAAGAGTCAAAACTAAAGTTTTTCCTTCTCCTGTTCTCATCTCAGCAACTCTTCCTTGGTGAAGAACAATCCCTCCTATAATTTGCACAGGGTAATGCCTTTTTCCTAAAGCACGGTCAGCAGCTTCCCTACATGCTGCAAAAGCATCAGGAAGAATGTTATCAAGAGTCTCTCCGTTTTTTAATCTTTCTTTGAAAACATGAGTTTGCGCCTTAAGTTCCTCGTCTGCCATATTCATATATTGTTGCTCTTTAGATAAAACTGCATTGACAATTGGCTGAATCCTTCTAAGTTCTCTTTTGCTATAATTTCCGAATAGTAATTTAATGAAATTCACAAAAATCACCTCACATACAGATTGCTTCGAACAAATCAAAAACCCAAACAAAACTCTCCTCGGATTATATCACAACAAATAAGAAAAATAAATACCAAAATTAAAATCTAGACTCTATTTTCAATTTCTTTGTTATCATCATGATTTTTCACAGCATGCATAGCACTCAAAATTTGAGTTCTAATATCATCTGCCCCGGATGCTCCTGCAGGAAGAAATATTGCATGGTTACCATATTTTGCAAAAGTCTGTAAAGCATCAAGATATTGCTCTGTCAAAAGTATACTCATGACTTCTTGTTCACTAAGTCCACTTGATTTCAACTCATTAAATGACTCACTTAATCCATCCACGATAGCTTTACGTTGATTCGCTATTCCTTCACCGTGTAGGCGATCTTTTTCTGCATCTGCTTCAGCAGCTGTGACTATTTTTATTTTATCAGCATTCGCAAGTTCTTGAGCTGCACATTTCTGCCTTTGAGAAGCGTTAATGGCATTCATCGCCTCTTTAACTTGTTTGTCAGGCTCAATAGATGTTATAAGAGTTTTTATAATCACATACCCATATTCTGACATTTCACTCGAGACAGTATCAAATACATCTTGAGCTATGTCATCCTTTTTTTCATACGATTCATCAAGAGGGAATTTACAAAAGGTAGATCTTATTGCATCTTCAATATAAGATTCAATTTGAGCTGTAGGAGTCAAAAGTTTATAATAAGCATCAGTTACTTTATTTGGATCAACTTTGAATTGAACTGCCAAATCGAGAACAACAAACACATTATCTTTCGTCTTCGTTTCAATTTCGATATTATTTTGATGAACTTTAAGGCTCACACATTTTGCAATTCTATCAATTCCCCAAGGAATTCTAAAATGCAATCCCGGATCAGCAATTTTATGAAACTTACCGAGTCTTTCTATTATGCAAACTGTTTGCTGACGAACAATGTAATATCCAGAAAATAAAGTAACAGCGACTGCAATGATGACAATAATTAAGAAAAGCACTACAAATAATCCAATCATAATTAACTCCAATAAAAACTCCAGAGTGGTCGAAGTGACAGGGATCGAACCTGCGGCCTCTTGGTCCCAAACCAAGCGCTCTCCCAAACTGAGCTACACCTCGTCTAAAGTAGTAAACTTATCTGGTATGCTGAACACTCTACAACATTTTGTAAAAAAATGCAATAAAAAATAGAAAATTAACTGTAAACACATATGCTGATGTTGAATTGAAATTCAATTAAAAGATATTACGAAATTTATTTATACATCCAAATAACCGAAATATGAAACACTCTAGAATTCAAAATTTAAATTCGAACTTCAAAATCGAATAAATAGATGTATCGCAATAATTGCCTTGATTATTTTTTCTTGAATGGCGCAACGTCCCTTCATATTTTAATCCATTTTTCTGCATAACTCTTCCAGAAGCTGGATTGTTCACATCGTGGCGTAATTGCACACGATGAAATCCTACTTTTTCGAAAAGATATCTAATAACAGCATTTAATGCTTCAGTCATAAATCCCATATTCCAGTATTTTTTCGAAAGAATATATCCAATTTCACAGCATTCGTCACAATCGGAAAAATCAATAACGGATATTTCTCCTATAACGTGACCACTATCCTTAAGAGTTATAACCCAACGATAATAGTCCAAATTGTCATAACCTTGAATCCAATCAGAAACTAACTTTTGGGTTTCGCTTAAACTTTTGTGAGCTTTCCAACTAACGTACTTAACATTTTCACAATCTCCCGCCCAATTATTAAACATTGGCTCAGCATCACTCTGAACAAACTTCCTTAAAACAAGCCTCTGAGTTTGAATTTGACACGTTCCCGAATGTACAATCATATACCCTACTCACATATAAACAATCTTGAAATTTTTACAAACAAAATCCAGCAAACATTCTGGATGAAAAAATGGCAGGGGTAGAAGGACTCGAACCCTCGGCACACGGTTTTGGAGACCGTTGCTCTACCAACTGAGCTATACCCCTTTGGTGCTGGTAATCGGACTTGAACCGATACGGCATCGCTACCGAGGGATTTTAAGTCCCTTGCGTCTACCTATTCCGCCATACCAGCAAACGCCCAAGAAAAATCCCGGGCGCAAAAAAATAATCTACGATTGGATTTTTGTAACAACACCAGAACCAACAGTTCTACCACCTTCACGAATAGCGAAACGAAGTCCTTCTTCAATTGCAATCGGAGTAATAAGCTCCACACTCATGCTAACATTGTCTCCAGGCATGCACATTTCAGTTCCCGCAGGAAGATTAATAACACCAGTGACATCAGTGGTCCTGAAATAAAACTGAGGTCTGTAATTAGTGAAGAAAGGTGTATGTCTTCCTCCCTCTTCTTTTTTCAAAACATAAACCTGTGCCTCAAACTTTGTGTGAGGATGTATGGTCCCAGGTTTAGCAACGACTTGACCTCTTTCAATATCTTTTCTTTCAATTCCACGAAGCAAAACACCGATATTATCTCCAGCTTCAGCGTAATCAAGAAGTTTTCTGAACATCTCTATTCCAGTAACAACAGTCTTTCTCGACTCTCTTATACCAACAATTTCAACTTCTTCGTTTAGATTCAATCTACCACGCTCAACTCTACCAGTAGCAACAGTTCCACGTCCACTTATAGTGAAAATATCCTCTATAGGCATCAAGAAAGGCTGATCTGAAGTCCTCTCAGGAGTTGGTATATACTTATCCACTGCATCCATAAGTTCTCCAATGCATGCATATTCAGGAGCAGAAACATCCTCAGATTTTGAATCCAAAGCTTTAAAAGCTGAACCTTTAATTATAGGAATATCATCTCCTGGGAATTCGTACTCGTTCAATAATTCACGAATCTCCATTTCGACTAAATCTGCCAATTCAGGATCATCAACTTGATCCATTTTGTTCATGAAAACGACAATATAAGGAACTCCAACCTGGCGAGACAACAAGATGTGTTCACGTGTCTGCGGCATCGGACCATCTGCAGCTGAAACCACAAGAATAGCACCGTCCATTTGTGCAGCACCAGTAATCATATTTTTAACATAGTCAGCGTGACCAGGGCAGTCGACGTGAGCATAGTGTCTAGCATCAGTCTCATACTCAACATGAGCAGTATTAATAGTAATACCACGTTCACGTTCTTCTGGAGCATTATCAATGTTGGAATAATCCTTAAATTCTGCCTGTCCTTTTAAACCTAAATACTTGGTTATAGCAGCAGTTAAAGTAGTTTTACCGTGGTCAACGTGACCAATAGTTCCAATGTTTATATGGGGCTTGTTACGTTCAAATTTCTCTTTTGCCATAAAATATACCTCCTAAATTTTTTAAAATAAGCAACCAAGAACCAACACGCAACGAATGTTTTGTACCAATAAATTAAAATAATGTCAAGAGTTATTCTGAACTTTTATTTCTAGAAGAAACAATTTTTTCAGAAATAGATTTCGGGACCTCTGCATAGTGGCTTGGCTCCATGGAATACTGGCCTCTTCCTTGAGTTCTGGATCTCATATCAGTTGCATATCCGAACATTTCAGAAAGAGGAACCATAGCGTTTATTCTTTGAGCTCCCGGCATTTGTTCCATTCCTTGAATAGCTCCGCGGCGAGAACTCAAATCTCCCATTATATCTCCTAAATACTCATCTGGCACAGTAACAGAAACTTTCATAATAGGCTCAAGAATTACGGGACTTGCTTTTCTCATTGCTGATTTAAATGCCATTGACCCTGCAATTTTGAACGCCATCTCAGATGAGTCGACTTCGTGGAACGAACCATCATAAAGAGTGACCTTAACATCAACAACGTTATATCCCGCAAGAACTCCAGAAAGCATTGCACCTTGAACTCCACTATCAACAGCAGGGATATACTCTTTTGGTATAGCTCCACCAACTATATTGTTAACAAATTCATATCCTTTTTCAGGATTAGGCTCAATTTTAATTTTAACATGACCGTACTGTCCTCTTCCTCCTGACTGTCTAATGTATTTTTCTTCAACGTCAGCAGATTTTTTTATTGTTTCTTTGTAAGAAACTTGAGGTTTGCCTACATTAGCTTCGACTTTAAATTCTCTGAGAAGACGGTCAACTATAATCTCAAGATGCAATTCTCCCATTCCTGCAATAATAGTCTGCCCTGTTTCTTCGTCAGTATAAGCTTTAAATGTGGGGTCTTCTTCTGCAAGTTTTGCTAAAGCTATTCCCATTTTTTCTTGGCTATCTTTAGTTTTAGTCTCAATAGCAACCCTTATAACTGGCTCAGGAAACTGCATTGATTCAAGTATAACAGGATGCTTTTCATCGCACAAAGTATCTCCTGTACCGACTTTTTTTAATCCTACTGCAGCTGCAATATCCCCAGCAAAAACTTCGTCAATTTCCTGTCTGTTATTAGAGTGCATTTGCACAATTCTTCCGAGTCTCTCATTTGAATCTTTTGATGAATTGTAAACAAAAGAACCTGCTTTAGCTTTTCCTGAATAAACTCTGAAAAAACACAATTTACCTACATATGGGTCAGTTGCAATTTTGAACGCAAGAGCAGAAAAAGGTTCTTCATCAGACGATTTTCTCTCTGTTTCTTCTTCAGTTTTAGGATTCACTCCCTTTATAGCAGGGACATCGCACGGAGATGGCATGTAATCTACAACCGCATCAAGAAGTTTTTGAACTCCTTTGTTTTTATAAGATGATCCACACAAAACAGGAACCATTTTACACTCAATTGTTCCCTTGCGAATGCAACTCTTAAGTTCAGAAACAGAAATATCTTGACCATCAAGATACTTTTCAAGAACGGAATCGTCAAATTCAGTAGCAGACTCTAAAAGTCTTTCTTTATATTCAGAAGCAATGTCCAACATATCATCGGGAATGTCTTCGCAACGAATGTCTTTTCCCAAGTCGTCGTAGTATATATAAGCCTTAAATTCTACTAAATCTATTATTCCTTTGAAGTTATCTTCTGCTCCGATGGGAAGTTGAATAGGAACGGCATTACAATTTAGACGTTCTTTCATCATTTCAACAACATTAAGGAAATTTGCCCCTATTATGTCCATTTTGTTAACATATACCATCCTGGGGACGTTATATCTATCTGCTTGCCTCCAAACAGTTTCAGACTGGGGCTCAACTCCCTCTTTTGCTGAAAGTAAAGTGACTGATCCATCAAGAACACGAAGAGACCTTTCAACCTCAACGGTAAAATCGACGTGTCCCGGAGTATCGATAATGTTTATTCTGTTTCCGTTCCAAAAGCAAGTCGTGGCAGCAGAAGTTATAGTTATTCCACGTTCTTGCTCCTGAACCATCCAGTCCATGGTAGCAGCACCATCATGGACCTCTCCCAACTTATGATTTATTCCAGTATAGAACAAAACTCTCTCAGTAGTAGTAGTCTTTCCAGCATCAATATGGGCCATTATTCCAATATTTCTAGTTTTTTCTAAAGGTACTTGTCTAGGCATATATCTCCCCTCCCTTACCACCTATAATGTGCAAAAGCTTTGTTAGCCTCAGCCATTTTGTGGGTGTCTTCTTTCTTTTTAAATGAAGCTCCTGTAGAGTTGTAAGCATCTAAAATCTCTG
>CAMHLN010000015.1 GCA_946186155.1 uncultured Clostridia bacterium | reverse complement strand
ATTGCTTTATTTTTCTTCTGGATTTTCTTCTTCGTTGTTCTGTTTTTCTTCGTTGTCCTGGTTTTTTTCGTCTTTTTCATTTTTTTCTGATTTATTGCCAGATTTTTCAGCATAATTTTTCCATTCTTCTAATCTTTTTTCATATTCTTCCTCAGTATTATCAGATTTTTCACTTTCTTTTTCTTGAGATTTTCTAATTTCTGCCACTTTATCAATGTACTCTTTCCATTTATCCAGTCTTTTTTTTCGTTCTTCATCAGATTTTTTCAATTCTTCGTCTTCTTTTTCTCGAGAAGATTTTATCTCTGCCATCTTTTTTTCCCATTCTTTATATTTCTTTTCTTTATCAGCAAGATATTCGTCAGAATAGTCATATGATATTATTTGGACTTTAGAATCTGATGAACCCAAATTCACAGAAGTAGGAGTAGTAGAGTTGCTATTTACTACTCTTCTGACTCCTGAACAAACTAAATCTATCGATTCATAGACTATACTTCCAGAAGTTGCATCTAAATCTCCAATGCTCCACTTTGATGCTCCGTATGAGAAAAACTTAAATGTTGCTACATCTTTCGTGAAATCTCTGTTGAAAATTTGAATCATTCCATCAGCAGGACCTCTTTCTAACGTTACGATGGGGTCAATGGATGCAGCGTGAACCAAAGCATTTTTTCTTGCTAGCGCATTGTTAAGAGCAACAGCCTGAGCAGCCAGAGTATTCACAGCTGATGTCAAAACATGAGATTTACGAACTGGCATTCCTCTTTTAAGATTTAAAATTGTGAATCCGTCTACATCAGACACTTTCCTAGCATAAAGTTGATACGGATTTCCACCATCTTCGATAGATTCGTAAGGAAAATCTCCATCTATTCCTGAAACTTCTTGAAAACTGTATACATATCCATTCAGTATAACAACGAAATTTAGAGGATAAATTAAATCATTGAAATTAGGAAAATAAGCCAATTTGTCAGTTAATTCACCGTGAGCGCTACTTATTATGTTGTCATAGGGAACTTTGTGAGCAACAGGACTTATCATATTTATCCTCCTTAAAATACATCAAAGATATTTTTCTTATTTTCATCTCCGTTTAGTTTTTTGTTTATCTTGGAAACTTCGTCACAATAAGATATTCTATCTTTGTGAGAGAGACTTATAATTTCGCTATAAGGCCAATGAAAATAGTAGGCCAGAAAAGCTATTTCTTCTTTCAAAGATTTCAAGTCATAGCTCTTCAGGCCTGATCGAAAAAAGGAACAGTCATCCTAAATCTGTCTCCACATTTAGGACAAATTACGTCTACCTCCTGAGGTTCAATAGCATTAATTTTTTGGTATAAATCTTGTAAATAAGCCATATCTGCAGTAAAAAGATTTTCAATCGTTTTGTTGTCTACTTTTGGAAGAGTTCCAAGTTTTGTGACAACTCTGGACAATATAAGAATACTTAAATATGCGGGGTTTAACTTAACTCTGGGGTCATTCATAGGAATAATTTCATCTGCAGCATTTGCAAGACGCATGACTCCAGTCTTGTGAACTTGACCGTTTTCATCTACAAATCCTTTTGGTAATTCAAACGTAACTTGTGTATCGTTACTTGACATAAATACTCCTTAATATTAATTTAAGCTGAAAGTCTATATACTCCTTCTGTAGCAAAAGTAACTGTTTCGACTAATATTTCCGCACTATCTGCACTTAATCCTCCTGATTCATATCTTGTAGGCCAAACGTTTATAGCTTCCCACCTAGCAACAACAGTATCAGCATTGTCATATGCTTCTATTGTCATTTGTCCTACATTAGTATTTTTACCATTGAGATATCCCATGAAAAATTCATATAAAGTCAAAGCATTATACATACCTTTGGCGAGGGTAATATCAGGATAAGTCAGCATAGTTGGAAGCTTTCTCATTCCGAGAGTAGCAAAAGCTCCTTCTCTATATTCCGTAGTTCCTATTTCTGCCGAGAATCCTTCGACTGATTTAAAAGACATCAGCCCCAGAGAGTCAAGATTTACGGTAAATCTATGGCCACGTATAGGAAACTTAAGACCATTTGCTATACCACCGGCAACTAGGGCATCAGCAGCTCCTCCTAGTATAGTTCTTTCTTCTGCCATAATATCACTTCCTTTTTGTTTTATTCTGTAGATTTAACAATAAAATTTCTTATTGGATACATTAGTTTTAATTTTTTTTGCAGTTTTTTGGATAATTCTAATATTACAAATTATGCAGGTTTAATAAGAATAACTTTTTCCATTAGAATTGTTAGTTTTCATTTTTTCTAGAATAACGTTATTGCCTTTTTTATTCTGCAGTTTTTTGGGTAATTCTGAATATTACAAATTCCGCAGGCTTAACAGGAGCAACTCCTATTACACATATTAGTCTTCCGTTGTCTATATCATCTCGAGACATTGTGTTGGGGCCTATATCTACAAAAAACGCTTCATCAGGAGATCCTCCAACTAACGCTCCTGAACTCCAAACTCCGCCCAGAAAAGTTTCTATCGTACCTCTAACTCTCGACCAAAGTCTGGAGTCATTTGGCTCAAAGACTACCCAACTTGTGTTTGCTTTTATGGATTCTTCGAGATAGATAAACAATCTTCTGATGTTTATATATTTCCAAAGAGGCTTCGAAGAAGCTGTTCGAGCTCCCCAAACACGAATTCCTGCTCCGGGGAAACTTCTAATAGCGTTAACTCCTTTTGGGTTCAGAAAATCTTGTTCAGAATTGTTATAATTCACAGATAATCCTGTACAATTGTTGACCACTTCATTTGCAGGAGCTTTATGAACTCCTTTTGAATTGTCACTTCTTGCGTAAATTCCTGCTATAGATCCTGAAGGAGGAATATAAATATCTCTTTTATCCAGAGGATCGTAAACTCTGAGCCATGGATGATACATTGCGCAATAATCGCTATCCACTATGTCCCTGTGTTTTAAAACGTCAGTAGTAGTTCTAGATTTAAGAGGCATGTCCAAAATTGCGAATCTGCTTCCTAGATTTTCGCATTGAGAAACGAGAGAAAGTTGAACATTTGGACTTGTAACTCCTGGAATAGCTAAAATGTTCACATTAGAGTTGTCTAGAAAAGCTTGAATTCCTGTGCGTGCTCCAGGGCCTTCGTCTTTTCCTATAAAATCACCGTCTGAAAGTTTAGCAACTGACCCATTTGTTCCTTTCGATAAAGAAACCCTTATGCTTTTTTCTTTAGGCATATTGAAAACTTTCTTTAGATATTCAAAAGGATCAATGGTTTCTTTAGGGTCAATGACTGATACATTTACGAACTCAGATTTCGATAATGCTTTCTCTATATATTTCGGAGAATTCAAATTAAAAGAGATATTCTCATACTTTTCAGTATCTCCATCGCATTCTATGACGATATTAATTTCGCAAGTTTTAAGAACAACCTTAGGCAATAGAGAAGTATCAACTACTTTGCCCTTAAAAGCACCTTGTAAAGTTATATTGTTTTGCTGAACATTGGTTATTTTAGAAAATTGTTGGTCTTTTAATCCTTCTAATTTGACGACATCTCCAACATCGAATCCAAAAGCATTTTTTAATTTATATTTTCCATTTTCGAAATCTTTTGTTATCTGACTTTTATTTTCATTAGTTGGCTCAATATAAATTGATATAGAATTTCCCCAAGTTCCAGGATTTTTGGCTTCAAATTTTACAGTCCCTGCTCCATCAGAAGAAAATACTGCAGGTTTGGCGTCTGACGGCACCACGCGAACTATAAATAATTTACTTCCTCCGTTATAAAAAAAGTGATTAACTGCATGAGCAAGAAATCTATATTCTCCAAATTCGCTACTTTGAAGGTATCCTCCAAATCTTCTTGTAAACTCTGATACACTTGTGACCAAAACAGGAGCTCCCTTGACGGGGCCTTTTTCTGATAGTCCCACAAATCCTGCAACAGATGTGCTAACTCCTTGCATAGGAGCAGAACCGCTGTCAAATTCTTCTACATAAACTCCCGGAGATAAATATTCTGCCATATTTTTCGACTCTATGCACCAAAGTGCAAGAACCTATTCAACTCCCTTCTTTTTTATCTTTTCCAAAATCATTTTCAAGATTCCGCACAAACTTTTTCTGTATTTTTTCATTTCTTCCATTCTTTTTCTCAAAATATAAGATTGTATTCTGTTCTGGGCTACTTTTAATTGGTCTGAATCTTCGAATTTTTTGAGCTTATTGTTTTCAAATAACTCCGAAAATTTCTTAAGTTCTCTTTGAAGTTCATGATTATCTTCTTTTTTTTCATTTTGTATGGTTTTTAAATCAGAAACAGCATCGTTTGCGATTCTAGGATTCAAAATCTTCGCATTTTCTCTTATATCTTCAATTTCAGAGCATTCCAACTCGTCATCATAAAGAAGTTCGTTATCGTCTGTTTGTATATTATCAGTGAAAATTTCATGACTTTTCTGTAGTTTTTTCTCTTTGGGGTCAAATTCCAGAGTGGTTGAATTTTCCTGATATTTTTGTTCATCGTAACTTTTTTTGAAATAATTTCTTTTATCGTCAAAGTCTAAATCTGAATTTTTGTCATCGAAATCTTTTTCTTCTTTAGAAAGCAACGTGAATCTCAATTTTGATTCTGAACTAGGTTTGAATTTTTCGAACCCTACAGAAACTGCCCCAATGCCAGTTTTAAATGACCCCAATTTAGTGAAATTATCTTTCGAATCATCTTTTTCTTTTGGCAAAAACGATGATAAATCCTTTTTCCTACCCACAAACTGCTTTTTGAGATACTCACTTTGGTTGGCTATTTCCTCTTTATTATAAAGATCTATCTTATCTTGCTTACCTTGAATGAAATCGTCAGCAGAATCTTTCAAGTTTTGCCTTTCTATCAACTCCTTTTTGTGCTCCAATTTTTTCATATCCAGCAACACCACCATTATAATAGTTTGCATAAAAAAATCAACATTTTTTGAGTTAAATTATGAAAAATAACTACAATAAGTAGAAATATTCTCCAAAATCGCTCTTGAGTGGGGAAAATCCTTGCTTTTTTAGTTCGTATTCCAAAGACTTCAAAATGTGCCTCATTGATACTCTTTTTTTTTCTTGAGCAGCCTTTAAACATGCAGAAATAACTATATTTTTGATATTTCCTCCTGAAATTTCGAATTTTGATAGAAAATCAAAATCAATATCTTTTTCTATTGGAACAAATTTCCCAAAAATTCGTTTCCAAATTTTTTCTCTATTGTCTTTCGAGGGCTTTGGAAAATGAAATACGTAATTTATTCTTCTGAAGAACGCTTTATCTATATTTTCCATATAATTTGTAGTCATGATGCATATTCCGTTGTGATTTTCCATTCTTTGAAGAAGATAAGAAATTTCCAAATTTGCTCCTCTATCTTTTGAATCTTTCACTTCTGTTCGTTGAGAAAACAATGCATCAGTTTCATCAAACAAAAGAATAGAATTACTTTTTTCAGCTTCGTTAAACAATTTGGATAAATTTTTCTCAGTTTCTCCTATATATTTAGAAATCAACTTCGATAAATCTGCTCTGTAAAGTTCAAGTCCCATTTCGTTGGATATAATCCCTGCTGCCATGGTTTTCCCTGTTCCCGGAGGACCTGAAAATAATAGACTTAATCCCTGGCCATAATTAACTCTTTCTCCAATTTTCCAATCTTCGAACACGATATTTCTCAATTTTCTTTGCTTGCAGACGTCTATAATCATCTGTTTGTCATTATCTGGAATTATCAAATCATCCCAATTATTAGAATTTTTTATAATTTGAGCCATTTCTCCAAAATTTGATTGGACTGTATTCTGTATACACTTAAATATTGAATCTTTGCCAAAATTTTTGTTCATAATTTTCTCTGAAAATATAAGATTTGATGCTTCTTTTATTTGTTTAGGAGTCAGCTGAAATGTATTAGATATTTCATTGATGTCTATTAAATTTTTAGATTTAACTTTTTCAAGATTTTCACTCCATATTTTGGAAATTTGCGAAACATTTAATTTTTTTAGTTTATAATTTAAAATTAAAACTTCATTTTCGAAATCTTCGGTGTTAAAATCAAATTTCCTGCCTTGGAGAAAAAATGAATTTTTGCAGAAATTTTTTGAAGTACTAAAAATAAATTCTAATCTTCTTTTTTTCATATCTATGAAATCAATCTTGTCAAAGCAAATGAATCCGTTAAATAGAACCGACTGTCTTAGAGCAGAAATAATAATTTGGCTGAAATTGGTTTCGGAATTAAGACATTTTTCTAAATCTACCATTATTAAAGCTTTTTCGCATAAAGAAGAGATCCTTTTTACAAATGTTTTCTTTCCTGTTCCATCTGGAGAATTAATGAAAAAATAGATATTTTTCATGCTTGATTCGCAAATTTTTGCAATTGAAAGGCATTCAGACTCTCTAACTGTTTCTTTCGAATTTGGGAAATATACTTTGAATTCTCTTGATGAAATAGGAGAAAATCCGTTTGTCATCAGGAAATCGAATATATACCTGTCTATTTTTTTGTTTTTATCCAAAAAAAGAGAAAAAGACTTAGATTCTAATTCTTGTTTTTTTCTATAGTAATCTGAATTTTTCTCTGAATTAAAGAATAAATCTAAAACTTTTTCTATGGGATCTAAATTTAAATCTTTTTTTAATTCGCACAAAACTGAAATCAAAATGCAAATCCATGAGTAAATATCTAAGTCGAACACTATTCTCAAATGAGAAAATGAAAAAAATTCTTCACTTTTTTGAATTTCTTCCATAATTAGTTCATCTTTTTTTACAAAATTTTCGATTAATTCGTTGGATTCACTCTTGTTTGAGCAAACAAGTTGTTCAGTATTTTCCAAAATTTTTTCTATATAAGAATTATAGTTAATCATATCAATAAATTACGACAGAATCGTCGCATTTAAAAGATTTGCATCCTAGTTGGTCTATCATTTCCAAAGGAGTATAAGTTACTCCGTGAACGTTCAAAACAGGAGTTTGCATAACTACTTTGGAATCGTTTGGATATATATTATTTTGACCTGCTTCGATTTCGAGAACGTCGTTTTCTCCGTGTTTGATGATAATTGTTGCGTTGTTGTCCATGTATTCAATTTCAGGATTAATTTCAGAAACATTAATTAAATCGTCAAGAGAAATCAAAATATTGTTGTCATATTTTATAGGGAAATCGTTTAATTTTTTTCCTGAATTAACTATTACTACCTCTTCCGGAACACAACTTCCAGTTTTTTTTCCAACAGATGAAAATTCATCTGATTGTTTTTCCATTGAACAATAGTTGTCGTAGTCGTATCTATTCTTGTTATAAGATTTATACTTATTGACGTCAGAAAGAAGTATATCTTTAGATGAAAGTTTGCTTTCGTCTATCATTCCGTTGTTTATTAGGAAAGATATGACTGCCATATCTGATACTTCGCTTAATTTTTCGGATCCTGAATATTTATTCTTGATATGTTCATATATGGACTCAAGTTCGTTCGAAGATTCGTTAGCTTGTTTGTTGTCTACTGCGTTAAATATGGTTTTTACATCGTCGGAGAGAAATTCGTAAATTTTAAAAGAGCTATTTGGGGTTGAATTTTCGTCTGAATTTTCTTTTTTTTTGTTTTGATTATCTGACACTACATCTGAGGATTGAGATTCTGAATTTTCAGAAGAAAAGTTTGCATAAAGTTTTTGTGGTTTGATTTTGCCATGAAAAAATAACATGGAGAATATAAATAAAGAGTAAAATTTATAAAACTTACGAAAAAGAGTCAACAATATCACCACCTGGCAATTAATGTACAAAGTATATATTTATATTTTTTATTAGTCAATAAATTTATCGATTTTCTCCAAAGTAACTCTTTCTAATTTTTTTAAATAATATATTTTAGAGTTATTTGAAAAGTAGGGAGAAACATGCCAAAACAAGGATTTTGCGAACAATTTAGGGAGTCAATGATAGTAAATTCGAGAAGAGTTTATGATTCTTGCGCAACAAAAGATTATTTAGAAAATTATAGATGCTATTTCACTGAATCGAATCAAGCAATAATAGACCAATCTACATCTGTTAGACCTCGAGCTGTTTCAATTATAGATGTAGATATAAATGTGGAGCCTATATCGTTTCGGAAAGGATTTTTTTCTATAGAACAAAACTTTTTCTTTGATGTTGGAATGGATGTTTCGTTTTCAAAAACAAGCAGTAATTTAAATTCTTTGTGCATATTTTCAAAAAATTCCACTATGTTTGGAAGTGATAGTAATACGAAAATTTTCAGTTCAGATTCCAATTTGCAACAGTCTTTTGGTAATCTTCCGAGAGCTGTAGTTCAAGTTTCTGATCCCATAATTTTAGATTCCAGTTTTAACGACGTAACATACGCAGACGATTTGGGGAAAATCCCAGTTGTCCCGGATAAAATAGTAGACTATTTTGGAGGCCCGTTATCTTACTTAAATGTTTCGAAATATGTAAACGTTACTATGGGATTGTTCTCAATTACTCATCTTGAGAGAGATGTTCAAATGCTTGTGCCATCATATGATTTCGGAAGACCAACGAAAGAATGCAACTCTGGAATTGATTCAAAAGATGAATTTAATCAGATGAATTTTCCTCTCGACAGTTTTTTCCCTCCATTAGGTTCATTTTGTTCCGTTGAAGTTAACAAATAATTTTAATTTTATTTTATCAAACTCGAAATTGAGCTTGAATTTTTTATTTTAATTTGGTAAAATCTAAATGATTCTATTTGGAATGATTCTATTTGGAATGATTCTATTTGGAATGATTCTATTTGGAATGATTCTATTTGGAGGTTGAGGGATAAATATGAAAAGGAATAAAATTATGGCATTAGCTATGTTATGTAGCACATTTTTGTCTCCTGTTTCAAAAGCACATGGAGGCACAAAGCAAGGTACTGAGAAATCTGATACCCAAAGTGATTCTGATAAAAATTCGCAGGATATTAAAAATAAAAAATCTGATAATCCTAAGGAGATGTACGAATCAAGATGGAAAACTGATGATATTGTAAAGTATATTGATTACTTTTTTGGTACGGTAATTGGTGGTAAAATAGTATATAATAAATACATCCGTAATCCAAAAATTAAGGTAATTGAGCCTAAGGAAGTAGAATTATCGAGAGAGCTTGTTGCCAAAAAAATCAAAGCAAGATTGGATTCTTCTATTGATGCGCTAGGTGAGAATTCTGGAGGTCTGCGTCAGGTTTACAAGCAAGTTATTGAATCTTATGAAAGTCAAAAGAATGATGAATTTCAAAAAATTATTAAGACAGGAATACCTAATGACAAACAGAAGGATGAACAATTTATCACTTGGTTTCAAGAATTAAACAATGACGCTCTTGACATTCTTCTAAAAGACTTTAGTGATGAGGAAAAACAATTTGCAAAAGATAATTTTAAATTTTATTCTTTTGTTTGGGTAGAGGACGCATCATATATTGTCATAGCTTTTGCTCCTAAAGAAAAGCAAATTAATCTTGAAGGAGCAAAGGGAAAAGAAGCGTTCAATTTTGATGATAAACAATTATTTGGTAAAAATTTTAATTCTGAAAGTTATGAAGATATTTTAAAATATTGTGAAATAAATAAAAAATAATGATTCGTGTTTTGATTTCAAACCAAATTTGTGCAAGCTTTGTTGGAATGGTTTTGGTGGCTGTTCTCTTGGGAGTAGTGGGAACTATGGTGGTTCAAAGCAAAATGGCGTTCTTTTCTGATGCTTTGGGCCATTGTGTTTTTACGGGAATTGCTATTGGAAATGTTTTAGGAATACAAAATTATAGAATTTCTGTGATTTTGTTTGCTGTTATTTTTGCAGTTTTAATTTCATTTTTGATAGAAAAAGAAAAATCGTCAGCAGATACTGTAATAAGTGTTTTTTCTTCTGCTGGATTGGCATCGGGAATTTTTGTGCTATCGTTAAACAGAGAAACATCGAGCTATTCTGACTTTTTCGTTGGAGATATTCTGTCTATATCTCAAAATGAGATAATAGGTTTGCTTGTGTTACTATCTCGAAATTGAGCTTGAATTTTTTATTTTAATTTGGTAAAATCTAAACGATTCTATTTGGAATGATTCTGTTTGGAATGATTCTGTTTGGAATAATTCTGTTTGGAGTGTGAGGAATGGTTATGAAAAAGAATAAAATTATGGCATTAGCTATGTTATGTAGCACATTTTTGTCTCCTGTTTCAAAAGCACATGGAGGCACAAAGCAAGGTACTGAGAAATCTGATACCCAAAGTGATTCTGATAAAAATTCGCAGGATATTAAAAATAAAAAATCTGATAATCCTAAGGAGATGTACGAATCAAGATGGAAAACTGATGATATTGTAAAGTATATTAAGTACTTTTTTGGTACGGTAATTGGTGGTGGCGGTTTACTTTACGCGGTTAAGAAAGGTTATGAATATCTTCGTAATTCAAAAGCTAACGAAGAAGATCTTATTGAACTCGAAGTTAAGCGTATTGAGCCTAAAATTAATCTTAAAAATAATCTTAAAAATCTTAATATTAACGGCAAGCCTAAGGAAGTAGAATTATCGAAACAGTTGGTTGCCAAGAAAATTAAAAACGGACTTGCTGATCTTGATGGTCAAAGTGAAAATTCTCTACGAGCGCGTAAAATTTATTGGAAAGTTGTTGAAGCTTATGAAAGTCAAGATCATGATGAATTTAAAAAAGTTATTGAAACAAAAATATCTGAAGAGAAACAGGATGAAGAACAATTTATTGCTCTTTTTAGAGAGTTAGATGAGCGCGCCCTTAACATTGTGTTAGAAGGCCTTACTAATGAGGAACAAAAATTTGCAAAAGATAATTTTAAATTTTATTCTTTTGTTTGGGTAGTGGACGCATCAAATATTGTCATAGCTTTTGCTCCTAAAGAAAAGGAAATTAATCTTGAAGGAGCAAAGGGGGGGAAAGCTGAAAATTTTGATATTGGGTTTTATGGGTTTGATCTTCAATGTTATGGTGATATTTTAAAATATTGCAAAATAGATAAAAAATAATGATTCATATTTTAATTTCAAACCAAATTTGTGCAAGCTTTGTTGGAATGGTTTTGGTGGCTGTTCTCTTGGGAGTAGTGGGAACTATGGTGGTTCAAAGCAAAATGGCGTTCTTTTCTGATGCTTTGGGCCATTGTGTTTTTACGGGAATTGCTATTGGAAATGTTTTAGGAATACAAAATTATAGAATTTCTGTGATTTTGTTTGCTGTTATTTTTGCAGTTTTAATTTCATTTTTGATAGAAAAAGAAAAATCGTCAGCAGATACTGTAATAAGTGTTTTTTCTTCTGCTGGATTGGCATCGGGAATTTTTGTGCTATCGTTAAACAGAGAAACATCGAGCTATTCTGACTTTTTCGTTGGAGATATTCTGTCTATATCTCAAAATGAGATAATAGGTTTGCTTGTGTTACTATTTGCTGTTTTAATTTTCTGGTTTATGATGTTCAACAAGTTTATTTTATCCAGCCTAAATAAAGATTTAGCATCGAGCAAATTGGTGAATTTTAAATTTTACAAGATGTTATTTACTATAATGCTTTCCATAGTGGTTTCAATGGCTGTAAAATGGGTAGGAATTCTTTTAATAAATTCTCTTCTAATTTTGCCTGCTGCAGCATCAAGAAATTTTGCAAAAAACATGAGACAATACATATTTTTTTCTATTTTATTCTCAATTTTCTCAGGGGTATTTGGGTTTACTTTGTCCTACATTTTTGGAGGGGCCAGCACTCCGTTAATTGTAATTTTAGCAACTCTTTGTTACTTGATTTCTCATTTTGTATCTAATGACAATTTTAGAAAACGTTGTTGTTTTTAAATCTTTCTAAATTAGTGAAAAAATCAATACTTTATTGTATAATATACAACTATGGAGGGAGATATAATTTGAGGATAGCAAATTGGGCAAAAACTATAAAGAATAATTATTTATTTCAAACTGTTGCTGAAAAAACTAAAAAATTTTCTGAAAAAAATCCGGAAGCTAAAATAATAAATATGGGAATAGGAGACGTTAGTCTTCCGATTTCTGAGTTTGTTGTGAAATCTTGTCTAGAAGCATCGAAAGAAATGGGAGAAATTTCATCATTTAGAGGATACAGCCCAAATGGGGGATACGATTTTTTGAAAGAAAAAATTCAAGAAGAATATTCTCAAAGAGATATATCCTTAGATTTAGATGAGATATTTATCAGTGACGGAGCAAAAAGTGACATGTCTAATATATTGGACATATTTTCGGGTCAAAATATCTGCTCTATTCCTGACCCTGTTTATCCCGTCTACCTTGACACGAGTATAATGAAGGGGCTGAAAGTAGAATTTTTGGATGCAAATGAGGAGAACGACTTTTTGCCTCTTCCTGATTTTAGTGTCAAAAGAGATATAATATACATTTGCTCTCCAAATAATCCTACAGGAGCAGCATATTCTAGAGAACAAATGAAGAAATGGGTAGATTATGCAAACGAATATGAAAGTATAATTCTTTATGACGCCGCTTATGAATCGTTTATTCAAGATTCCAATCTTTGCAAGAGCATATTTGAAATAGAAGGAAGCAAATCATGTGCCATAGAGTTTAAATCTTTTTCAAAATCTGCAGGATTTACCGGAATGAGATGCGGATATAGCATAGTTCCTAAAGAGTTAAAACGAGAAAATATTAGTCTAAATTCTATTTGGTCTAGAAGACATTCCACAAAATTTAATGGAGTTCCGTATATAATTCAAAGGGCAGCAGAGGCAAGTTTATCTCTTCAAGGAAAGCACGAATGCGAGCAAAATATAAAATACTATATGAAAAATTATGAGAAAATTTCTGAAACTTTGGATAGTCTTTCTATAAAATTTTTTGGAGGAAATTCTCCGTATGTTTGGATGAAATGTCCAAATGGTATGAAATCTTGGGAGTTTTTTGATTATTTGCTGAAAAATTTGAAAATAGTTGGCACTCCTGGAAGTGGATTTGGCAAAAATGGAGAGAATTATTTTCGTCTAAGCTGTTTCGGATTGCATGAGAATGTTTCAGAAGCTTGCGAAAGATTGAGAGATCTTTTGTGAGTAGCTTTTCATCAAATATGAATTTGTGATAAAAAGTGATAGAATATGATAAGATTCACAATTTAAAATTTAGGAGGTTAATGTGCCGTTAGATAAAAAGAAAGCTCTTGATACTGCTCTTGCTCAAATAGAAAAACAGTTTGGTAAGGGAGCAGTGATGTGTCTTGGGGACCATGAACACATGGTGGTAGATGCAATATCTACAGGCTCTCTGTCTCTTGATGTCGCGCTGGGAATAGGAGGTCTTCCTAGGGGAAGAATAATAGAAATATATGGTCCTGAATCTTCTGGAAAAACAACTTTAGCATTACATTGTATTGCTGAAGCGCAAAAAGAAGGGGGATTTGCAGCGTTTATTGATGTTGAGCATGCTTTGGATCCTGTTTATGCTAGAAATCTCGGGGTGGATATAGATTCGTTGATAATTTCTCAACCTGACACAGGAGAACAAGCTTTAGAAATTGCGGAATCTCTTGCTCGTTCTGGAGCAATCGATGTTCTTGTAATAGATTCAGTAGCTGCTTTGGTTCCGAGAGCTGAAATAGAAGGTGAAATGGGAGATTCCCATGTTGGATTGCAAGCTAGATTGATGTCACAAGCTTTAAGAAAATTAGCAAGCGTTATATCAAAATCGAATTGTGTGACCATTTTTATAAATCAGCTGAGAGAAAAAGTGGGAATAGTTTACGGAAATCCCGAGGTTACTCCAGGTGGGCGTGCTTTGAAGTTTTATGCTTCTGTAAGGTTAGATATAAGAAGAATTGAAACTCTTAAAGTTAATGGAGAGGTGATTGGATCTCGCACCAGAGCAAAAGTAGTTAAAAACAAAGTTGCTCCTCCATTTAGAGAAGCAGAATTTGATGTTTTGTACGGTAAAGGGATATCCAAAATTGGAGAAATTATAGATATGGCCATAAAATTTGGAATTATCCAAAAAAGTGGAGCATGGTTTTCGTATAAAGATCACAAATTACAAGGAAAAGATAGTGTAAAGGAGCTAATAAATTCTGAACCAGAAATTGCCTCAGAAATAACGAACCTAGTTATGGAAAAATTAGGACTGAAAAAACAACCATTAGAGAAAAATCAAGAGACATGAAGCCCCTCTGATGAATGTGGTGTCTCATTTAATTTGGGAGATTGTTCATCATTAGTATTTCCCTTTTTTTCCCTATTTTGTACGTCTTTTGTATGCCTCTCGTACGTTTCTTCATCGGGGTAAACATAAATCAAATCATAAACAGCCACAGTCGCCCATCCTCCGTTGATACCAAGGAGTGTGTCAAGAATCAGATCAACTTTGTTACAATCTTTGTATCCTATTTTTATAAGATTACGAGGAACATTGTAAGCTTCGTAAACAGGAGCCCAGGCGAATAAACTTAAAACACCTATTGCACAAAGATTTTCTAAAAAACTAAAACTTTCAGCTTTACCCTGGACTCCTGCAAGGAGACTCAGTGATGATAAAAATACGGCTAATTTTTTTTCATTTTGACCACTTCCTGTTAAAAATTGGCAAGATTGAATACTAATTCTAACATAAAATCAGATAATTGTCAAACAAAATAAAAAAATAAATTAATTCTAATATTGTGAATATATTTTGATATTTTTATACGAAGAATTTTATAATTGACTTTGCATTTGATTCTTTAAATTTATTTCTTTGAAGAGATACAGAATAAAAAATGATTGAATCTACTTGATTTTTTTGAAAAAGTATAGTACAATGTCAAGAAGTAATTTTATAGTGTTTTATATAGGTTTGAACTTATTTTTATTTTATTTAAGTATGCTTGTGAGGTGTTGTTTATGAAAGGGAAAAAAATAAAGAGAATTTTAGCTGGGTTGTCTTCGTCATTATGCATGATGGCTTGTTCTCCTAGAAAATCAGAGGGATTTTTGGAAATTGATTTAAATGCTATGATGATGTTTGAAAGGTTAACTAAAGTTGCTGTTAATTTGACCCAAGCTCTTGGTGCCATTAGTTATATGAGTAAAAATTCCAAATCTGCAATGCAAAATCTTAAAGGAGGAGACCCTTGTCGTTTTTGGAGAGATCTGAATCCTACATATTTTAAATGGATTGACGGGGATAAATCTTATTTTGAAGAAAAATGTTCTGATATTATTGGTCTTGATTCTCAAATTAAGCAGCTGCAGATTGTAGCAACAACCTATATTAACAAACTTTTGATGGGAGGTTCTGATCCGAATAATGTGGGAATTATGATTTCGGGTCCTTCTGGGTGTGGAAAATCTTACTTAACTTCTATTTTTACACATTGTTTTGTTGAAGATGGATTTGATAGTCAAGGAAATATCAACAAAGATTGTAAATCTATTCTTAGATTGTCAAGTGCGTCTGTTGACCCTGAATCTAGTGTTCCTGTTTTGCAACAACTTTTTGGAGATGCAAAATCAACAAGTAAATCAGATGTTGTAGCTATTAATCCAAACCGTAGTTACATAGAAAAAAATCCAAATGGCGGAATTATAATTTTTGAAGAGGGTGAGAAAGCATATAATCGTAATTTTGCTGAGGCATTTAGAAATATGCTAGACCAGGGAGAGATAGTTATCAATGGAATTAAGTACCCTATGAGAAATTATATAATTACCTTTACAACTAATGCATCAAATAATAGTTTGAAATGTATTGATAAGCCTTTAACTCAGAGAGAAAAAGATTTAGGGTATGTTAAATGCAATTTTGACAGGTCATTCCTGAATAGATTTGAGCATATAGTTGCTCCTCCTTTAAACAAGTTTTCATTATATAAAATTTTTGATAATTTAAAAAATCAATGGAATGATAAGAATGAAAAATATGGAGTTTCTGCTAATATTTCTGATGATACTGCATATGAGATTGCATCATTTTTGTATTCTACCAACCAGGGAGGACGGAGAGCTAAGAAGCTTTTTGATAGTCTTCTAACTCCTCTGTGGATGGCTACTAGCCGAAAGACAGCTTTTGAAAAATCTCAGGGAATTGATTCTTTGAATATGGTTTTTGAAATTGGATTTGACAAGGAAAAAGGACAATGTTTCATAAGTGGAATGCATGAAGATTTGTCTAAAATTTCTGAAAAAGGTTCTTCTGATGATAATTTGGAGCGTAAAAACGCTGAAAATGATTCAGATAAGAATGTTGATGATAATTTGGATGATAGGAAATCTGATTCAGAAAATAATTCTGATATTAGTTAAGGAAGAAAATAGTGATGTCAATGACAAAGAATCTGATGTGGAAAAGGGGTTAGAAGGTAGTGATTCTAGCGTAAATGATAATAATTTAGATGAAAGTGCTTCTGATTTAGATAAAAAAGGCTTTAATTTAGATGATAATCGTGAAATAGGTGAGGTAAATGCTTAAAATTTTTATGGCGTTTGTGATTTTAGATATATTATATTATAAATCAAATATATTTTAGATTATTTATATTCAAAATAACGAATATAATAAAAAATTTCAGAAAGTTATAGATTATATCTTATAAATTTGATACAATGTGACTATTCTGGGCGGTATAGCTCAGTGGCAGAGCGTTCGGTTCATACCCGAATGGTCGGTGGTTCGAGTCCACCTGCCGCTACCATAAGCTCAAAGGAGGGTTTAAAATTGGCAAGTAAACTAGATGTTGAAAATGAAGATGTTGTAAAAATTAAAGTAGTAGGAGTAGGAGGTGGGGGAGGAAATGCGGTAAACCGTATGATAAACTCTGGAGTTAAGTATGTAGACTTTTTGTGTGTGAATACTGATAAACAGGCGCTAGATAAGTCTGCAGCGGGAATGAAAATTCAAATTGGAGAAAAGATAACCAGAGGCAAAGGAGCAGGTTCTAAGCCTGAGGTCGGTCAAAGAGCTGCAGAGGAGAGTAGAGATGAGATAGTTTCTGCGTTGTCAGGTGCTGACATGGTATTTGTTACTAGTGGCATGGGAGGAGGAACTGGAACTGGTGCTGCTCCTGTGGTTGCTCAACTTGCAAGGGAAATGGGAATATTAACTGTTGGGGTAGTGACGAAACCTTTTCTTTTTGAGGGAAGAAGGCGTATGAATCAAGCAGAAGAAGGAATTTTATCTCTAAGCGAGAATGTTGACTCTCTTATTGTTATTCCCAATGAAAGACTTAAATATTCTAGTCAGCAACGTATAACATTGAACAATGCATTCAGTATAGTTGATGATGTTTTGAGACAAGCAGTTCAGAGCATATCTGATCTTATCCTTGTTCCTGGGATAGTTAATCTTGATTTTGCTGACGTAACTTCTATAATGAAAGATGCCGGCTATGCTCATATGGGTATAGGAGTATCTTCTGGGAAAGATAAGGCTGAAAATGCTGCTAAAATGGCGATTTCTAGCCCTCTTTTGGAAACTACTATCAAGGGAGCAAAAGGGTTAATTGTTAATATAACAGCTGCTCCTGATATTGGTTTGGATGATGTGGAAGTTGCTTCTTCCATGATTTCCGACCAAGCTGATAAGGATGCAAATATAATCTGGGGTGCAGCATTTGATGATTCAATGGATGATGAAGTCAGAGTTACGGTGATTGCGACTGGGTTTTCAAATCAAAAATCGGATTCTGATAGTCCTGTAGTTAGTCCTGATAAGGAAAAATCCGAGAAAAAAGATCTAGATAATATTAACGATTTTGCAACTGATTCGGTTAATGATATAATGTCTATATTTAATAAATAGGAGGGAAAGTATGAAAAAGGGTATTCATCCTAGTTATGGCCCTGTGAGGGTTACTTGTGCATGTGGAAATGTTATAGAAACTTGTTCTACTGTTCAGGGCGATTTTGCTGTGGAAATTTGCTCAAATTGTCATTTATTCTATACTGGTAAGCAGAAGTTTGTTGATACTGGTGGAAGAGTTGAGCGTTTCAGAAACAGATTGAAAGCTTCCAACAAAAAGAAATAGTTGATGGCTTTCTCAGATGAGTTTTTAGAAGAGCTTAGGTCTCGGGCAGATATTTTAGAGATTGTTTCTTCTTATCTCGATGTTCGTTTGAAAGGACGCAATTATATGGGGTTGTGTCCTTTTCATTCTGAGAAAACTCCATCTTTTTGTGTTTATATTGATACGAATTCTTTTTATTGCTTTGGATGTGGACTAGGGGGAGATGTTATCTCTTTCGTGATGTTGATGGAGAAGATGCAATATAAAGAAGCTGTGGAGTTTTTAGCGAACAGAGTAGGAATGCAGATATCTGAGAATTTTTTGGGTGGAGATTATTCTAACAGAAAAATAATATATGAAATAAATAGGTTAGCTGCTAAATTTTATCACAACAATTTGATGGGACGAGATAATCCAGGAATTAGATATTTTGAATCTAGAGGATTATCCAGAAGAATTATAAGACATTTTGGGTTAGGATATTCCACTGACAATTTTTCCTTAATAGATTACCTAAAAAAAAGGGGATTTTCAGATGATAATATTCTGAAATCGAACGTTGGAGTTAAATCTAGAGTATGTTTGTCAGATAGATTTTCTAAGAGAGTTATTTTTCCGATTATTGATGTTAAGGGGAATGTTATAGCTTTTGGGGCTAGGGCTTTAGATAACTCCACTCCTAAATATTTAAATACTTCTGATACTCCAGTTTTTAGAAAATCTGATAATTTGTTTGCTTTAAATTTTGCTAGAAAAGAGAAATATCTTATTTTGACTGAAGGGTATATGGATGTTATTGCATTGCACCAGCTGGGATTCAATTCTGCTGTGGCTTCTCTAGGAACATCTTTGACTTTAGGACAAGCTAAATTAATATCTAGATATACGAACGAAGTGTATTTGTGTTATGATTCCGACGAAGCAGGGAAAAAAGCCACAGAAAGAGCGATAAGAATTCTAGAAAGAGAAGATCTCAACTTAAAGATTGTCAAAATCGATGATGCGAAAGATCCTGATGAATTCATCAGATTAAATAGAGATAAATCTAAGATAAAGTTTAAGTGTTTGATTGAAAAATCTAAGGATAAAGTAGATTTTAAAATTGCTGAGATGAAAAAAAATTTTGACTTGGAGTCTTCTGCAGATAAATTTAGATTTTTGGATCATGTTGCGAAGATTGTATCTGAAATTTCTGACCCTCTTGAGAGAGAAGTTTATTCTTCTAAAATTTGTAGCAAATATCATATATTAAAAGATGTTTTTGATTTGAAAGTTAAACAGAATTACTCCAATAAGAAAAAAGAAAAATTTGTTGCTATAAAAAGACAAAAAACATTTGACAAGTTGAACAATTTGTGTATTGAAGATTTTTTCATATCATATATAATGAAAAATGTTGGTTTTCTAAAATATACTGATAATTTCACAGAGAAAGATTTTTCTAAAAATGTGAGTTTTAAAGTTTTGGAAAGAATTCGCTTTTTGATGTCTAGTGGTCAATCGGTCAACTTGAGTTCAATTTTAGAGGGATTTGATATCAAAGGTGCTGGAGAGATATCCAGAATTTTCAATTTGGATGTGACTGAGGTAAATTTTTTTGATTGTCTGAATTTTTTGGAAACAAATAGAAAGATTCGAGATTTTAGGTCTTCTGAAGACTTGAATGAGAAAGAAATTTCTGAGTTTTTGGACAAGCTAAAAAATGATAAGATATAGACAAGAGGTGCAAATTTGCCTAAAAAAGAAAAAAGTAAAACAAAGAACGAAGAAGTTATAAATTCTGTCATAGAGCATGGAAAAAGTTCAGGTGCAGTGAAAGAATCTGAAGTTTTGGATGCAATGGAGGATTTGGATTTCGATTTAAATCAAATCGAAGATATGTGCGATTCTCTTGAATCTTCTGGAATTGAAGTTAGCCCTGAAATCCCAAATCTAGATGTTGTGGAGTCTCCTGATGGTTTGAAAAATTCGTTAAAAACTTCATCTAATTCTCAGTTATCTGAAAATTTGAACTTAGATGATTCTATTAAGTTGTATCTAAGAGAGATAGGGAGAGGCAAACTTTTAACATCGGAAGAAGAAATTGATTTGGCTTCGAGAGTCTCTGAGGGAGATGAGCGGGCAAAAGAAGATTTATTAAAAGCTAATTTGCGTTTGGTTGTTAGTGTGGCTAAGAAGTATATTGGCCGAGGAATGCAACTTCTTGATTTAATTCAAGAGGGAAATCTTGGACTAATGAAGGCAGTTGAAAAGTTTGATTACACTAGAGGGTTCAAATTTTCGACATATGCTACGTGGTGGATTCGTCAATCGATAACAAGAGCTATAGCTGACCATGCACATACTATCAGGGTTCCTGTTCACATGGTGGAAACAGTAAATAAAATAAAGAGAGTCAGTAGTTTGCTTCTTCATACCTATGGAAGAGATCCTACTCCTGAGGAAATTGCTAGAGAACTTGTTATACCTGTTGAGAAAGTAAAAGAAGCTTTGAATGCTGCACATAATCCTTTATCTTTAGAAAGCCCCATCGGTGAAGAGGAGGATAGGCAGCTTAGTGACACTATATCTGATGAATCTCAAATTGCTCCTCTTGACCAAGCTACTGGAGTAATGTTGGGAGAGGCTTTGAACGAATCTCTTGATACTTTGACTGAAAGAGAAGCTAAAGTTTTGAGATTGCGATTTGGGATACCAGATGGTAGGAGTAGAACGCTAGAGGAAGTGGGAAAGGAATTTGATGTTACAAGAGAACGTATAAGACAGATAGAATTCAAGGCTTTGAGAAAGCTTAGGCATCCATCACGAAGCAGAAAATTGAAAGATTTTTTAAAGTAAATCTACATATCTTGCTTATAGCTTATAACTAGAAAATTATACAAAAATATCACATTATGGTACATTATTTTTGTAAAAACAACAATTTTTACCAAAAAAGTATATGAATTTACAACTAAATTTGACATATTAACATTGAAATTTATGGGATAACTTCCAAATCTGGGAGGTTTATCTTGAAGAAGTCTAATATTTTAAGATTTTCAAACAAAAATTTCTGCTCAATAGAAAAAATATCTTTTGCCATTTCGTTAGCAATGGTAGGATTTTTGTCATCTAAAACTGTGGTTTTGGGAAGTTTTCCCTTGGGAATTTCTTTAGTTGCTGCGTCATCAGAAGGCCTAAATATGATTTTAGCAATATGTGGATCTATTTTTGGTTATTTCGGGGCAAAAAGCACTGGAATTAGCATCAGGTATATCTCAACTCTTATTGCTATATGCGCTATTAAGTGGAGTTTCAATGATTTTAAAAAAAACAATAACGCTTTGTATGTGACTCTTATTACTTTTGTTCCTACATTCATTACAGGAATAGCTTTTAAACTTGCTTATGGATTAACTTTACACTCATTTGTAGAGTGCGTTCTAGAATCAGTTATATCTTCTGGAGTTTCATATATATTGCAATTGGGATTTAAATCAGTCAGATTTTATAAAAATAGGATTGAAACTGGATATACACTTCCGATGTTTTTTGCTTTTTTGCTTCTTTTTCCTCTATCAAATTTGAAAATTTTATCTATAAATTTATTGAATTCATTGATGATATTCATGGTATTGGTTATGTCTGAAAATTTGAAATCGTTTGGAGGAAATTTGTCAGGATTATTGCATGGATTTTTTCAAATGATATCTTATCCCAACGATTATGCGAAAATAATATCGTCTATATTTTCAGGAGTATCATCTGGTTTATTTTCTAAGCTTGGAAAAATTTATATAATTCTTTCGTACGTTTTTACAAATTTAGTAGTTCACTTTCAGCTGAATTCAAAAATATTTGCAAGTGAAATTTTAGAACAGTTAATTGGAGTTGTTTTGTTTTTAGTTTTTTCAAAGAAAATTAAAATAACAAAAAATAAACTAGAATCAAAATCTGAAGGATTGAAATATTTGGCTAGCCAAAATTTTTCTATACTTGGAAATCTTTTCTCAGAAATTCAACAAAAATTTGAGAAAAATTCAGAAAATTTGGATAAAAAATATACCAATGATTCCAAAGTTATAGTTAATTATTATCTCGGTGGAATATCCAAAATTTGTAAACAATTCGTTGATTCTCTCGAAAATGAATCGGATATTAACGAAAATATGTCTTTTAAAATCAAAAAAATGATACAAAAAGCTTTCAATGTAAATTCCAAAGTTATATTGAGATATAACGATTTGAGTAAAATTATAATTCAGATTGAATTTCTAAAATGTGATATTCCAGAAAACATGGAGTGTTTAGAAGAGGAAATAGGATTTATTTGTGGAAAATCATTTATGAGGCCTGAAATTTTTCAAAATGGTCAGTCTGTAATAATCAAATTTTGTGAAAAAACAAAATTTAGACCCCAGGTCAGAATAAAACAACACATTTCCAAGGGAGAAATATGTTGTGGAGATAGTTATAAAACATTTTTTGACGGAATTGGGAATTATTATGTTGTAATAAGTGACGGAATGGGCAAAGGGAACTTGGCATCTATTTCAGGAAATATAGCCACAAAAACCATACACAGCATGTTAAGAAGTGAGCTTGATGTTGAGTCTGCAATAAAGATGACTAACTCTATTTTGATGGAAAATTCTTCTGACGAGTCTCTTGCATCGTTGGATATTTTAAAAATTAATCTTTTTAGTGGAAAATCTTATTTCGTCAAATTAGGAGCTGCAAGTTCGTTTATAAAACATGGAAGCAAAATTACGAAAATTGCTTCCAAGAATCCTCCGATAGGAATACTACCTGAAGTTAATTTTTCTAAAATCCATTTTGATGTTTTAAATCGGGATAGTATTATTATGGTTTCTGATGGGATCACTGACACAGGAGAAGAATGGATAGAAACTTTAATTCGTAATGAAATAAATGATATAGATATAGTTGACAAGGTAATGAAAATATCCAATGAAAAAAGAGCAAATTCTTCCGACGATGACATGACTGCGATTATGGTGAAATTGCTGGATTAAATTTATATTGCTTTGGTCAACATTTGTGTCAACTTTGTTGGCCAAAATGCATTAGCCCAGTTAAGTCCCGTACGAGCGTGTTTGAAGAACCTGTTTTCAGTATCTATATTATACCATTCAGAGCACAAAGTTTCATACTCTTTTTTCCATGGATCAAAGATATTTTCTTTACATTCCTTTCGAAAATCTTTTAAATCAAATTTTTTATTTTCTTTTTCTTCGTTTTTTTCATTTTTTTCATTTTTATTATTTGAATCTTGATTAAATTGTTCAATTTTCTCTTTAATATCTTTTTTGTATTTTGTTATGTTATTATTTGCTTTAGAAATTTGAGAATTAATTTTTTCCGTTTTTTCTTCATTATTTTTAAATTTTTCTGATTTTTGAATTAAATTATTTAATTTATTGTTTTCTAAATGATTCTCAATCATTAAATCATAAACATCAGAAAGACACTCGTATATCTCTACTAAAACATTAGTTGAAGCAATTGTATTTTTTTGTTCCATAACTTCTTCGTGGAAACTATCAAGTTTTTCCTTCATTTCTTCCACGTCATCTCTAGTTATTGATACCGTTGAGCTGCTGAATCGTTCACTGAAAATTGATGTTTCATATTTTTTGCTTTTGAATAACCTGAAATTTTGGTATCCTTTGTTTTCTTCATTTTCATTTTCAGCAAATGCATCTCCGTCGCTTTCTTCTAGTTTATCAGTAATCTTATTTATAGTTCTCAAAAGAGAATGTTCGATTGTATTTAACTTGTTATATATTCTGCTTGTTGCTTTGCTGTTTTTGTCAGCATGCGAATAACTTTTTCTTTTTTATTCTTTTTATCATTTCCG
>CAMHLN010000014.1 GCA_946186155.1 uncultured Clostridia bacterium | reverse complement strand
TTTCTTTGTATTCGTTGCTTTCGAGTGTTATTTTCTCTATCGGAGAGCCAATAGATATAGTAGTCCTTTTGAATATTTTTACATTTTTACCATCTTTTGGGGTTATGCAAATTGGCAAAATCGGAGATTTAGTTTCATTTGCTATGATTGTCGCTCCACTTTTTGGGCGAAGAAATTTTCCTGTTTTGCTCCTTGTTCCTTCTATGAATATTCCCAGAATTTGGTTTGACTTTAGTATCTCTTCTGCTCGGCTCAAAGCTTGAAAGTCATATTCTCCTCTTCTTATACATATCGCTCCGAATTTTTTTAAAAAAAAAGAAAAAAATGGATTTTTGAAAAGTTCAGCCTTTGCTAAAAAATAAACCTTACGGTTTAAAGCAACAGATATGAAAATGGCATCTAAATTTGAAATGTGATTTGAGCAAATCAGAAATCCTCTTTTTAATCCAGCAAGATTCCCCTTTCCCTTGACTTCATATGGGAAAAAAACATACAAAAAAAGTTTAATAATTCCTATGAGACAACCGTATAACAGCTAAATCACACCCTTTATATATTTTAACAATTTGCTTACTACTTCGTCAAGTGATAATCCTGTTGTATCGAATATTAATGAATCTTTTGAAGGCTTCAAAGGAGCAATTTTTCTCGTTGAATCATTTTTGTCTCGTACCCTAATAGATTCCAAAATTTCTTCAAAGTTGCAATTTTTACCATTTTCTTTGAGTTGTTTCATCCTCCTGAGAGCCCTTTCATGAACTTCAGCAGTTAAAAAAATTTTGACATCAGCATCTGGCAAAACAATAGTAGAAATATCTCTTCCATCCATTATGACATTGTTGTGCTTAGCTAAATTTCTCTGGGTTGACAAAAGAAAATCTCGAATAAAACCAAACGACGAAATTTGTGATGCTGCCTCGGAAATTTGTTGAGTTCTTATTTTATCCGTTATATCTACACCATTCAAAAATAACAACTGTTCAGTGTTTTGAAATTTTAATTCGATTTTCATTTTATCGAGCTTGTTGTGCATTTCCTTGTCATCTATACTATTATTTAGCATATACCAAGCAATTGCCCTGTAAAGAGCTCCTGTGTCGACGTGCAAAAATCCTAAATTTTTCGCCAAAATTTTAGAAACTTCACTCTTTCCAGCTCCTGCAGGGCCATCTATAGCTATAGACTTAAATCTTTTCATAAAATCATTCTTTATTATCAATTTCTTTTTTTATTATCGAAACAAAGTCATCGAATTTCATGGAACCTAAATCTCCACTTTTGTTGCTTCTGACAGAAAGCGTGCCATTTTCGATTTCCTTACTTCCTAATATTACCATATATGGAACTTTTTCTTCCTGCGCAAGGCGGATTTTGTATCCTATTTTTTCGTTGCTATTATCTATTTCCACTCTTTTTATTCCGAAACTTTGCATTTTTGACTTGATATCTGATGCATTTTCAATCATTTTTTCGTTCATTGGCAAAATTCGAACTTGTTCAGGAGCTAACCAAAGAGGCATTAATCCTGCGTATTTTTCCAGCAACAAAGCTAACGTTCTTTCATAGCATCCGAGAGAAGTTCTATGAATAACGTATGCATACTTCTTGACACCATCCTTATCAGTGTAAAGCATTTCGAATTTTTTTGCAAGCTGAAAATCTATTTGAATTGTTATGAGAGTATCTTCTTTTCCATAAACATTTTTGAACTGGATATCCAATTTTGGGCCATAAAATGCAGCCTCACCGTCAGCTTCAGTGTATTCGAGATTACACGAATCCAGAATTTCTTTCATCGTATTCTGAACTTTATTCCACTCATCAGCGGATCCTATATATTTTTCCTTGTCATTTTCGTCCCATTTTGAAAATCTATAGTAAACTTCATTTTCAATTTTAAAAGTTCTCATCATGAATTGAGCGAGTTCTAAGCACTCTTTAAACTCTGTTGCAAGTTGTTCAGGAGTGCAAGCTATGTGTCCTTCTGATATCGTAAATTGACGTAACCTGATAAGCCCATGCATTTCACCACTTTGTTCGTTTCTAAACAAAGTAGAAGTTTCATTTAATCTCATAGGCAAATCGCGGTAACTTCTTTCTTTTGATAAATAAACCTGGAACTGAAATGGACAAGTCATAGGTCTTAATGCGAATTGCTCAGACTCTTTTTTTTCTTCTCCGAGGATAAACATGTTTTCTTTGTAGTGATACCAGTGTCCCGAAATTTTATAAAGGTCAGATTTAGCCAAAAAAGGAGTTTTGGTCAACAAATATCCTCTTTTTTCTTCCTCATCTTCGACGAATCTCTGCATAATCTGAATGACTCTCGAACCTTTCGGCATCAAGATTGGAAGTCCTTGACCTATATAGTCTACCGTCGTGAAATATCCCAACGCTCTACCAATTTTATTGTGGTCTCTTTTGTAATTTTCTTCTAAGTTTTTGATGAAATTCTGATATTGCTCTTCTCTTGGAAATGCATATCCATATATTCTCGTCAACATCTTATTTTTCTGGTCGCCTTTCCAATATGCTCCCGTGACGCTTGAAATATGAATGACTCCGATGCATCCAGTGGACGGCATATGAGGACCTTTGCAAATATCTACGAATTCTCCCTGAGACCTCAAAGTTACACTTTTTTGATTGCTTCCTAAGTCGTTTATCAACTCAATTTTGTAATTTTCGTTTCTACCTTGCATAATTTGCTTTGCTTCAGATATTGAAACCTCTTTTTTGGAAACTGTGAGATTCTCAGATATTATCTTTTTCATTTCAGATTCAATTCTCGGTATGTCATCTTTTGAGAAATTCTCTTCTGAGAAATCTATATCGTAAAAAAATCCCAAATCAGTAGGAGGACCGAATCCTAACTTAGATTTAGGATAGATTCTCTTGATTGCTTGGGCCATAATGTGGCAAGCGGTGTGACAATATATTTCTTTTCCTTCGATATCGTCAAAAGTTAAAAAATTCACCTCACAATCGTTGCTCAAATTATGACTTAATTCAAAAATTTTGCCTTCAATTTTTGCAGCGCACGGATTTTCAACTCCGCTGATTTTAGCAAAATCCAAAAGAGAAATGTTTTTATCGAACTTCTCTTTTTTGAATGAGACTTTAAACACCCTAATCACTCCTACTCTTTTTTTTGATTTTTGCGACTAAAATCGCAATATAGAATATTATAAGAGATGAAAATATCAAAATCAATACTAAGTTTTGAAAATGAAATTTTTTATTTCCTGCTTTTATATTTACCCATGCATCGTCTGTAAATTTTGAAATTTCAGGAGAAAGGTCTTTGTATACATAAAATTTGCTTTTATCGTATGAATTCAAAAATTCGGATTTTTCAATTAATTTTTCAGCTACATTTTGGTTTGCAGGAAAATATCCCGTCACTTTAGAATTTATGTATGAAATTTCGTCTCCACATAAAAAATTTATGTATTCTTCAGCCTCTTTTTTGTGTTTAGAACTTTTTAATATGCAAATACAATCTATGAATTTATTTGTTCCTTCCCTAGGAACGTCGAATTTTATATTGGGACTTTTTTTCAGAACGTCATTTTGAGGACTATGCCCATAGTAAAAGGGGGCAATATAATCTTCTTCTCCTATTAGCTTATCAAAAATTTGGTCAGACATATAATTTGAAACTAAACTTTTTTGATTTTGCAAATCTTCTGCTGCTTCAGTCCAATCTTCAATTTTTTCACTATTAATAGATTTTTTTTCCCGCAATAAAGAAATCGACAAAGCATCTCTTGGATTATCAAGCATCAAAATTTTATTTTTATATTTTTTGTTCCATAGCAAATCCCATGTGACTTTTTCTTTAACATAATCTTTGTTATAAAAAATTCCTAAAACCCCCCAAGAATAAGCAACATATTTTTTTCCATCAGGGTCAAATTCTAAATTTTTTAAATCTGAACTTACTAGTTTATAGTTTGGTATGTTGTCAAAATTTATTTCTGCTAATAAATCATTATCTATTAACTTGGAAACGCAATAATCTGATGGAAAAATGACATCATATTCTGCTCCTCCTCCCATAATTTTGGTCATCATTTCTTCGTTGCTCTGAAAAGTAGTGTAATTTATTTTGATTCCTGTTTTTTGAGTGAAGAGTTCGTTTACGTTTTTTCCTGAATCTCCTCCAAGAGACATGAAATCTCCCCAGTTGTAAACATTTAACGTAACCGTTTCTGAGCTATTTTTTTTCAAAAATATCAGAAAAAGTAATATGGGGAAAAATGTAAGAATAAAAATTAATATCTTTCGAGAAAATTTCATTAACATTAACATTAACATCCTATATCCATTCAACATTGTCGCTTATTAGATTTATTATTATCAAAATTGCCAATATTGCGAGGAAAAATATAGTAGAAAGTGCGTTTATTTCAGGACTTATAGACCTTCTAGTCATGGAATATATGGCCAAAGGCAAAGTTTGTACGTTTCCACTCGTGAAGTAGCTAATAGTAAAGTCGTCTATCGACATGGCAAAAGACATTATTACTCCAGTTACTATTCCCGAAGTTATCTCGGGAAGAAGAACTTTTCTGAATGCTTGAAATGGAGTGCATCCTAAATCTTGTGCAGCTTCAGAAATTTGAGGAGTAACTTGCCTAATTTTAGGTAAAACTGACAAAAAAACGTATGGTGCACAAAATGTGGAATGAGCTATTATTAAAGTAGACAACCCAGGCCTAAAAAGTCCCGTTGTTTTATAGATTGCAATAAAAAATATCATTGAAGAAATTCCTGTAACTATGTCGGGATTAACCATAGGGATATTGTTAAGATTAATCAGACTGTTTTGAAAAAATTTCTTTGAATTTATCATTCCTACACATGCAAAAGTTCCTAAAACAGCTGCTATTGCAGAGGAAACGATAGCTATCAAAATTGTGCTTTCCACAGAACGAAGAATACTGTAATCTGTGAAAAGAAGCTTGTACCATTTTAGAGTAAATCCTCCCCAAACTGACCTAGATTTAGAAGAGTTGAAAGAATTAGCAATCAGAATAAAAATAGGAGAATAAAGAAACAAAAATATTAGAGACAAAAAAAATCTATAGATTGCTTTTTTCATATTCCCCTCTTTTGAATTTCCTATCTTTTGAATTTTCTGAATAAACTGAATTTTATCACTACATACATTAGACTCAACAAATTCTATCATGTCAAATTTTTATTGTAAAACGTTTTTTGAACGAGAGTAGTGAAATAAAAAAATAAGGCTATGTCAATTTTTTTGCATTTTTCTTAAATAAACTGAATTTTATCATTGCATACATTAGATTCGACAAATTCTATCATATCAAATTTTTCTTGTAAAATTCTTTTTAAGTGAGGAACCACTATGTTTTCAGATTTAAAATGACCGACATCGAAAATTGAAATTCCGTTATCATTCGCAAAAAGAATGTCACTGTGCTTAATTTCTCCTGTTACAAATGCATCACAATTTTGTTTTTTTACATCCAAAATTAAATTTCCTCCTGCTCCTGAACAAATTGCCACTTTATTTACTTTGTTAGAAATATTGGTAAACCTTATTGATTTGCACTCAAGATTGAGTTTAACAAATTGTGCAAATTCCTTTGATGACATTTCTTTTTCGACTGTTCCACAATATCCCAAATCATATCCATTGCATGATGACAAAGCAGATTGGTTTTTTAATTTTAACTTTTCAAATAAGCAACAATTGACTCCTATAGGAGATAAATCTAAGTTTGTATGAGCACATATCGCAGAAATTTCGTTTTTTGCAAGAAGATACGTTATACTATCTGAGAGCAAACACCTGATGGGGTGAAAAATAACAGGATGATGACTTATTATTAAATCTGCTCCGATATTTAAGCTCTCATTTATTACATCTTTGGTAATATCTAAGCAAATAAGAGACTTTTTTACTTTTTTTGAAAAATCTCCAACAAGTAATCCAGAATTGTCATAATCCATCTGAGACTCAAACGGAGCGAAGCTATCTATAAAATTAAATATATCGTAAACAGTGTTCATTTTGACTCCTTATATTTGCTGATAAGTTCTTTCATTTTCGATAATAATTTCTCTGTTTTTTCTGTTTTTTCCTTGTCAAATTTGAATCCTTTTGAGCATTTTTCGATGTATCTTACTTGTCTTTCTAAATAATTTAATGATTCTTTTTTGGGCCTTATTTTACCAACAAATGGATACAAATCGTCAAATTCTAGTTCTTCTCCAATATAGCGGGATAAAATAGTAGAATAGTTGTAAATTCCATCGTTAACTACCAGTTCGGAATCTATTTGAAATCCATTTTTAGCCAAGAAAATTCTTAAATCATGGTCACATCTTGTAGGCTGAAGAATGAATTTTTTGCTTTTTTTATTACTCCATGGACATTCTCTCAAGATTTTTGATATAGTCTTCCCTCCGAGACCAGCGATAACTATTGTATCAGAAAAATTTTCATCTATATTTTGCAATCCATCAGATAAAACTACTTTGATTTTATCTTCCAACGCGTATTTTTTCACGTTATTCAGCGATTTTACAACTGAAAATTTGTTTATATCGCAAGCTAAGGCATAGTCTATAATTTTATTTTTCAATAACCATATGGGAAGTTTGGCATGATCAGTGCCAACATCTACGATGGTTTTGGAGTATACAAAATTTGCACACGCCAGCAATCTCTTACATAATTTGAACATATTCACCAACAAAAAAGACCCCAAATGGGGTCAAATTCTGGGAAGATAACTATTCTTCCTTCATTTTTGCAAAACACTCGCTGCAGTAAACAGGACGATCTTCACGAGGAGAAAAAGGAACTTTAGCTTCTCCACCGCATGCAGCACAAACTGCTGTGTGCATTTCGCGAGGGCCCATACGGCTAGCTTTTCTAGCAGCGCGACACTCGGGGCATCTCTGAGGCTCATTTTCAAAGCCTTTCTCTGCATAAAATTCCTGCTCTCCAGCAGTAAAAACGAACTCTTTACCACACTCTTTACAAACAAGGGTTTTATCTGCGTACATATCTCTCAACCTCACTTTACTAAAAAATACCCCAAGGACGGACTCGCACCGACACCTCTGCGAAAAAACAACGCTCTGCTCTATAAGCTACTTGGGCACAACCCACCATTGATTTTCACTTTTACCATACACATAATTAAATGTCAAGCATTGAATGAGTAAAAATTATTTATTTAACGGTGAAATCATGAAAATTTTATCTATTGATACTTCTGGAAAATCCAATTCTGTTTCAATTTTAGATGGCCAAAAAGTTTTAGGAAAAATATTTCTGAACTGTAGGCTACTTCATAGCCAGGTTATTTTTAATTCTCTTGAAAATTTGATGAGTTTAACTTCAACAAAATTTGAAGATATAGATTTGTTCGCAGTTTGTAATGGGCCAGGATCGTTCACAGGAATAAGGATAGGATTATCTTTAATTAAGGGAATTTCCTTAGTTCACAACAAGCCATGCATTGGAGTCTCATCTCTTTTGTCTTTAGCTTACTCATGTGAACTGGCCGAAAATACCGTCATATATTCTTGCATTGAAGCAAACAAAGAAGAAATATATTTTAATTCATACGAAAGCATTGATGGGGATTTTTGGAAGCCAAGGTTTGAAGATAGATTTATAAGATTCGAGGAATTGAAAGATATTGTAAAAAATGAAAATAAAAAAATTGTTTTTGTTGGAAATATTGCTGAGTTGTGCTATAATTTGGGTGTTTGTTTCTGTAAGTTCGCTCCGAGATTTTACGCCAAAGAAGTAGATTCAGATTTCGTCGGACAAGCTGCCTACAGAAAATTCTTGGTTAGCGGGGGGGATTCAGCAAAATCATTGAAAGCTAATTATTTGAAGAAATTTAAAGTGAAAGGAGAATTTAGTGGCTGATGTTTTTATTGGTTCTGATCATGGTGGATTTAAATTAAAAGAAGGAATCAAAAAATATCTTGAATCAAAAAATGTAAATTGTATAGATTTAGGTACTTTCAGCGAAGAAAGTGTTAATTATGTTGATTATTCCTATTCCGTTGCCAAAAAAGTCTCAGAGAATGATTCGTTTGGGATTATATGTTGCAGTTCTGGAATAGGAGTTTCTATTGTTGCTAATAAAGTTCCTAAAATTCGAGCTGCTCTTTGCACAAGTGATTTTCACGCTGAATTTGCAAGAAGACACAATAATGCTAACGTTATTTGTTTTGGCCAAAAAGTTACTGATATTAATTCTGCCACGAAAATGGTGGATATTTTTCTTAATACTGAATTTGACGGTGGAAGACATGAAAAAAGGCTAGAATCCATTCAAAAAATTGAAAAAATGAATTTTAATACTTAAGGAGAAAATGTATGAAATTTTCTAATTTTTATTTGCTAGATAATTCTTTAGTTAAAAATAAAGTATCTTTGATAAGAGACAAAAATTGTTCTGTTTCGCAGTTTAGAAATCTTGTTAAAGATCTTTCGATTTTTTTGTGCTATGAAGCATGCAAAGATTTAAAGCTTGAAGTGAGCAAAATTGAAACTCCTCTTGAAGAAACTGATGGATTTAGCTTTGGTCCTATTTGTTTCGTGGCAGTTTTGAGAGCAGGACTTGGTATGGTCCCAGGAGCTTTAGAATGTGTTCCAGATGCAAGTGTCGGAAATATTGGAATGTTTCGTAATGAAGAAACTTTGAGACCTGTGAGATATTATTGCAATCTTCCAAAGAATATATCAAAAGGTCATGTTTTTATTTTAGATCCTATGCTAGCAACAGGAGGTTCAATTTGCGATGCTATAGATGTAGTTAAAGAGCACAATGTTACTGATGTAACTTGTTTATGTTTGATTTCTGCTCCTGAAGGAATAAAAAAAGTAAACGAAAAGCATCCTGATGTTAAAATTTATTCTGCAAGTTTAGATAGAGAATTGAACTCAAAAGGATATATTATGCCTGGTTTAGGAGATGCGGGAGATCGTATTTTCGGTACTCTTTAAAAAATAAAAAATTAACATAAATTGTTTATGTTGAATTTCCGCTCCATGTGGAGCAAAAAGTTGGATGACAGGCATTTTGAAGTTAAAATTTATTTTGCAAGTTTAGATAGAGAATTGGACTAAAAAGGATATATTATGCTTGGTTTAGAAGATGCAGGAGACCGTATTTTCGGTACTCTTTAATTACAAAATTAAAAGAAAGGTGAGATTTATGGGTAATGAAATAGAATCTGTGAAAACAGAACTAGGAGAAAAATTGGATAATGTTTCTCCTCAAACTCGAAAAAAGAGCAGAAAAATGGCATATGCGTTTTCGGTTGGAATGATAGTTGTTTTAATGACCATAATTGATTGTTTGGTGGCTCCTCTTTTTGCTGAAGGAAAATCATTTATGTGGATTGCCTTTATAAGTTGGACTTTGTTTTCTTCTTCTCCGAAAATGGAGAGATATAGATCTCTTTTAGGATATGTCTTGGGGTATTTTGTAGCAAATGCTATGATTTGGGCATCTTCAAATTTAGACCTTTTTACTGGATGGCATTTTCATTCTTTCTCGATAGGTACATTATCTGTTGGATTTTTTATAAACATGTTAATTGCACGATATGGAACTCATGCAAGCAAGATTTTTAGCTCAATTTCTGCTATGTTTTTAGGAATGTCTTTTACATTTTCAGGATTAGGGGCTGGAATGGCCCCAAAAGATATTCATTCATTAGTGGTTATACTGATATATGGAACTATTGGGGTGACTGCTTGCTTTGCGTGTGATTTTTTTGCCAAAAAATTTTTAAATAATAATAATTAAATTATCAAGGAAAAATTTGAATAATTTGTATTTTAGTATAAAAAAATTAAAGAAGCAGTTTATCTTCATATTTGATTTTATAATATGGAATCTTTCGTTTTATCTTACTTTTGGATTGAACAAAAATAGTTTTTCTCTTTTGGGATTCGAGAGTTTATTTCTTAAATGTTTAATCATATTAAATATCTGTTTTTCTTTGATTTTTATTTGTTTTAAACTCTACAATAGAATATGGAGATATGCTGACGTAGAAGATTTTTTCTATATCGGATTTGCGACATTTTGTTCAAATTTTTTGTTTTGCATTACTTCGGTTTTTTTCAACATGAATTTGGGAATAAGAACTTATGTCATTTTTCTTTTGATATCTGAGTTTTCTATTTGTTTATCAAGGATAATTTATAGGATAAATCTTGTTTTGGACAAAAATTTTAATTATCGTTCAAAAAGAAAAAGATTATTAATAGTGGGTGCTGGAGAAGCCTCTGCTATGGTTTTGAAGGAAATTTCAAAAAGAAATGATAGTGAATATCTTCCAATATGTATCGCAGATGATGATAGGTCAAAAATTGGGAGAAGTATTCTAGGAACTAAAGTTTATGGTTCAACTTATGAAATTCCTAATATTTGCGAGAATGAAAACATAGAAATTATTCTTTTTTCTATAATTAATATCTCGAATGAAGATAAAAGAAGAATATTGGATGTCTGCGCAAAAACTAATCTTGAAGTTCGAGTTATTCCCAAAATATATGAAAGTTTTGTTTCGGGGTCTTCTATTTTTCCGTCTATAAGAAATGTGGAAATAGAAGATCTTTTAGGAAGAGAACCTGTTATTTTTGATTCCAAACAATATGGAGGATACATAAAAAATAAAAATGTTCTTGTAACAGGAGGAGGAGGTTCTATAGGATCCGAACTTTGCAGGCAGATTTTCGATTTGAATCCAAAAAAATTAATAGTTTTAGATATCTGCGAAAATGGAGCATATGCAATTCAGCAAGAATTGAAAATGACTCACAGAAGTTCAGATTTCAAAAACAAATTGGAAGTTGAAATAGCAAGTATAAGGGATGCTGAAAAAATGGATTTAATATTTAGAGAAAAAAAAATAGACGTTGTTTTTCATGCAGCAGCTCATAAACATGTTCCATTGATGGAGACTGACCCGGAAGAAGCTATCAAGAACAACGTTTTTGGAACTCTAAATGTTGCAATGTCTGCAAATAAGTACAATGTTAAAAAATTTGTTTTAATATCTACAGATAAAGCAGTTAATCCCACGAGTGTCATGGGAGCTTCGAAAAGAGTTTGCGAACTTATAATTCAATCTATGGCCAAAAAAAGCGAATATACAGAGTTCGTTGCAGTCAGATTTGGAAACGTTTTGGGCTCGAATGGATCCGTTATTCCTCTTTTTAAGGAACAAATCAAAAAAGGAGGCCCTGTTACTGTTACTCATCCAGAAATAATAAGGTATTTCATGACTATACCTGAGGCTGTTTCTTTGGTTTTAACTGCTGGAGGAATAGCTAAAGGAGGAGAAATATTTGTTCTCGACATGGGGGAGCCTGTGAAAATTAAAGATTTAGCTGAAAATTTAATCAGACTTTCAGGATTTATTCCAAATGAAGAAATTAAAATAGAATATGTTGGTATGAGGCCAGGAGAAAAGCTTTTCGAAGAACTTTTGATATCTGATGAAAATTGTCAGGTTACAGAGAACAATAAGATTTACGTGGAGAATCCGATGAACTTAGATGCAGATTTTTTCCGAAAAAATATGGAATTGTTAAAAGTTGCTAGCCAAAGAAACGATTCAAACGAAATAAGAAAAATTCTAGTTAATTTTGTGGGATTAAAGGAAAAGAGTTGAGATATTTCTTGTGTATTCTTTGAATTTTTAACGTCATATTTAACTATTATTGTTTTTGGTTTGTTTGAATTTAAAATCTTTTGAGAATTTTGAAACCTTATTTTAGGAGTCGAAAATAATTTACAAGTATCTGACTTTGCAGATGATTGCAATAATATTGGTTTTATTTGGTGTTTTACTTGGATACATCTCATTATAATTCTTCTGGAGCTTTTAATTAAACAAAGTGCTAAAGTTGTTAGGGATATGAAAAACATCAAGATGAACATGCTAATTCTAGAGTTTTGTATACCGGTTTTTATTTTTGTACTTTTTTCAATATTGCTTGACGAGTATCTTGACTCTGAGCTTTGGTTATCGTAGCTATTTGATTTATTTTCGTATTCTTCATTTTGGCTATCATCTTTGTTCTTATTTTTTTCCTCACTTTGGCTGTCATCGTTTTGACTATTATTGTCAACTTTATCGTATACTGCGTAAGGAGAAAAGTGCCTCAAAAGCAATCTTGCGTAACTTCCGGTAGTTTCTGGGAAGTTTATGTTGTCGAACTGCGAGTTAAACGACTCAACAGTACCAAACTGAACATTAACCGGTTCGTCTTCTGTTCCAGATATGAACAATGCATTTACATCTTCTTCATCCCAGTCGTCTCCAAGTTGGATATAATAGGGTATTTTTATATCTATGCCTAAATCCGTGTAATCTTTTCCATCAGGACCAGTTACTCCCGTAAGGAATATCCAAAGTTTATTTTCTTCAGCTTGTTTTTTGTGTGTTTCATCAAGTTTTTCGAAATACTCCTGATATTCTTCCGGATCATTTTCAGCGCTAAGCCATTTAACCCAGAAACGAGACCCTTTGGCAAATGTTCCCTGTGAATTGTCTACACCATACCATGCGCTTGTGCCATCAGATTCCTCTTTTAGCCATATAACACCATTTTCCGTAATCTCTGCACTCGTGGTTCCGTTTGCCGAAACATAGTTTATAATTCCGTTATTGTTGACCCTAGTTCCCCAATTATCTTTTGGCACTTCGACATTAACATTGATTTGAACAGGATTTTCAATATTTCCTAAATCGTTATAATTATCGTTTCCAACAACATAGTAGTAAAGATTATAATTTCCGATTTCACTGAAAACAGGAATCTCATCACTCCATGAGCCATTTTCTCCTATTCTATGGTAAACTTTCCCCATGTTTTTATAGAAATCATCGATGTAAGTTAGAGTTACGTCATCTCCTTTGTACTCTAAATTTAAAACATTGTCTTCTATTTTCGGCAAATCTGCATTTATTTTTACAGTTATTTTGATAGGATTATATTGATTTCCTAAATCATTATAGTTGTTGTTTCCTAAAACATAGTAGTAAATGTCATAGTTCCCCATTTCACTGAAAACAGGAATTTCATCACTCCATGAGCCATTTTCTCCTATTTTGTAGTAAACTTTACCCATGTTTTCATAGAAATCGTCTATGTAGGTAAGAGGTAAATTTTCTCCTGTATATTGCAAATTTACAATTTCGTTATTAATTTTTGGGAGATCTGCTTTGTCTATTATGGTACTGCCAAAACAGACACCAATGGTATTTATATTCGGCGGGGCGGCTTGAGTGTCTTTGTGAAACATTCCTGAAAATATAGCCAAGATAAATATAAAGAATAAATTTTTGATTTTTATAAAATTCTGACAACATCTTTCCAATTCATCATCACCCCACCTATGATAAATAGCAATCTATTATTAATTAAAAATTATTCATCTGATTCTGTGCTATCATAATCTGTCCCACCATCTATATAGTAATACACGTTGTATTTTCCTATGTCAGTTCTTTGTAATTTGCTTATTCCTACTTTATCATTTGCCCAGTAGTCTGACGGAAGCGAAGTATCATATACCCAGAAGTTATGCCCGTTTCTTCTAACTAATATCCAATCTTTACTTGTGTCATCTTCACCTTCCTTTACTACCCTTAGGTACATAACTACCTCACTTGCTTTTTCATCGCTTATATTAATTGTTTGATTATTTTTGTCTTTTATTCTAATGCTTTGTTGCCAATCTTGGTTTGGATTGTCAATTAAATCCATAGGGTAACTAGTATATTTGATCTTTTTTTTCAGAACCAATTCAGGTAATAAAACATTTTTATTAAATTCACTTTCATCCAAAATATTTGAACTACCTAGCAATTTCCCTTTCGTAGTACTAGTAGGTTTGTTTACTGCGTTAGCATTTGATAAACTAAGATTGATTAACATTATTGCGGAGGTCCCCAATATGCAAGCTTTTTTAAACATTTTTTTAAATATAAACATAAAAAAATCACCACCTATGTTTTTTTTAGCTTTCTGCGATAACCTTTTGAATTTTGGATTATCGATTGAAAGCACGGGAATATTGTATAAAATAAACAAAAAAAGTCAAGCGTTTATGGCGAAAAATATCGTTTTTGAATACAAAATATAAATTTTTTAGGTTTACAAAATACAAATAAAATAAGACATCCACCGTTTTTGGGATGCCAAAATTTTTTTCATATTTTGTTATTTACGCAATGTAAATTGGAACGAAATTTCTTGTTTGTTGTTGAAAATTTTCACCGTTAGACTTTCATCGTCATTGAGAATCATGTCACAATATTTAGTGTTTTCTTTTTTCAGGCTCAAAGTGTTACATTTTAAATCAAAACTTATTAAATCTCGAACACCATGCGCATTTGATAAATTGGTGTATATAGCAATTTTGAGCAACTGCGTGGCTATGTTCAGTAAAGGAACACCAACGGAAGCAATGATATATACTTCATCCTCTTGAGAAAAAATTTCATTTTTGAAATTTGCGTGAACTTGAATATTAATACGAGATTTGATATCTGGAGTAATAGAATCTTTCAAGTCGTCTAGTATACATTTAAAAGTTTTACTTCTAGTTTCTTCCAATTTTTGTTTTAAAATTTCATCTGAGTTTTTGTCCATGAGTGAATTTAATATTGTAATTGCTTCTGCCAAAAAAGAAAATTGCTTAAAGCCATTACCGTTATAAGTCTTTATGATTTTAATAAAAAAATCTTCAGGAAAACTATCTAGTATTTCTAAAATTTGATTGACTAGTTGCTTTTTCTGAGGTCTTAATTTTTCGTTGTAATCCTCTATAACCTGTGATATTATTTTCATATCCAAATTTTGACTAATGCTTTCATTTGCTATTGTTGTTTGATTTAACAAAAACAGAATTGCCAAAGTGATTGACAATTTACTTCTACGAAATTTATTCATAAATCTATTCTCCTTTTTAAAATATAATTTAATTTTTATCATATATTTTTTAAAAGTCAATAGTTTTTAATAAATTTTTTCGAAATTACATATATTCTGGAATATCTATTTTTAACATAATGAAAATTCTCTTTATAACTCTCTGAATTTGGAGACATAAAAAGCATCTGGCAGTTGATAATTCATATTTATCGCATAAAATTTTAGTTAAATTGTAAAATTTGTGAAAAAGAGATGCTAAATTTATTACATATCTTATGATTTTTGTGGAATCCATCATTTTTGAAGATTCATTTATCTCATATGGAAATTTAGCTAATTCAAATATTATTTCATGTTCTATTTCTGAATTTAAAAGCTCAAAATTAACGTTATTAACCGAGATTTTATCACCAAATTTTTTGATTATACTATTTATTCTTGCATATGCATATTTAACATAATAAGAAGGATTAGAATTATCGTTTTTTACAGTTAAATCTATATCGAAATCCATTGTGGAATTAGGGTCCTGCATGTTGAATATAAATCTAGCAGAATCTATATTGACAATTTTTAAAAAATCTTCGAGAGTTTCGGATTTTCCAGATCTTTTGCTCATTTTTAAAATTTCCCCGTTTTTAGTTAAACGAACCAACTGGACAATTATAAATACCAGTCTTGAATCATCAATTTCAAAGCATCTCATCGCAGATCTCATTCTTGCAACATGCCCGTGGTGGTCTGCTCCTAAAAAATTTACGCAAATGTCAAATTTTCGTTTTAAGAACTTATTTAAATGATAAGCAATGTCTGCTGCAAAATATGTAGGTATTCCATTATTTCTTACTAAGACTTCGTCTTTTTCGGATCCAAAATCAGTTGCTTTGAACCATAAAGCGTCGTTTTTAGTGTAAGTTGCTCCTTTTTGTTTTAGATGATTTATAGTATCTTCAATTTCTCCAGAAGAGTATAAAGAACTTTCGTAGAACCAGTTATCGTATTCTACCTTATAGTTGCTTAAATTTAATTTCATTCTCTCAATGTTCAAAGGAAGAGAATAGTCCAAAATTTCTTTTTCTAAAGTTTCTTTGTCACAATTTAAATATTTATCTCCGTGAATTTCATAGAATTTTTGTGCTAATTTTTTTATATCGTCGCCATGATATCCATCTTCTGGAAAATTCTCACTTGGATTGAAAATTTGCAAATATCTTGAAGCTAAGGATTCAGAAAATTTTTTAATCTGATTTCCAGAATCGTTTACGTAAAATTCTTTGCAAACATCGAATCCAGAACATTTCAAAATTTCAGACAAAGAATCCCCAAGAGCTCCCAGACGGGCGTTTCCGACATGCATAGGGCCTGTAGGATTCGATGAAACAAATTCAACCAGAATTTTCTTATTTTTACTCTCCAAATTTCCATAATTTTCAGGGTCTGAATCTATTTCTCTCAGAACTTCTTCGAAAAATTTGTTATCTAGAAAAAAGTTTATAAATCCTGCTCCCGCGATCTCGCACTTCTTCACATATTCCAAATTTCCTAATTTTTCTATTATTTTTTTGCCAATCTCCTTCGGAGACATTTTAAAATACTTGCAACAAACCATGGAGACATTAGTCGAAATATCTCCATGACTTTTATCCGAAGGAAATTCTAACAAAATTTCAGGACTTTCAAATTTTTTATCCAGCTCACATTTGCATTCATCAATAGAATTCTGAATTTTTTGTTTTAAATAGCCACAATATTTTAACAAATTCATTCTAATTTATCACCAAATTTACTAATTTATTTCTTGCACATATTTCTTTTGTTATTTGTTTGTTTTTGATTAATTCCTTGATTTTTGGTTGTTCCTTAGATTTCTTAATTAATTCCTCATCGTCCAAATCAGAATCTATTAGGAATGTATCTCGAACTTTGCCATTTATCTGTACTACTATTTCTTTAAATTCTGAAGAAATCAACGACTCATCATAATTAGGCCATTCCACAAAATTTATATTTCCTTCGAATCCCATTGTTTCCCAAATTTCCGAGGTTACATGCGGTGCAAATAGATTCAGTAAAATAGTAAATATTTTAAGTTCTTCCCTAGTGATTTGGCCACTATCTTTTATTTTTCCTATCAAATCCATCATGGATGCAATGGCAGTGTTGAATTTCAAATTTTCAATATCATTTCCGACTTTTTTGATTGTTTTATTGAAATCTGAAACAAAATTTTCTCTTATATTTGGCTCATCTGAAACGATATCTTTAAGATTCCAATATTTATCAAGAAATCTCTTGCATCCTTTGATACTTTCGTCACTCCAAGGAGCACTTTTTTCGAAATCTCCCATGAACATCTCATAAAGACGTATAACATCTGCTCCATATTCCTCAACAACATCGTTTGGATTGACAACATTTCCTCTGGATTTACTCATTTTTTCGTTGTTATTACCCAGAATCATTCCATGACTCGTACGCTTTTTATAAGGTTCAGGGGTATTAACTACGCCGATATCGTACAAAAATTTGTGCCAAAATCTACTATATAGCAAGTGCAAGGTAGTATGCTCCATTCCACCGTTATACCAATCTACGGGCATCCAATAGTTTATAGACTCCTTCGAAGCTAAACATTCATCATTTTCAGGATCAAGATACCTCAAAAAATACCAAGAAGACCCCGCCCATTGAGGCATTGTATCTGTTTCTCTCAAAGCATCTCTTCCACATTTTGGGCACTTTGTGTGAATCCAATCAGTCAAACAAAGAGGAGACTCTCCGTTTTCTGAAGTTTTAAAATTTTCTATATCCGGAAGAATCAAAGGCAAGTTTTTTTCTAGAACAGGACCACATTTTTCACAATTTATTATAGGAATAGGTTCTCCCCAATAGCGTTGGCGAGCGAAAATCCAGTCACGAAGTTTATAGCTAACATGTTTTTCTCCAATTTTTTTCTCCGAAACATATTCTATAATTTTCTTTCTGGCACTAATTACATCTAGTCCGTTGAGAAAATCTGAATTTATCATTTCCATTTTTCCAGTTTCAGGATTCTCCTGCATTACTGAGATAAATTCAATCTTATATTTCTGAACAAAATCAAAGTCTCGCTGGTCGTGAGCAGGAACAGCCATAACTACTCCGGTTCCGTGGTCTACCAATACATAATCTGAGACAAAAACAGGAACTTCTTTGCCATTCACAGGATTCTTAGCAGTTATTCCAAGTATTTTGACTCCTGTTTTTGCTTTGTTAGCATCGGTGCGTTCTTCTTTTTTTACTTTCGAAACTTTTTTTCTATATTCCAAAACTTCATCTATATTTTTAATTTTATCTTTAAATTTGTCTATGAATTTGTGTTCAGGAGCAACAATAATGTGGGAAACTCCGAAAATTGTTTCAGGAAGAGTGGTAAAAATGGTTAAATCTTCTCCCACATTTGTCGGAAACGAAATTTTTGCTCCTTCAGAACGACCTATCCAATTTGTTTGCTGAGTTTTAACCCTGTCAGGAAAATCTACCAATTTTAAGTCATCTATTAATCTTTGGGCATATTTTGTAATTTTTAGAATCCATTGTTTTTTCTTTTTCTGAGTTACATCTGCCCCACATCGTTCGCACTGACCTCCTACAACTTCTTCATTTGCAAGAACACATTTGCATGAACTGCACCAATTAACTGTAGTTTCTTCTTTTGTTGCTAATCCTTTTTCGAATAACTTTGAAAAAATCCACTGAGTCCATTTGTAGTAATTACTAGAAGTTGTATTAATTTCTCTCTTCCAATCGAATGAAATTCCAACACTTTTTAATTGCTTTTTAAATTGCTTAACATTTTGTTCAGTTACTGTTCTTGGATGAATATTATTTTTTATTGCGTAATTTTCCGTAGGCAATCCGAAAGCATCCCAACCCATGGGATAAAGCACATTGTATCCTTGCATTCTTCTTTTTCTTGCTACTATATCAAGAGCCACGTAACTTCTCAGGTGACCCACATGAAGTCCCTGAGCTGACGGATAAGGAAACTCAACAAGTAAATAATATTTAGGCTTTTTGCTCATATTTACAGCGTGAAAATCATCACATGAGTCCCAAATTTTTTGCCATTTTGACTCTATAGATTTAAAATCTCTCATGAAAACACTCCTTAAAATTTAGTCTAAATTATCACAACGACTACACACGAACTGATTCTCGAAAAGGTTTGAAACTAATGTATTTTGCCAAGTCATCATTTTTCGATTTTATACTATTTTCTCTTTCTTTAGTAAGAACAAATTCATTATATGCATTAATCGTATTAGGATGAATAACTTTATTGTCGTCTGATAATTCTTTTATGGTGTACGAAAGACCAGCAAAAACAGCGTCGTCTAAATTAATAGATGCCAATGCTCGCAATCGGTCGACACCACTAAAACTTCTATCATCGGAGATAAAATCAGCCAAATATACTATTTTTTCCAACTTAGACATTTCTGGCCTTGCAGTAGTGTGAAATCTGATGGCATTTAGTATATCAAGATCTGTAATTCTCAGAACTGCTTTAGCATATATAGAAGCTGTTATTGCATGAAATAGTTTTTTTGAGCCGTACTCATATTTAGTTACTCCTATGTTATATTTTTGCAAAAACATTAAATGATCATGAGTTTTCCATTCTTTTGTTAAATCATGTAAAATTCCCGCAATGACTGCTTTAGAATCGTTAGCTTCATACTTGAACGCTAGCCATCGAGCAGCCTTGGCAACGTTAACGGAATGTTTGAATCTTTTTTCACTTAATCTATTTTTTATGAAACTCTCAAAAGGAAGCACATATATCACCTCTTTGATTAATTTTAAATTTTTACACATAGCGAAAAACTATCTTTGATTTGCTTTTTTCTGTCTTATATCGCAACCAACAAACTTAATAGGTTTAAATTTTCCGATTATTCTTGAAACTATTCTTTCGTCGTATCTTGAACCTAATTCTTCAAATCCTAAATTAGTATTTATTATAGTAGGAAGTTCTCTCATCGTACGAAAATTTATGATATTGTAAATTACAGATTCTGTAAATTTAGTTAGGAACTCTGCTCCTAAATCGTCTATAATAAGCAGATCGCACTTAAATATATTTTCTTCCGAGTAGAAAAACTCATGCACATACGAAAATTTTCTTTCTTCGAAAATCTGAAGGAGATTTAAAGATGAAAAATAAAAAACATCAAAATTTTTACTTAAAACTAAATTGGCAATAGAAGCTGAAATGTGAGTCTTACCGAGGCCCGTTCTTCCGATTAGCAACAAACTAGGAGAACTAATAGTAAACTTTTGTGCATATTCAAGGCAAAACTTCAAAACACGACCCATATATTTTCTGTCAGACATTTTGTCATCATTTAAGCTATCGGAATAGTAATTCACACTAAAATTTTCAAACGTAAAATCTCTTAAGGGGAGAAGTCTGTTCAAAAAATCAAACCTATTAACTTTTATCAAATTTTCAAGACATTTGCAAATTTTGCCATCCACTCTGCCTTTATCTTGGCAGACAGGACATCTATAGTTACCATAAAATTTTTCATATTTACTTTTTTCATTCAACAAAAAATCGAGCTTTTGGGTTAATTCTCTTTCTTTTTCAGAATCTTCATCTGATAAATTCCCAAACTTATTTTTTTTCACTCTAATTTTAGATAATTTTAAAGATATCTCGCCTATATTCTTCAAATATTTGTCAAAATCCCGGTTTCTTTTGAGTTCTCTAATTTTATATCTTGCTGCTTTAATTCTTGAGTAGTTAAATTCGTCGATTAGTTTTTTTTCATCCAAGAGTACTCACTCTCCTTCTCAATTATAACATATTGTGGTTTTATTTTGAATATCTTTACTCTATAAGTGCAAAAAAGCAGAAAATAACATGGAGGATTTCGAATTTGAATTGGCAAAATTTATCATATGATGAAGTATTAAAAAAGCTTAAAGTAGAAATGGATAAAGGACTAAGTTCTAGGGAAGTGATATTACGAAGAGAAAATTACGGAAAAAACGTAATGCAAGATAATTCAAAATTCAATTTTTTGGAAAAATTTATAGCTCAGTTTTCCGATTTTATGGTTATTATACTCCTTATAGCTGCGTTAATATCGTTTATAACTTCGATAATAAATAAAAATAACGATTACGTAGATTCAATAATAATTTTAAGTATAGTAATTTGCAATGCATTGATAGGAGTGGCACAAGAGAGCAAAGCTCATAAAGCGATAGATTCTCTTAAAAAAATGTCAATTTCCAAGGTAAAAGTCAGGAGAAATTCCAGAGATTTGCAAGTTTTTTCTGAAGAAATAGTTCCAGGAGATATACTTCTCTTGGAATCAGGAGATAAAATTTGCGCTGACGCAAGGTTAATAACTGCAAGAAATTTAAAAGTAGAGGAATCGATTTTAACAGGAGAGTCTCATCCTGTTTCAAAGAAAGAATCTATAATGCCAAGTAATACTCCAGTTTTGGAATCTTCAAATTTAATTTTTTCAGGAAGTTTCGTTACATCAGGGAGAAGCATAGCAGTAGCAGTTGAAACAGGAATGAACACTCAAATAGGAAAAATTGCAGGATTGATAAATAATGCTAAGCCTCCACAGACTCCTTTGCAGAATAAACTAAATGAAACAAGCAAAATTTTAGGAATAGGAACCATAGCAATATGTTTTTTAATATTTATTCTTGGAATTATAGGTAAAACTTCTCTTCTTGAAATGTTTATGCTTTCCATAAGTTTAGCAGTAGCAGCTATTCCTGAAGGATTGCCTGCTATTATAACTATAGCTCTTGCTGCTGGAGTGAAAAAAATGGCAAAGCATAATGTAATAATAAGAAAGCTCCCTGCAGTTGAAACTTTAGGAAGCGCGACTGTTATATGCACGGACAAAACAGGAACTTTGACACAAAATAAAATGGAAGTGACTGAAATATACAATTTCAGTAAAAAAATAGACGAAAATACAGAAGAAACTAAAAATATCATTAATTTACTGAGTTTATGTAGCAATGCTAAATATCTTGGAGGAAAATTTTTAGGAGATCCAACTGAAGTAGCTATTTTGTCTTTTGCAGTGAAGAATATTGATAATTTTGAAAATATTCGAAAAAATTTTACTAGAGTTAAGGAGTTGCCTTTTAATTCTGAGAAAAAAATGATGATTACTGTCAATAAATCAGGAGATAAATATATTTCAGTCTCCAAGGGTGCTCCGGAAGTTATACTTAAAATCTGCAGTAAATATCTCGATGGAGTGCCAAAAAATATGGATGAAGATGTAAGACAATCGATAAGGAAAAATTACGAATTTATGGCCTCAAGAGCGTTGAGAGTTATTGCACTGGCGTATAAAAATCAAAATGATTCACTAATTAGTGAAAATGATTTTGTTTTCGTAGGATTAATAGGAATGATAGATCCTCCAAGGCCAGAAGCAAAAAAAGCAGTTAAAAATTGCATAGAAGCAGGAATAAAACCGGTTATGATAACAGGAGATCATGTATTAACTGCGAAATCTATAGGGAAAGATCTTGGAATTTTTACCAGTACATCAAAGGAAATCACAGGAAGAGAGCTCGATAAAATGAGTCAACGTGATCTCGAAAGGAGAATTTTTGATTATTCAATATTTGCGAGAGTTTCTCCTGAACACAAAGTTAGAATCATTAAAGCTTTACAATCGAGAGGAGAAATAGTGGCTATGACAGGAGACGGAGTAAACGATGCTCCTGCGCTGAAAATTTCAAACATAGGATGTGCAATGGGAAAATCAGGAACTGATGTGGCAAAATCTGCAGCTGATATGATTCTCACAGATGACAATTTTTCAAGTATAGTAGAAGCTGCCAAACAGGGAAGAGGAATATATATAAACATACGTAAAACCATTCATTTTCTGATTTCTACGAATATAGGGGAAATAGTAGCTGTTTTAGGGGCATTCTTAATGCACTTGCCTACTCCGTTGCTAGCAATTCAGCTTCTTTGGATAAATTTAGTTACTGATTCTCTCCCTGCTTTGGCTCTTGTTGTAGACCCATTTGACTCAGAAATAATTAAGCGCAAATCAGAAACTTTCAACAAAGGATTCATGTCTGGAAAATATGGGTACAATATGCTAGTAGAAGGAACTCTTATAGGAATAATTTGCATTATTGCTTTTATTCTCGGGAGAAATTTGTTTGATATTAATTACAATGATCCGATAATAGGAAGAACTATGGCATTTATGACCATAGGAATTTCTCAGCTTTTGCATGCATTTAACGTTAGAAGTGATGAATCTCTGTTTAAATCAGGAATTCTAGGAAACTCAAAACTTATTTTGGCTACATTATTGTGCACTTCATTACAAATAGTTGTTACATTTACTGAAAGTTTAAATTCATTGTTCAAAACTGACAAATTAAACTTATTACAATGGGTAATAGTCTTAAGTCTATCAATAATTCCAACAATAGTATCTGAAGTTGAAAAGGCAATTTCTAAGAATAAACAAACATTTATTTCCAAATTCAGAAAACAAAAAATTCTAAAAATAAAGTACTGAAATCAATTTTAAAGCTCTTTTATTTCAAATAATTTTGTGGTAAATTCTTTCTTGTTGATTTTTATTGAAGAGGAATTTGAAAATGTCAAAATTATATTTTTTCTTTGGAACAATGGGAGCTGGAAAGTCTGCATATGCTATAAATAAGGCTTATGAATTTCGAGAAAGAAATCTTGAAGTTATGCTGGCTTTGCCGAAATCTTTGAAAGTTGGTTACATAGATTCGAGATCAGGGTTAAAATTAGATGCAATTCCCCTTCCTGAACGTATTCCTGAAAATATTGATATATTGATAGTTGATGAGTCTCAGTTTCTTTCAGAGCAAGAGGTCAAAAATATTCGAAACTTTTGTAAGAATGAAAAATCAGCGTTTTGTTATGGATTGAGAACTGATTTTTCAGGAAATTTGTTTGAAGGATCAAAATTTTTATTTGCTTTGTCTGATTCAATAAGAGAAATTCCAAGTATGTGTAAAATTTGTAAGAAAAAATCTATATTCAATTTTAGAAATTCTGATAATAAGAATACTATATGCTTGGATAAGGATATCTATGAGCCTCTATGCTTCGAATGTTACTCTAAGAAATGCTGTTAAGTTGAAGTTTTTTGGATAAAAAATGATAGGTGATTTCAAGAATTCTAAATCAAATAGAATCGCTGTTAGCTCGCTTCTCGCTTCTTTTTCATTAATTTTAGCTATTATTAGCCATTATTTGTCCGTTCCTATGGTCCCTATGCTGAAAGTAGACATATCAGATTTCCCAATTTTTTTGTCTACATTTCTCTTGGGGGCTCCTTCGGGGTACATAATTTTGTTTGCTGTTTCGTTTATAAGATCTCTGTTTTTTAGTTCTGCAGGATGGACTGGTTTCATAATGAGAATGGTTTCGTGTATTCCTATTTTTTTCATCGGGATTTATCAAAAAAGTGGTAAAAAATTGTTTCTGTTGATGGTTTGTGCAATTTTATTCTCCGTTATTATCAAAATTCCTGTTAGTTATATATTTTGGACAAAATTCCACTTTATGCCTCCAGATTTTATAAAATCTATTATGTTACCAATAGTTATTCCTTATAATTTAATAAAAAATTTAGTCAATGTGTTTTTAGCTTATTTATTTTATAAAAAAATGAAAAATTTCAAAGTTTAAAAAGATATGATAGGTAATATTAAAGTTAGAAAATTAGCAATGAATTCGATGTTTGTGTCTGTTGGGATAGTTTTAGCGACTATTAGCAATTTCAGAATTCCATTTTTTAGCTTTTTTAAATTGGATTTTTCTGATATTCCTGTTTTTGTTTCTACTCTCATGTTTGGAGGATTAAACGGATTTGCTAATCTTTTTGCGATTTCAATTATAAGATTATTTACAGGAGACACTGTAAGTCCCATAACATTTTTAATGAGGATGTCTTCCTCAATAATAATTTTGTTTTTGCATATTTACAGAAAAAAGCAAAAATATTTTTTTATTTTTTCTATAGCTTCTGTCATTTTGCTAGTAATAATTAGATTGCCTTTGAGCTATTATTTTTGGGTTTATTTTTGTCATGTTCCAGAAGATGTATTTTTCAGTCAAATGAGAATAACAATAATCGTTTTAACATTCACAAGAGCAATTTTAAATTTATCTATTGCAAAAATGATATTTTGTCGTATAATATAAACTAGTGTTAATATATGGTGACGGTGAAATTTGCTAGGAGGTGAAGAAATGAAAAAAATATTGTCGGCGTTTCTGGGAATGGTTGCTCTTGCAGGATGCACTCCTAAATCATATTCGATGAAAAATAATTCTCAGGTAGTTAATTTTGGAAATTTTCAAAATAATCCAAAAACTCAGAAAATGAAAAAAAAGAAAAAGAAATTAAAAAATAATATTCCACCAATTTCAGATAAAAAAGATGAAGTTGGAAAAAATAAGATTCCTCCTAAATTGGAAAATAATGAGGGAGATGAAGATTTTGATGCTACAGATTTGGTGTATCCAGCTGGTTTGTTGGCGTTTGTGTATTATTTATTTTCTGATAACGATGGGTCCGGTTCTGGAGTGTTATCCAAAGTCGGAGATGTTTTTGAGGGGACTAAAAATTTGGTCAGCAACTGGAATGAACCTGATCTTCCGTTGATTAAGAATCACCATTTTAACAAAACACATCCAATTTATATGCAAAACATAAATAACTGTTTTTTTCTTTCTTCTCTTTATACAGAATATGATCCAATATACGATAAACTATATGAGAAAATTTCCAAAAAAAGCACAGATGAAATTATTAAAATAATGGATGAAAATAGTGTGAAATCATATAAAAGTGGTCAATGGAAAAATTTAACTCCTGAACAAAGAATGTCATTGCGTAACGAAGCCAAGGGTAAGTGGAGAGGCTTGAATGTTTTCGATGATCCTGGAACGATGCAAAAATTGCAAGAAAAAAATGAGAAGGAGAAGGAAAAGTTTCTTAAAGACAAAAAGGATAAATCGTTGAGATGGAAGCAAAAGCATGCTGAAGGATTGAAAAAAATGTGCGAGATTTTTGTGAGACAAAAGAAATTGATGAGTGATAACAATAACGGCAATGAAAAAAAATTCGACGTTTATCTTGGAGGCGTTCTTGGGGATGCAAACAAGATGGGAGAGTTTGAATTTTCAGTGTCTCCAAGCAAAAATTTGGATTTTAAAGATA
>CAMHLN010000013.1 GCA_946186155.1 uncultured Clostridia bacterium | reverse complement strand
AGATTTTCCACAATTGTTGTCAGTCGTTCTAAGATTCATTTTGATTAACCTTGTTTACTAGCAGAATTTTCCAAATTATAAGCCTTTTTCAAATCTTCAAGTTTTGATTCCTCATTTTCCATTCCGCGAAGATATTCACGAAGCAGTCCTTCAAGATGATATTCCCAAAGTTTGCCAAAGTCATTATCTAAATCTTTGAGTTTCAAGAAATATGCACCGCCGATGTGATAGGAAGATGAAAGCCCTTCGACTTTAGAAATCGCATCATTAAGTGAGTCCATGCGCTTGGTTGATTCTTCTCTGATTGAATCATCAAGCCCAGAAAGAATCTGCTCCTGCGTGTCTTTTGCCGTGATTTCCTTAAAAGTGAAGCGTCTGCGGAAAGCAAAGTCCATGCTCTCAACATTGCGGTCAATGTCGTTCATCGTGCCGATGATGTAGACGTTTTCGGGAATGAAGAAATGACCATAATTCTCGCTGTCCTTTATATTTAAAACAGAATCAAAAGAATTCGGAAATGTTTGTAGATTTGCGTATTGAGTTCTCAGATCCCTGCATTTTTTCGCACCACGATAGCTCGGTTCAATTGCAAAGAATAATTCACCAAAGATTTTACTCATCTCGCCACGGTTGATTTCGTCGATGATAAAAACGAAGTTTTTCTTTATATTTACATCAGATTGCTTCTTGTAGCCAAAATCATCTATGAGGTGTTTCGCAATAGCTGTCAAATACGGCTTCCAATCCAAAATGTCACCTGTCCGCAAATATGTTTGTAAGTTTTCTCTTGTAATTGGCATGTGAGTCTGCGTTTCTGTTTGTGGAATTGCATATATATTTTGCAAAGAATTTGGCTTTAGTGTAAATTTCTTTTTATGGCTTAGTGTTTCGTAAATTATATGTTCTCCAGATTCTTCAGCTTCTTCTATTTTTTCAAATAATTTTTGATACGCCTCATCAAAATTATCTTGTGAGAACCCATTCGAATTTTCCAACGCCTTCTCACAGAACTTCTTGAACACACCGTCCTTGCGCTCAAAACCAATCTGTCCACTGCCACCGTCGTTTACAGGCCGCAAGCCCTCAACAAAATCGGTGTAATCATAGCTTGGATGGAACTGCACGAAGCCGACTTCAGCATTCATTGCATCTGCAATTTGTCGGGCAAGGTGTGTCTTTCCTGTTCCAGGCGCGCCGTGGAGGATTAGGTTTTTTGTATGTGCAAGTAAATCTGTATACGGTTTTGCTCTTATTTGTTTTATAATTTTTTCCAATCCCTCGCCATATGTTTCGTCCAAATTATGCAAATTCTGCAAACAATCCGTAACAACAGTATCTGAATTAATATCATTACCGCTCTTATTTATCCTTATAGCATCAAGATTCCACTTGATATGATCTTTTTCTCCAACATTTTTAAATAATTCATAATTGTTCTCATCTTCAAAATGGGCATCTGCATATATTTTGTTGTCTTCCATATAGAATTCATAATGACATGAGTCATCACCTATTAATCCATTTTTTGTGCCAATCCATATATAATTTTTTTTTTCGTATACAATGCGAAAGCGCTTATCGTCAGCTAATTCTGATTTTATACCCTCTTTAAAGTCTTTAAATGTCATTTTGTCTTCTCCATTTTCATATAGTTCAATATCTTCAAAACCTCGTTTTATCGAAAGCTTCTTACAATTCATAACATGTTTTGAATTGTAAGAGTTTATCTTTTATCTCTCAAGCAGAAGAGCAAACCACCCAATATCTGACAACATTAATTTTATGTCCTGAAAGTGGGTAATTTGTCTTTTTATAGATTCGTTCATCTGTCTGCCATTTTCCATTATTGTAAAAATTTACACATCTTCCGAATTCTTTTAACATATCTACACAAGTAGCCTCGCCTCCAATATCAAGAAATCGTTTCATCATACACATGGAATTGAAATTGAAAATATTTTCATCTTTCAACAATTCCAGCCATTTTTCTTTTGTTATCTTCGGGTCATATTCCTCTTTACTTGGCCGCCAATTTTCTTCGCTCATCTTCTTCCACTCCTCCTCCCACTATACCGCACTTTCATACCCATATCACTATCCATCAGTCAGGGCATTGTTTATTTTCCGTGGCAGTGCTTGTATTTCTTTCCGCTGCCGCATGGACAGGGTTCATTTCTGCCGACTTTGGGGAAAGTAACTATGTCAGGTAAACTTTGATTTTGCCCAAAGGACGCTTGCGGGGAAAAATAACGCAAGTCAGGAGCCTTTTGATCGAACAAGTCATTTGGACTTGAGCCGTAATTTACCCACAAATGCGTTGAATTATGGAGCTCCTGATAGATTTCAAAGAACTCCTGAGCCTCCCTTGTTGAAAGTTCCTCCGTAAGTTCATAATCTTCATCCAATATGCCAATCACCTGAGTCATCATAAATCCGTCTTTGATGTAAAACATAATGTCTGTAAGAATATCCGCTGAATCTTCGTATTCTTTTCTTGTCTTTTCTAGAAAGCGTTTCATCCTGATGAAATAAGGATTTTTATACTCGGACTCAAACTTGCCGTGAGAATCAAATGCATCCGTGGTGTCGGGATTCTTAGAATCTTCAAACCAGTCCAACAGATTTTCCCGTGAAGGAACAAAGAGCGTATGGTTTGCCCTGTCATCCAAAATTTCCTGCGCCTGATTTTCATTGAGAACAATATGAGAAATTATGCTTTTGCCTTCATAAAAATTGTATGCAAAATCATCCTTTGAGGAAGCACGCATGAACTCAATGATTTCTTCCCTTGACATTGGAAATTTTGGGTAAGCACTTTCCCAAAGAGTTTTAAAATCCCGAACGGTTAAGACTCCATATATTGAAAGAAGCATATCGGCAAATTCCTTGCATTCATGCATTGAGCCAAAAGGATGTGTCCCGTCTTTTTGAATGAGCCCTGTAACTTTTTCGTAAACTTCATCTGCAATGACAAATGTTTCTTCCCCATTTTCTGAATCGAACTTGAACAAAAGACCTTTATTCAAAAATCTTTTTACATTCCCAGATTTCAATATGTACATGAGGATTTCAGACTCATCATCACATTCTTTCATCTTCGGATCGCAAAGACCCGCAACGCAAATACCGGTTTCGCCATCCCTGCAATTTAAATACTGCTGATAAAAATCAAAAGTGATTTCTTCATCATAGATTAAATGATTCGCGCAGTTTTCCGTGATAAGTTTTTCCGCCGCTTCCGCAAGCTCCTCTTTTTTCGAAGGAAGCCCCGTCTCATCGATATTATAGTTGTAAAAATAATACTTCAGCTGTTCTATTGTACAGAGCGAAAGAATCTCCGAAAGTTTTTTTGCAGGACTTTTGTGGATTCCAAGTTCATAATCTCCAATGTACGGAAGCTGATTTTTCCAATTCTCTTTTACTGGCACTCTAAACTCCATATTAAACCTCGTACAAAACATAAATCAAAACGGTATAAAACGCAAGCCTAAATTACACTTTGCGCCGGTTGTAGGCTTTTTTGAATCGGGTCAGGTCGTGGCATATATTACCACGATTTTACTCTTCTGAGAGCCTACTTCTATCCAGCCACTCCAGTTTTGGAACTCTCCTTGGCTCATCTATCAACGACCGATTCAACACCCAGGTTGTATTCATAGGATCTCCCATGGTCCAATACTGCCTGTCATCAACACAAAGAACCGTATAAGTGGTTTTCAGCATTTTACAACGCTCTCCATACTTGCGAATAAACAAAGCTCATTTTTCAAACTCTTCTCTGTTCTGTTTACAAGGTTCGCATTCCCCCTTACACATTCCATCCTCTTTCATTTTCCAGCAAGGAAAGTTCAATATATATTCATGAGGTGAAAACTGCTCATAAGTCTTAGCATTTCGCCAGGTAAAGCGAGAAATATATAAACGGAACTCATTTAATTCCTTTTCTGATGGCTTTGAATAATCTGCAGGAAGCTCACCAATAAATTTGTTTATTTCCATTCATCCTCTCTCCCATTCTACCACCCTTTTGTTCTTTCGTGGAGTTAATCTTCATCCATAAAAACAATTGGACTGTTTATAAAGTCTTCAAGCGCATTGCGATTTTCTTTTTCTTTTATCCATTCACGCACGAGATATAACGGAACATTTGTAAGCCAATCCTGCTGTCTGTAATTTGCCATGGAAAAACGGCAGGGCTTTAAATCTGGATTTGAGTTATAAACGCTTTGCAAACTTTTCGAGCGCAAATTTTCCTCTGCCTTTACTTCAATTGGGTATACATCATCGTTTTGAATGATAAAATCAATTTCAAGAGTGGAATTTTCTTTTGAATAGTAATAGACATTTTTATTCAGCGTAACCAGTTCCTGAAGAACATACTGTTCGGTGAAGCTACCTTTGTATTCGGTAAAGGCTTTGTTATTCACAAGAACATCTTTTGCGGAGACTTGGACCATTGCCCCCAAGAGGCCTAAGTCCACGACAAAAAGCTTGAACGCGGCAAAATCCTCATAAAACTTCAGAGGCTTTTCAATTTTCGTAACTCGCAAAACCTTATAAATCAGACCAGCGTCCATAAGCCATTGAATTGCGTTTTCAAATTCCTTCGCTCGACCGCCTTTTTTTATCGCGCTGTAAACGAATTTTTTATTTTCTTTTGCAAGCTGGGAAGGAATCGAGTCCCAGACGATATTCACTTTTGGAAGAATATTCTTTGGTACGTGTTTTGAAAAATCTCTTTTGTAATCCGCAAGAATCTGATTTTGAATATCTCGCACAGCCTGCAGATTCTGATTCTCACAATAATCCTTAACAACCGCCGACATTCCGCCAACATAATAGTACTGCCTCAGAAGCTCAATAAAGGTATGCGACAAAGAAGAAAGCTCATCCCATCTGTGTTCCCTTACCTGCTTCACAAGCCGTGTCCTGCCAAGGGCTTTGCAGAATTCCTCAAATGAAAGCGGATACAAATTGATTTCATCAACTTTTCCAACCGGGAAGCCTGTTCCTTCATGAAGGCCGATTCCTAAAAGGCTTCCCGCAAAGGCTATATAATACTCCGGAGCATTTTCACAAAAATACTTTAATGAAGTAAGTACAAGCGGAACTTCCTGAACTTCATCAAGAACAATCAGGTTTTTTTGAGGCTGAATTTCAATCCCACTTACTGAAGAAAAAACTCGTATAAGCCGCTCCGTGTCAAAATCAGAGAAGGAAACTTCCATTTCCGGCGTATCGTCGCAGTTGATATATGCGAAGGTTTCAAATTCCTTTGAGCCAAACTCCTTTAAAAGCCAGGTTTTTCCTACCTGACGCGCCCCATTTAAAACGAGAGGCTTACGATTCTTTTTGACTTTCCATTCAAGAAGCTTTTGATAGGCAGTCCGTTCCATGACAAATCTCCCTGTCAAGAATATTACATTTTTATGAGGGAAGTTTTAAGTCTTTATTACACTTTTCATAGCGAATAATTTGAAGTGTATTACATTTTTATGAGGGAAGTTATTTCCAGGTCAAGTTTATTCTTGAAGATCATTGTTTTATCTCTTCAAAATCATAGCAATCAGAAGTGTCCGTCAGTCTCTTCTCGTAGCTCTTTCTGTCAATTTCTTCCCATTCGGGATTTTTTCTGTTTTCTTCTAGTTCTTCCTTTAACCTTTTTATAAAAGAATCCTCCCCGTCATTACCGCTTAAAAGCCATTCAACCCTGCGAGAATAAATCTGTGCAAGTTTTAGATAATTGACAGCGTTTTGGAATTCCAAAAGAGTTTCTGGAGTCCATTTATTTTTTCCCCATTTTATTTCCTTCAAAATCTTTTCAAGCAGTTCGTCAAATCTACTATAAAAATAATATAAATTACCACCGCTCATAGGCTCACCTCCATTATTTTAGTCTTTGCTCTACATATTATTATTAAAGCAATAGCTTAACACCTATTAATCTATTTTTTCCAAAATATGAGATACTGCCTCACATTTTGGAAAAAATTCTTATTATGACTCCTCATTTTATTAACGGAAATCTTGTATGCCATTTTGTACAATCAAAATTCTTATTTGTAATTCCTATGTATTTCAAAACAACTGCATTACACAATCTTAAAAGATAGCCATCGTATTCTGTAATTTCAACCTCTTTAGTAGGATAGTTATCTTTAGAAATTTCTATTGCAGATGTTTCGACATCTGCAACAAATTTATTTGAATGGAATAAGCTATTACGTAGATTTGTATAAGTTGTAATAGACATTTTTATAAAATCATCTTCATTGTTTATTGTATTTTTTAAATTATACTTACTTGCTGGTATATGTACATCTACAAATTGGATTTCCAATTTCTCAATTGTCCTTCCAATTGCTTTTGGAGCTTTATTTGAATATAAACTTTTATAGTATGAGTTTAGATATTGTTTACAAAATGCTTCTAAACCAGAAAAGTACAAAAAATAAACCATTTCAATAAAAGGTTTTCTCATGTGTAACGGTTCGGTAATTTTATATACGAGGCTAGAAAACTCACAATTATGTTCTTTTCCAAAGACATTATCTCCATCTTTTTGATTACATGGATCTGTATTATCAATGAGTTTTAAATATAATTTTTGAACAATTTCTTCTAATAAATCTGGATATAATGCATAGGGAGCAGCCCCATGGGTTGTTCTTTCAAAATCATACTTATAAAAACTAGAGATCTCTGTTTCATTTATTCTAACTATGATAACATCCTGTTGTTGAACAAACGTTAATACAGCCTGCATTGAAAAGATAAATGACTCAGAATCTGATACTTGTGTTTCAATATATCCTGTTAAATTATGGCGACTCCGATCATTTGCAATCTTTTTCCTTTCTTGATATGACAGTTCGCCAATTGGAGTAAACTTAATTCCATTGAATGAGAATTCTCTATCAAAATAGAAACCATAGATTGCAAATTTCATCAGTATTATCCTTACTTCAAATACTTCTCAATAATCTTTTTAATCTCAGTAGAATCTAATCCATTGCCATATTCTTTTGTTACAATTAGATTCTTTCCTACAACAATTCCATTAGCAGCGTAAAGTTTTTCTTTGGCATCCCAGCGTTTTCTGTAGTTCTCATCATTCATCATACCGCAATGTTCCCAATACCAAATATCACCACTTTCTTCATCTTCAATAGTAAAATCAGGAATCTTCTTATATCCGCCTACTTTTAATTCTTTTTCATAAGTGTAAGGTATATGATTTTCATAAAGCATATTTGCGATTATAACTTCAGATTTTGATCTAACCATTTCTCCTTTTTCAGTTTTGTAAACAAGATTTTCGGCATAATATCTATCATCTACTTTTACAATACTTGGTACATGAAAAAGTCTGGTAAATCGCTTTGCAATTTCAGAATATTTTGAATTCGAATAATCTCTTAGATTGCTTGCATCCTTGTTATAAAGAATAACAAGTTTGTTTACTTGTCTTGTAATGGCAGTATATAAGAGTTCCTTAGAAAGCAATAAACATGGATCATTTAATACCAGAATAACAGTTCCAAATTCAGAACCTTGAGCTTTATGTACAGTTAAAGCGTATGCAAGTTCCAATATTGCTTCTGATTCTTCCCCAAAATCACGTTTTGAATATCCATAAGTTATTCCAGGTTGAGAAGCATACTCAACATTTAAGAATTGACCTTTATTCCAATTGGCCATTGCAATTCCTATTTCTCCGTTGGCAACCATGTTCAAGTTATCTTCATTTTTTGGATATGCATCACGCTTTTCATTTTTAATACAAATTACTTTATCACCATAAACAATACTTTCTGGCCCCATTCTTTTAGGTATAAAGTAAGTATTATTTGCAAGGTCTAAATAATCTTTTCTGTATTTCTGCTGAATAATATGATTTAGATTTATTACACCATGAGGCATATTTCTCACTGGGGCAAGTATCTGCCAATTCTCAGCTTTTACAGCGCAGCCTTTATTAAAATACTGGAATCCTCTGGCATTTTTCTCAGTAGAACCTAATGAAAGATTAAATTTCTCTATATCATCAATATTATCAAGTGGCAATTCTTCTTTTATAGTTTGAAAAATTAATTTTTCTAATTCATCTTCAGTTGCCCATTTCTTAAATGTTACATGACCATTTGTGTCATTTGTCTGTAAACGAGTAAATATATCCTCATCTAATTCAACATCATCAGATTTATACCAATTTGAAAGTTCAACATCAAAACGAACTTCACCTTTGATACCTCGCTGTCTCCGTGTTGTCTGCAAATGTCCAAAACCTTTTCCAACTCTTGGAAAAATATATTCAGGTATATCTTCACTAAGCTTCTTAACTAAATCTACAAAAGGTCTTCCAGTTCCGATAGGTGGTAACTGATTAGGGTCTCCTACAAAAATAATTCTCTTTGCTTTTGCCAGTGCTTCCATAAGAGCTGCAAACATTTCTTCAGTAAGCATTGAACTTTCATCAATAATTACATTATCTGCAACTTTATCTGCTTCTTGACCTGTAACTCTATATTCACCTGTTGTGAAAATATAATGATGTGATGTCAGTAAAAATCCAGCAACCGTTTTAGCTGTGGCAGTAATTCCCATGTTTTTCATAGCTTGCATCATTTTTACACGAGCCTTACCAGTTGGTGCTAATAAGAGTACACTTTCATTCTTTATTTGTTCTGCACTACAAAGCAAAGATAGCAATGTTGTCTTACCTGTGCCAGCTCCACCAATTAAAACAGAAAGTCTTGATTTTGCAAGTTCTTTTAATATGGCAATTTTTTCTTCTCGAGCTCTTGCTTCATCCTTATCATTAGGATCGAGTTCTCCAAAAGCCTTTGTAAGAATAGCTTGCCAATCTGCATTTACTTCATGTGGATTTTTTGATTCCAGACGTTTTGTAATTTTACTTTCTATTAATTCATCAGCTTCATAAAGTCTCTTCAACTGGAATGCTTTTTGCTCGCTTTCAGGATTGTTCTTTTTCGCCATTTCAACGAACTTAATTTGAGCTTCAAGAAACTCTTTACAGCCAAATATAATATCACCGGTAACATCACAAGAAGGTTCAATCGGCAATTCAGTAATGGCATTTATAGTCATCCAGATTGGATATAATGAGTAACCATTTTCTGATTGATTTTCCAGATAATCGACAATTAAAGCTCTTATTCGTCTTTTATCTGTTCCATTTTCCAATTTAGAAGGAGCTGCCAAAGGATACTTTTCCTGTATTATTTCATTTGGGAAAATTGCCATATCAACAAAACGAACAGGGACTCTTAATTCAGACATAAGATATCTAGTTCTTTCATAAATTGTATATGGATTTTCAAGAATATCTTTATCTGTCCATGTTTTATTATATTTATTTCGCTTTTCAGTATTAAAAAGATAATCGTATCTGTTATATTTTGGATTTAGTTCAGATAAACTGAATCGGCTTAATAATTCAAACAATGCTTTTCGTTCTGTAGATAAAGCGTTCCAAGCATCAACAATTTCTGGTGTAATTGAATTAGTTAATTCAACAGGTAGATATGGAGCTTTCTTTTCAAACAAATTTTCAACACAAGAAAAGACAGTAACTTTGTTTTCCTTTGCATAATCTTTTATTTTCTCAGAAATAGGAAGTCCTTTCTTAACTCCAAATGCATAAAGCATTTCACCAAGCCCTGGATAACCGCCTCTTTCTTCCCAAACTTCTTTTAATCTGTTTTTACACCAGTTAATATATTTTTGAGTTGGAATTTCAATATCATCAAATTGAGCAATATATTCAAAAACCTTAATTATTCTAAGAAGAGTATCAATGGTTCCGTCATGGCTTAAATGTTCTGTGGCATAAGAAAACTCATAGTGATAGTCTTCAGAAGCATATATTGTAGCAAGCCTAATATCAAAATCTGGATGGTCTTTTGCATAATCCATCAATTTGTAATATGGCATTAAGAAACCGTTATCACCATTTTCTCTAATAGAATGACGAATCATTGTTTCCCATGTATACGACCTCAGTGTTCCGGCATCTGTGTGATTATGTTCTACAGAAGGAATAACTTCTTCCACAAATCCTACTGCAATAACAATACGTCTAGGATCATCAACAAAAGGAACTTGTTTTGCATAAGCAAAAACTAAAGATTCATTAGGAATTATATTTTCATAAAAGCGTTTAAATATTGCCTGGTGATTTCTTGCATCCTGAACCCATGCATTTTCAAAATCCAATTCAGGTTCACGGCTAAGCTGATAATCAATATCATATTTTTCAAAATCTTTTCCTCTTTTCATTGTCCAAAGAAAAGGTCTTGCAGGTAAAGAATATGGTACAAAATGTTCATCTGTATCTAAGAAGTGCCCATGTGTTTTTGGATTATTAGCCTTATACGGATGAATTACAGTTCTAACTAATTCATCTGGAGACATAAAAGCAACGCCTTCAGCAATACAAGGTACTTGCTTTTCAATTCCCTTTAATGGCTTTCCTGCGATTTTTTCTTCTTCAACTTCATTTTTGTTTTCGTAAATATTTTTTAAACGGAGACAATCTGTATTTCCACATGGATGATTACAAACTTTTCCACACCAACCATTATCAGTCCAAGGTACACGAATAGTAATATTTTGAATCATAATTATCTCCAAATATTCATTTTTTTTATTCAGCTAAAAGAAAACTATTTCATCACAATTTCCATCAAGCTCTTATAACTATCAACAACATCATATTTGATATTATCAGAGCTTAATGCAGCAAAGTGTTTTCTTGCACATTGAATTTTAGCATCTTCAATTCCACGAAGCTGTAAAGTTGACATAGAACCTTTTGTTTCAGCAATAAAGTAAATATGTTTAACTTTTCCTTCATAGAAAGCAATTGCCCAGTCAGGATTATAATGTCCCATTGGTGTAGCAATAAAAAATCCATCAGGAAGTTTTACATAAACAGCAACTTCATCACTGGTATCTAATTCTTCGGCAAACTTTCTTTCGTTTGAAGAATCATATACTACATGGTCATACAAATGTTTCTTTGTCTTTATTGCATTAACATCAAGCTTTCCTTTGATTTGAGCATCCGCAAAGATTTCTTTCATGTCGTATGTTTCATCAAGAACATTATATGTAATGTGTTCGATTACAGCTGTAGCTTTCTGTTCATTAATCAAGTTACCAGCTTTAATAATAAATTCTTCAGGATTATCCTTAAACTGGTCAAAAGTTGCAGAAAGTATTCCTTTAAGAATTCCTACAATTGTTTTTCTTGTAAGATTTGTTTCTTCAACAAGTTTTCCAATCAAATCATATTTTACAGAATTGTTAATACTTATCTGAGCATTTTCTGTAGAATGGCTATCCATTACAAAAGATGAACCATCAGCAAGTTTTTCTTTTGATTTGATTTCTTCCATACTTCCACTTTTTACTGTGTAAGTAACTTTTGCAACTTTTAGATGTGTATCGAGAGCTACAATACACTTTTTGATTAACTCATCTGTGTCAAAATCAACTGCATAAACAGTCTTATGATTAATTCGTGACCATAGCTCTTTGAACTCTTTTGAAGCTGCCTGCTTATTATTTAGAGAAAGAGTAACATTATTCTTTCTTGTATCTTCTGGGGCAAGCAATGAAGGATTATAAACAGAATCCAGAATAGCAATGATGGAATCTGCATATTCTTTTGCCTCCTCTGCAACTTCAACATTGCCATTTGCTTTGTCATCATAATATTTGTCTGTTAGTAATCCCTTTTTGTCTATGTATTGATTCATAACAAGATCATAGAAGACAGCATCTGCCATATCTTTATCTATAACTTTCTTATTACCATCTTTATCAATAATTTCTCGGTTTTTGAATAATTCCGCCGTAACTTTTACAGGTCTATCGCCAATGCTTTCTGCAAATTCTGTCTGAAGTTCTTTTGCAAATTTTTCATAACTTTCACTGGCAATTACAGTAAGACAGTTAATATTATGAACATCATTTCCAAGAAGGCTTTCATCCATTCGCTCACCGTTTTCGTTAATACAAAGACGAAGACCGCGGCCTACTTCCTGGCGTTTACGAACATCACTTCCGCTTTGTTTCAAAGTACAAATCTGGAAAACATTTGGATTGTCCCAGCCTTCTCTTAATGCTGAATGACTGAAAATAAATCGGACAGGAGATTTTTTTGGATCACAGTCAAGAAGAAGTTCCTTATCCTTCATAATAAGGTCATAAGCATCAACGTCGTCTGAAGTTTTTTCTTTTTTGTCACTTAGTTTTGATTCTGTAAAATGACCTTTTTTGTCCTGACTAAAATAACCTGCATGAGTTTTCTTTGTTTCAATTGAATCAAGATAAGCCAAGTATTCAGGATACAAACCTAATTCTTTCTTTGTTTCTTCAACAACTTCATCATATATGGTTTCAAACATGTCAGCATATTTACCATTGCTGTAATCACTTCCTTTACCATATACACGATAATTTGCAACTTCATCAATAAAGAACAATGAAAGAACTTTTATACCTTTGTAGAAAAGTTGTCTTTCTCTTTCCAGATGTGCCTTTATAGTTTCTCTAATCTGAATAGCACGAATATTATCCTCATTCTCTTTGCCAGTCACTTCACCGGCAAAAAGCTTTACACCATTCATAAATTCTAATGAGTTGTCGCGGCCATCGATTCTTGTTACGATAAAGTTGTTTTTGTACTCTTCACGACCATTGGAAGTATCATAAAGATTATAGCCTTCATTTACTGTACGAGTTATTTTTTTAGTTCCTGTAGCAGTGTTAAAATTAAATTCTATAGTAGCAGTTGGATTTCCTGAACTGAGATTTATTCCTGCTAAATAAATATAGCTGTCGGTTGAAGATGTTCCATTCTGAGTAATACCTGTTACCCGAATCTTTTTAACAAGCCGCTTGTTATATGCTTCCATAGCATCCAAGCGATAAATCATATTGTAATTTTCTCTGTGAGTAGCAGAATAGCGCAATGTCATCAGCGGATTAAATTCCTTGAGACGTAGCTTAGTTTTTTCACCTTCAACTGACTGAGGTTCATCAATAATTACAATTGGATTCGTTTTTGCAATTACATCGATTGGACGACGGCTGCGGAATTCATCAAGTTTCATATAAATGCGGCGGGCATCTTTTCCAGTCGCGTTGAAAGCCTGACTGTTAATAATCATTACGTTAATTGAACTGTCTGATGCAAAATGTTCAATATCTGTAAGCCTTGTTGAGTTATATATAAAGAAGCGAATCTTTTTCTGATAGTTTAATGCAAAATAGTCTTCTGTTGTCTGGAAAGTTTTGTACACACCTTCACGAATAGCAATAGAAGGAACTACAATAATAAACTTACACCAGCCGTATGCCTGATTAAGTTCGTACATAGTTTTTATATATGTAAAAGTTTTACCAACACCTGTTTCCATTTCAATAGTAAGATTATATCTACCAAATAAATGGTCATCTGGTTTGAGCTGATTTTTGCGTTGAATTTCGTTTATTTTATAAAGAATCTTCTGGTCTGTTAAATCCTGAATAATGGGATTATTATTCCAGCCTGTGAATTCAAGTCCCTTCATTACATTTCCAGAGTCCATAATGTATGAATTAGAGGCACGCGGTTGTCCTTCAAAAACATCCACGACTGCTTTTGCGGCTTCTTCCTGAAACTTTTGATCTTTATACTGAATCTTCATATTTATTCCTTTTCTGCAATATCTTTTATAATCCAATGACCTGATTTCGTACTACCAGAATACGCAATCAAGCCTTTATCTTTTAAGATTGAAAAATGTGTTTTTATTGTCCTTGAAGAAACACCTAATATTTTGGCAAGAGCTTCTGCAGTTGCTCTCGGGTTTTTCTTTATTTCTTCAAAAGTATTCAATACAGAATCCGAAAGATTTTCGGTGAAGTTCTGGTGAAGTTCTGGTGAAGTTTCGGTGAAGTTCTGGTGAAGTTCCACTGATTTTTTAGGGACATTTGGGGACATTTCTGGTGAAGTTTTAGGGACATTTTCTCCAAACAAATCCTTTCTTGTTCTTCTGATAACAGCCGTAAAACTTTCATCATCAGAAGAATACTCAACTTCGCCCAAGCCATGCTCATGGCATAAATCTGCAATGCGTTTTATTCCTGTTCCCCATTTTTCCACAATGCCCATGCGTAAAAATGTATCTGCGATTAATTCGTTTCGAATGCTGGAACTTCCCTTTAGCATTTTTTCAATAGTAAGCCCTCCGTACAATCCACCAGGGCTTGTAATTTCTAACCTGTCGTCAAAAATACATACTTGAATGTATGAATGAGAAAGATAGTTCCTGTGCATGACTGCATTTACAATAAGCTCACGAATTGCTGCGGCAGGAATTTCTGGAATATCTTTCCGGTACAAACCTTCAATTTTTGCTCCTATGTTAATATGCTGCATAACAAAATTGTAGGCGTTTTCAATCTGTTCATAAATTGGACCAGAATATTCCTTTCGGTCAATAAAAAAAACTTTGTCTGTCCCACGAAACACGCCACACTGAACTTGTGCAAAATGAATATCACTGGTTTCCAAAAGTCTGAATGCTATTGAAGGAAGAAGTTTTCCGTTTTCATCTTTTATGAGCCCCCAGCTTTTTAAGTTTTCTAATGTAACGGGATTTTTACCGTTCAATTTTTCTATTGCTTTGCACAAGTGTAAAGCGGACTCTTCTGTGACAGGCTCGTGATTCTCAAAAATCTTATCATAAGACTTACCCTCACCCCAAAGCATTAGTTCTTTTATTTTTTCACGCTCAGCCTTTCTTGTCGTTGCCGCCACACGGATATAAACGCCATCATTCATTCCTTCTGCTTTTAGGAAATATGGCTGATTCTGCCCTGCAACAATTTGAACAACAACGACGGTTTTATCTTCAATGGTTTCAAAAGTAATGCGGGGTATAACTTGTGGTTCAACTGTCTCGCTTATCATATCCGCAAGAGAATCCATATACTTAAACACATTTTCGTTTTCAATGCCCACAATCTCATGCGTTTCATCATCAACACCAAAAAGAATACGACCGCCATGACAATTAGAGAAAGCAACAACCGTTTTCATCAATTTTGAGTCTTTGGATGGGATTTCACGCTTGAATTCAAGCGTTTCTGTTTCACCGTTTTGTATTTCTTCTAAAAGTGTCATGTGATTGCCTCCTGGTTTTAGTTGTTTCTAGTAATTATAAGTTCTGCCATAAGATTATTCACTCCTATCTGATTCTAATTTCAGATCTTTTTATCTTTACATTTTCAAGTTTATTCGCACGTAAGAATTCTTTTAATCCAATTTCAGCCAATTCAGATTTGTTGTACGGACTAATCATTATTTCTTCAACAATTTTATCGAACGGGAAATTCTGAAATTCCATATATGGATATATCGTTCCATTTTTATTCATAAATACCTTTTTGGCGTTTTCTCTATTTATTTCAGAATTATCCATTTCATCCACAAAACAAAATCCTAATCTATATTCACTCTCACTACGAAAAGCTTCATCTTTTACAAATGCCAAATACTTAAATATTGAACCAAATTGTGAGATAGATGAATTTCTATTTATGAATTCTATTTTTAGTGCATTTTTTATATATTCTATTGCCTCTTCACCATAAAAAACTGGCATTCTATGTTCTGTGGGAAAAAGTATACCTTTAGACATATAGCTATCACGAATATTATAAAAATATTTCATTAATTCATTTCCATTGATTTTAATTCTGTATCCTGGATTATTGCCAGAATACATATTCCACATATCTTTATTATCACCTAATGTTGTTAATGAAAGTATATAATAGTGAAAATTCTCGCTTTCACATAAGACACAATTAACAGCTCCATTTTCCGCAGGTGATACAGGCTTTAAATATTTTATCTTTCCTTTCTCGATGACTTTTAGCTCGTCTTCCCACTGCAAAATATATTCTGAGTATTGTGGAGTTTCATTTTTTAATTCATCAAGAACTTGTCTAAAAACTTTCTTTCCATATTCAAGTTCATCAATATCATTTAAAAAACGATAATCACTAAATCTTAGAGTCTTGTTTTCTATGATACTTTTTAGTCCATCTGCTGAAGTATAATGATATAAAGTTTCAAATTCACCCATTTGATAATCTTGTATTTCTGTCATCCTAAATCACCTTCACACTAGTTTCAGGACTAATCATTTTGAAAATCTCAAAAATATTGATTTTGGTTACATTGTTGCGAATTACTGCAGAAAATGATTTTTCTTTGAAAATTTTCTCCATATTTTCACCTTGAATATTCATGCTTATTCTTCTCCACCTTTTTTTACAATATAGGTTATACTTTCTGGTTTCTTCATTGACTTAGCTCTTTCAGATTCATTTATATACATATTATACAAATCCATTACCGTTGTAGATAATTCATAAAAGCCGCATTCATTCAGAGACTCAGCTCTTAATTTCCAGCTATTTGCAATTTCCAATTCCGCTTTTCCAGTATAGTCTACAGAATATACTCCTCTTGAATTAATAGCCTCTGAATGAAAACCTTCTCTCATACGTAAATTTTCAATTTTATTTAGAATCTCAGCAACGGTTTTATTAATCCAAAACCCAGAATTATCTGATGGCGAGTAAAATAACACATGCCCTATTATCAAATTTGCTATAGATAGACGGTTAACATTTTCTGCTTTTTCTTGAACCTCAGTTACCCATTTTTTTAAGTATTCTTCTTCCAAGATATTATCCTTCAATCCCGGAAGTGTTTTCCATTTGTGTAATAGATTATATGCATTGATACTATTATTCTTTTCAGTTTCAGATAAAACTTTTTCAGCTTTATCTCCTTCTTCTTTGAATGCAAGTGAAAGAACCTCGATAAAGAAATCTGGATTTGTCTGTAATTCGTTATATAGATTGAGAGGTCTAATATCACTATCATCATGAATAAATGATAAATATTTCCATTCAATTAATATCATCTTCTCATGATTTAATTCTTGTTTCTGACAATATTTAATTAGTTCATGCAAATCATAAACATCAATCAGTTTATCGTTTTTTATCAATGCATCCAAAAGAAGTTCATCATTTATCTCTTTTTTATTATATAACTGCGCGAAGAAACACAATAATGCATAATCATATCTTTTCACAGCCATAATTTTAATTATGGCATCAGTTAAATCTGTTTCCGATTGTAACGGAAGATGATTTATCAACTTCCAATAATCTAAAGGACAGCTTAATTCTTCCTCAGCTAATTCCCAATTTTGTTTTTCAAAATTTAAGTGAGTGAATAACTCTAATATATTCTTATCATTCCATTTTTCTCTATCAAGAGCTTGAAGAAGTTGCTCATTATTAGCAAAACGAAGAAAATAATAATAAAAGCTTTTTATGTTCTCGTCTTCTGTATTAAATATATCAGGGAAAAGAGTATTAATATCTAATTCTGATAGCATTGAACTCATTGTTATAGCGATGTTTCTTGCCATTAAATCCGAATCTATATATGAATAAATAATCTTAATTCCATACTTGGCAATTATTTCTCGTAAAGCTGAAATACGTTTATCAAGTACAACTTTTTCTTCTTTTCTAAAATCCTCACCATATTCTTTATCATAAAGATTATGACTCCATTCTGAAAAAAGAATTTTGCTTTTCTTCAAAACATCTGTTGGAATACATAAGTTGGAAAAATTCTCGAGTTTCAAAAGGATATCGTTAGGAAAAGCCCATTCTGATTTTTTAAAATATTTATGTTTCCGAATTATTAGACTTAATGAATACCAAGTTTCATATTTTTGTTCTTCATTCAATCTAGCAAATATATCATTTTTCTCAAAGAAATCTAAAAGCTTAGACAATGTTATACTATAAAAAGAATCCAAATTGTTGATGATATCAGAAAGAGGAATTGCATCTTTGGTAATTTGTTCAATAAGAATGTCAGAATATTGTTCTACCAATTTCTTAAAGTTATCTTTTGCGACATTTCTATTAAATGAAGTAACTGCACCATCATATGTAGGTAGAGAAATAGGATTTGAAATCGTATTTTGCCGTTGCAAAATATCAATCAAGAGTTTATTTCCCAATTCAACATAATCAGATATTAATCTTTTTAATACATTTATTCGTACTTCATCTTTTGCTTGGGTTTGTTTTATCCATGGCAGGAATAATTCATGTAATGAATTAAAAGGCCTGTTTAAAAATTTTCCACCTATATCATATTGATGCAGTAAAGCGAGTAAATTTACAGACGATGGAAAATATTTCTCGTAAAAAGAAAGTTTCTCTAAACCCCATAAGAGTCCAGATAAAAGAGTTCCTGAAAATATTCCATCTCCTTCATTCTCAAATAGCGCACAAATTTCCGATCTATGTTCCGTTAATTGAATCTGAAGTAACCTTAAATAGGTTTCTGGTGCAATCTCGGCAAAATCTGAAATATAATCATTTAAAGATGCCCATACCTTCCAATCTTTTCCTCTGAGTACTTCATTAAAAATTTCACTAATAAAGAATTGGATTTTTGATGCATTGATGTTTGTAAATGATTTTCGATAATACCAGAGAAAAATCAATGTACTAATTAAATTTTCTTTTAAAATCTTTGATGATAATTTTTCCGTATGTGAAAAGATACTTAAATACCTTTTATCTTTCGGTAAATTGAACTGAGGGTTAATCTCACTTAATGTGCTAATAAAAATTGGTTCAATTTCTTTTAACTCGTCTTCAGACAAGAAGTCCAATAACAGCTTTTTTATTTCATCGTTTTTATTGCAAATCCATATTGAACCATCTTTACTAATCAGAGATTTATCTACACTTTGAATTGAATAAAGTTCATTTTTAACCTTACCATATTCCTGATGGAACAAATCTTCTATTTTATTTTTGTCAATTGCATTAATCTCATTCCATGAGCCAACTAGAGCAAACTTTATAAGTGCGTTAATATTCTTTATATCTGGAATTGAAACATTCTCGTTAAATTCTTCTTCTATTGATATAATATTCTTTAATTTTGATTTTAGTTTATTATATTCAACATTATCCGAGTCATAAGTTATTTCTCCCGCATTCTCGTTCAGATTTCTACAAAATTCAGAAATACTAAGCCAAGCTTCATTATAAGATAATCTAAAACTTATATTGCAAATAGAATTTATAAGTGATTTGCAAACAGATTCCCGAATATCAAGGTCAAATCCAATTAAATAAAAACTTCTTATAAAATTAAATAATGCTTGATTGTCAGGATCAACATTACCATTGGCTTTTTTTATGTATTCTTTCAGAATATCATATTTTTCACGATGCGCTTTAGAAAACAAATTACTAATTTTTAGTTTATTATCAAACTCATCATATGTATTTGAGCATCTGGCTATTTCAAAAATTTGTCGAGAAACATTAATATCAATTATTGACAATGGACCTGTTGCAACAACAATCTTATCTCTTCCAAAACAAAAAAGCTTAGTGTTTTTAAAATCATGCCATGCAGAATTGATAACACTATCAAAAGTAGAGTTTCTAGCAACTGAAAAAGTTTCTTTTATCTGGATTAGCAGAGAAGTAGTTTTTCCTTCATTATTTTCTCCAATTACAACTAAATCATCTGTATATATTCCATTACGTCGTGCTTGAAATATAATTTTCCTTATTGAACAATCATCCATACAAACAGCTTTACCATCTGTTAGCATTTGTAACAAAAAAAGAGATTGAACTTTATTTTCAAAATTATTTCCAGATCCTCCCGTCAGAAGAGGGGAAGAAATTTCTGATAAACCATTTTTCCCCATTTAAATTACCTTCACGCTTGTTTCTGGGCTAATCATTTTAAAAATTTCAAACACATTGATTTTACTTGCGCTATTACTAAATGAACTGTCGCGGAATACAGCACGAAGCGGCTTCTTGCGTGCAATTTCTTTTACGACTTCTTCTGAAACATCTTCATTAAAGCAAGCAACCAAATCTCCTTCGTTATAGGTGTGAACAGTAAACTTTCCCATTGTTTCTGAAGTATATGGTAATGAAAGCGGAAGCCCCCAATCCAAAAGGCAGCCGAAAAGAAGATCCAAATCGTTTCTATCTTCTTTTATATTACTTTCAAACATATCAAGTTTTCCCTGTTCATATTCTGTAGCAGAATAGTAAACATCTTTCATGTTAGAATCGTCTACTTTTAGTACACGGAAACCCATGTCCAAATCTTGGGTTGTCAGTGGATTTTCTTCTTTTATTTTCTTTCCAGCACGACGGATGCGTTCTTTTCCGATTTCGCAGATGTTTTTGTAACCTGCTTTATAAGCCTCAGATTTTTCATCACAGAGTTCAGGAAGCTGAACCATGATGAATTTTCGTCTACTATTATTATCAGTATTAAATTGCATGACAGCATGACCAGTTGAAGCAGAACCTGAAAAGAAGTCAAGAACAATGGAATCATCTTTTAAATTCGCAAGCGTCAAAAGCCGTTTCATCAATCTCTGAGGTTTTGGGCCACTGAAAAAACCACCATCAAGAAGCTTTGATACCTCTTGAGCTCCTTCTTGACTATGGCCAACGTCTTTGAAAAACATAATTGATGTAGGAGCCATTCCTTCATGTTTCAAATCAGAAAGAAACCTTTTTATTCTTGGAGTACCATTACCATCTGGACCAAACCAAATTCTATTGTCTTGGAGTCTCTCAGCAAAAGCTTTTGCTGAGAGACTCCAGCAGCGTCCTGCTGGAGGCTCTACCACTCTCCCCGAAGGGGTCGTAATAGGATAATCACATTCAGCATTATATGTTTTTACAGAAATATCACTAGACATCCATACTCCTCGAGGATCATTATCTGGGTTAGAATATCTTGCATTTGCTTCTTCTGTCCGAGGCAATCTTCCAATTACAAAAGTATTGATATCCTTTGCAATCATCAACACGTAATCATGACTATTTGAAATAAAACGGGCATCATTCTTTGGCGAAAAAGCTCTTTCCCATATTAATTGTGCAATAAAATTACCTGCCCCAAAAACTTCATTACAAATCTTCTTCAAATTTTCAACTTCATTATCATCAATACTAATAAAAATTACGCCATCATCAGTCAAAAGATTTCTCGCCAAAAGCAATCGACTATATATCATAGAACACCAATCACTGTGAAATCGTCCGTTTGTATCAGTGTTCTTAAACATACGGTTGCCTTCATCATCAAACAAGCCAGCTTCTTCTGCATATTCTTCACTTGATGAAGTAAAGTCATCTTTGTATATAAAATCATTTCCTGTATTGTATGGAGGATCAATATAAATCATTTTTACTTTTCCAAGATAACTTTCTTGCAAAAGTTTTAAGACTTCTAAATTATCACCTTCTATGTAAAGGTTCTCTGTATTATCCCAGTTTACAGATTCTTCCTTACATGGGCGCAATGTTTTTCTTATAGGTTTATTAGCTTCAACAATTGCAGCTTTCTTTCCAACCCACGTAAACTCATACGCTTCATCACCGTCTGCAATATCAGACTTAAGCATCTGTTGTAAGAGTTCAAAATTTACAGCCTTTTTAAGCTTGCCGTTTTCATCTTTTGTTTCAGTAATACAGTTTGGGAATAACTGTGAGATTTTATCTATGTTTTTCTGTGTTATATCCGGTGTTTCAAATTTTGGTTTGTTCATTTTTATTCTCCTGTTTCATCTACATTAGTAATAAGCTTTAAATTTTCAATTATTGTATCTGTATTTTCTAATATATATTTAAAACATTTTTGCTCTAAATCTTGTAAGTCTTTTTCTTTAGGCAGAAAATGATAAGTTTGATTGCTTTCTATATACATAAACGAATGTAATAAGAAATTTTTTATATCCATAACTAAATGGTAACGTTCCTCAACAATTTTATTTATTTTTTGCAAAGGCTCTTCTTTTTTTTCTGGGAGAAAATAAAACAACGCATTTACTGAATTATCTAATCCCTCGGTAGCTTCATTAAAAGAAGCTTGGATATCAAAAGGGGTTATTTTATTATGCAATGTTAAAATCCTATTTGTTATGACATCTATTTTTGTGTAAGAAAATTCAGTTAACACTTTTATTGCATATTCATTAACAGTCTTTTTCCATTCTTGTCTAATCTGAAATTCATGCAATTCTCTTTGTTCTGCTGAAGATTCATAATTTGCGATTATCAATGAAATTACTGTAACAGATATACCTAATATTACCCCAAAAAATTCTAATACATTTGATGCATCCCAATCAGAAATGAAAAAATCATTGATGGCTGGTATTTTAAAACACGAATGTATTAAAAATATTACAATTAATGAAATAACTAAACATCCCAAAAATCCATTTATTATTTTCTTGATCATTTTATTAACTCCTCTAACTTTTTTATTTCTGCTTTAATTTCAATCTTTCGATTAAACTGCTTTTCACTTTTCATTTTCTTTTTTAATGCATCAATTTGTTTTTGAATTCTTGCTTTTTCAATGTTTGAGGTTATCTGTTCTTCAAGAGTTGATTCTTCTTGTGTTTCTATTCCTCCAACAGTTCTAATTACATTTTCCCACAATGCATCAAAACTAAGACCTGTAAGAGTAAGCTTTATATTCTCAAGAGATTTCCATTCAGTTTCATGGAGTATTGTTTTAAAAACAGCAAGCCTGGCTTCATCTTCATAAGTAAGTAAAAGAAGAATATTTTGGTCTATAAGCTTGCTAAGACGTTCAATATTTTTTTTGTCATAATTCTTATGCTTTAATTGAACTTCAAGAACAAAAAATGAGTTATCATCATTTCCAGAAAGTTTTACAGTCTGACTCGAAATTTCATTGACTATCGTGATTTTCTTTATATCTTCATCAAATGAAGCTTGTTGAGAATTATTTAGTTCAAACTTTCTGTAAATGGCAGCCTTTGAAATAAAGTGTCTGACTTCCGTTGCTTCTGGTAATCCTAGCATTTTTCTACCACCAGGAAACAAATTAATTCAAAATCTTCAAGGCCTTTAATCTTGGTTGTTTTTGCAAAGCTTACTTTTCCACCGCTTAAGAATGCATCTGTGTCACTTTCTTCTTTTACGCTTATAATAGAAGCTATGGCATCTCCCAAAAGATTTGAATATTCTTTCATATTCTTACCATCTCGAGTTTCTTTATTGAATAAAGTATAAGCTTCTCGAATTGGTTCCGATTTTCCTTTGCAAAGGAATCTAAGTTTATCAAGCAATTCTTTTGGGCTTAAATGATTAGTTACAACTTCACCTTCTCTGCTTATATAAACCATGTAAAATGGATGAAGTCTATTTTGGTTATCAATATTTACGCTTGAAGTTCTATTCTTTAGTACATAAATTACACCTTCAGGATTTTCTTCTGTAGCTGGAACAACTGCATTTAATCCAAAAGGTGTTGAATCTAAGTCTCCATGTTCTTTTACATAATCTAGAAGATCCAGACGGAATTCATTAAGGCCTAAATCCATAATAGAAATACCTTCTGTCATATCTTCCATGTCACAAACTTCTTCCTGAAGCTTTTGGAGCTGGGCTTTTCTATATTCAAGGTCTTGTTTTTCTTCATCGCTAAGAATGTTGTCATCACCAGTTGCTGTCATATCTACAATCTTCATGCGGGTTTCAACTTTGCTTTTTAAATTGATATATTCATCCAAGGTAATGTTAGGCCAGAAATTCACAAGCTGAATCTCATTGTTCTTACTACCAATACGGTCTATTCGACCAAATCTTTGGATAATGCGAACTGGATTCCAGTGAATATCGTAGTTTATAAGATAGTCACAATCCTGTAAGTTCTGACCTTCACTGATGCAGTCTGTCGCTATAAGAATATCAATGTTTGCCTTTTCATCAGGCATTACTAAATCTTTATCTTTAGAAATCGGAGAGAAACAAGTTAAGATTGTAGTAAGGTCATTACGCGAAAGCTTTGTGGTACACTTTCCGTTTGTAGTACCAGTAATAATTGCAGTATCTAATCCAAAATTATTCTTAACGTATTCACTCACATTGTCATACAAATAAAATGCCGTATCAGCAAATGCGCTAAAAATAATAATCTTTTTATTATCTTTGTTAATTGGGTTTTCAATTTTACCCTTTATAACTTTAAGAAGTTCCTGTAGTTTAAGGTCATGCTCTGGAGTGATATCTTTAACTAAAAGAATCAGAAGCTCTAAAACTTCTTCATCTTCTTCAAGTCTTTTTCTCCAGGTTTTATAATCCATATCTTCAAGACTAATTCTTACACTCTGGGTTCCAAATGAGAAAAGATCTGAGTTAGCATCATCTGCATCATATTCTTCTTCATTTGTAAATTCATCAAAATCAAATGCCCCAGAATTTTTATTTTGTTCATAAAGATTAATTTTTGTGATTGTCTCGCCAATTAATTCTTTAATTCTCTCCAAAGTCAGATTGAACGAATAGATAGAACTTTCCATTCGTTTCATAAGGTTAATTGCCATTAAGCGGCGAATACCAATTTCTCGGTTCTTTTGAGTAAATCCAATATTTACTTTATTATCCTGGAATAAAGCTTCATATTTATCCATTTTGCTAGGAAGGATGTAATGGCTGGGTCTGTAAATATCAAGATTAAGTTTAACTAATTCTTCAAAAATCTGGTTATAACCAATTGCACCCGCAAGATCTGTAAGATTTGGTCTAAGTGAAATTGGTTTTCTTCTTGTAGGGAATTTTCCAATGCTAGAAGTATCGTAGAATTTTTCTATATGCTTTCTACTACGAGCAATTGTTACACTATCCAAAACTTCAAAGAAATCAAAATCCAGCATTTTTAGAAGATTGGCTGTAGTTCTATCTTCTGGGCTCCACTTGCTCCAAGTATTAAATGCCGTCTGTGCCTGTCGGAATATATCATCTATTGTGTGAGTTGTATTTAATTGTTCATCAAGATTTACACTATTACCTTCATAAGCAAGTCGCAGTTGATTCTTAAGATCATTAAATCTGTTATTAACAGGAGTTGCTGAAAGCATTAAAACTTTTGTTTTTACACCACGTCTAATAACATCTTTTAAAAGAATTGCATATCGATTTAATTTTTCATCTTCTTCTGGTTCAAGTTTTCCACCATTACGGAAGTTATGACTTTCATCAATTACAATTAAATCATAAGTATCCCAGCGTAATCGTCCTAAATCAGTTCCATTTGAGAAACCTTTGGTTCGCCCAATATCAGTATGATATAGAACTTTGTAATTCAGGCGGTCTTCTATAAGTGGATTATTAGAATAATTATCACGGTAAGTATTCCAGTTGTCTGAAAGCTTTTTCGGACATAATACAAGAACATTTTTATTTCGAGTTTCGTAATACTTAATTACAGCTAGAGCAGTAAATGTTTTACCAAGACCTACACTATCTGCAAGAATACAGCCGTTATATTTTTCTAGTTTATTAATAATTGCACGAGCCGCATCTTTCTGGAAGTTATAGAGTTTATTCCAGATTACGCTATTCTTAAAACCTGTTCCCTCATTCGGTAGAACATCCTCTGAAATGTCTTCAAGGAATTCATTAAAAATATTGTACAGAGTTACAAAATAGATAAACTCTGGGGCATTTTCATTATAAGCAGAAGTTATATTTTCAATAACAACATCTGTAACTTCTTTTAGCTTTTCCTTATCATTCCACAACTGGTCAAACAATTGTAAATATGCAGAGCTTAATGGAGCTTCAATTTTATTAACAATATTGTAAGCGTTATTTCCTTTTTCACAGCCAAGGTCTACAGTTGTAAATCCCTGAATTGGCATGTAACTTGTATCATCAACATTAACAAAACCGGACATGTTTTGATTTGTCTGATTTGATTTAAATACAGCTTTATTTTTTATCCATTCAGCACATTCTTTAGCAATAGCTTTTTGAGAAAGTTCATTACGAAGTTTTACTTCAAACTCAGTTCCATAAAGACTACGTTCACGGTTTAACTTTGGAATATAGAATTCACGCTTTTCTTTTTTTGCTTTTTCTGTTGTAAATGTCGGAGATGTAAATATGAACTGGAGTTGGTCAATATTTTCTAACTGTTCTTTTAGTTCCTGATACGCATAAATAGAAAAACAACTTGCAGCTATAGAAATTTTGCTACCTGGCTTTAAGGTCTCCTTTAAGTCTAATGCAAGAGTCTTATTTATGTTATCTATAAGTTCCACAGTTCTTATCTCCTACTCTAATATTACCTGGATTCTTTTGCTTCTTTAGTCCGTCCATCCAACGGTTTTTCCGTATCCTTGGGAATAACCCAGCTGTTCCCAAATTTTTTTGCACCTGGTATCTTCCCTGCGGTACACATTAGAGTAACCATTCGTACAGTAATTCCCCATTTTTCAGCAAGTTCCTTCGCTGTACATAAATTATCCATTGTATCCATATATAGACTATTATACTTCCGTTATCGGAAATATACAAGAAATATTTTGATAAAGGTTTTATGAATACCAAAGCAGTCTCCCCTCCCCACAAGAAAATTCACGCCGAGTTTTACCCGAAAACACGCCGAGAATTTTTTA
>CAMHLN010000012.1 GCA_946186155.1 uncultured Clostridia bacterium | reverse complement strand
ATGAAAAAATAAAACAGCATATTAACTATTAAACTTTAGTAATTTTACCACAATCTTGGCAAACTATAACCGACTTTGTTTTACTACCTTTTTTTGTTAACATAGGTATCAGTATTACTAAACCACAAGTAACAATAGCAATTAAAATCCAAACAATTGACATCAAAATCCCACGTTTTTTGTGGCTTTCTACTGCTTGAACCGTAACATTTGTACTACTGCAATATTTGCACTTTAGCACAAAATTCACCTCCTCAAAATTCTAAAGCAAAAAATAAAATATCTAGTCTATTATAACGAATATACACTATTTTGTCAAAGAAGAGTGATGTTATATTATTCGATGGTAATGTATTTTTAATAAATTTAATTTTTAAGAATTAAGTTTATAAATCTTTCAAATATAGTATAATGAAATATGAGAAAACTAATTAAGACCAATAGGAGGAAAGCAATGACATATTTTTTGAATGGTATTACGCCAATAAATCAATTTACTAAAACAACAAAAGAAAAATATTTCATAGATAAATCGGAACTTATTGGCAAAATGAACGAATTAGTAGGAACTGCGTCACAATATATATGCATAACCAGACCTCGCAGGTTCGGGAAGACTATAAATGCTATGATGCTTGCCTGTTATTACTCCAAAAATGCAAATTTTAAAAATTTATTCGATAAGCTTGAAATAAGTAAAAGCTCGTCATATTTGGAGTACCTGAATAAACATAATGTTGTTTATATGACTCTTAATTCGAACATAAGTGAACTTAAAACATATGAAGAATATGTAAAATTTTACAAAACAAGATTGGTACACGATTTAACTGAAGCTTACCCCAACATAGATAATAGAGGCACTATAAGTGAAATATTAGAGCGAGCATCTAAAGAGTCTGGCCAAGGGTTTATATTCATAATAGACGAATGGGACTATATTTTTAACAATAATTTGTTTTCCGAAAGTGAACGAAGGGAATTTTTGGAATTTTTAAGGGATTTATTGAAAGACAAACCATATGTGGAACTTGCATATATGACAGGAGTCTTGCCAATTGCAAAATATTCGGCAGGTTCGGCGTTTAATATGTTTTTAGAATTTAATATTATGAATGATTACGTTTATGATAAATATTTTGGTTTTACAAACTCAGAAGTAGAAAATTTATGTAAAAAACAAGATAAAATTTCCATGAACGATTTGAAAAATTGGTATAACGGATATTATACATGCAATAATTTTCGGATATACAATCCCCGCTCGGTATCTACTGCGCTTAAAATAGGCGTATGCCAAAGCTATTGGACGAACACCGGGCCGATGGATGAAATCAACTATTACATTGAAAACAATGTTGAAGATGTCAGGAATGACATAGTTCAGATGGTTTCTGGAATTCCTGTTAATATTCATTTGGAAGGATATAGTGCAGAACAAATAAGTCTAAATACGCGCGATGAAATTTTGTCTGCAATGACGGTTTATGGATTTTTAAGTTATCACGATGAAACTTTGGAAATTCCAAACAAAGAACTTCGTATGAAATTTGATTACTCACTAAGAAACCATCAAATGGGAGAAATTTCAAAACTAGTTTTAAAATCCAACCAAATGCTTGAGGCAACCATAAAAAAAGATACTGTAACTATGGAAAAACTGATCCAAGAAGCCCATGATATTAATATTCCAATTATTAAGTATAATGATGAAAATTCTTTAGCATGTGTTATCACACTTGTATATTTAAGTGCGAGAACTAAATACAAAATTGTAAGAGAAATGGAAGCAGGAGCCGGCAGGGCAGATTTCATTTTTTATCCGAATGACAAATCGAAACCTGCATTCATATTAGAACTTAAGAAAAACGCTACACCCGAAGAAGCTCTAAAGCAAATCAAAGAAAAAAGATATGCTGATGCTTTAAAAGATTACAAAGGTCAAAAGCTTGCTGTTGGAATTTCTTACGATTCAAAACTTAAAAATCACAAAATTAAAATCGAAGATATAAATTAACAAAAAGTTTGATCTTTTTTTAATATTTCCTCACAAAAGTCTTATATGGCATAAATAGAAATAATATTTTTTTTAAATTTTAAAAATATTATCAGAACAATTTTTGGCAAAATTTGTGTCGTGAGTGACTATTATTATTGTTCGGTTTTTATTAATTAAACCACGAATTATTTTTAAAAATTCTGAAATTAATTCTTGGTCAAGTGCAGAAGTCGGTTCGTCAAAAATTAAAATTTTAGGTTCGAGCATTAAAGCTCTTGCGATTGCGACTCTTTGTTTTTGGCCTCCAGATAAATTTTTCGGGAATTCGTTTTCTTTGCCGTTTAATTTAAATTTATTAATTAAATTCTGCGCTTTTTCCGTTGAATCTAATACTATTTTTAAATTTTGCATAACAGTTAAATTTGGAAATAAATTTAAATTCTGAAAAACGAATCCGATATTTTTAATAAGATTATCTTTATTTTTGTTATTTAAAATTTCGCCACAAATTTTAATCGTGCCGTTATTAATATTTTCAAGCCCTGCAAGGCATCTCAAAAGAGTTGTTTTGCCCCTGCCGGAGGGTCCTAAAATCGAAGTAATTTCGCGTTCTTTTGCCTTAAAATTCAGGTTTTCAAAAATAATATTATTGCCAAATTTTTTAGTAATTCCAATAGTTTCAATTGCGTACATAAATTCTCCTTAATATTTATATTTAGTATTTTTTAAAATTAAAATTTAAATTTTGCTTCTAATTGTTTGAAAATAAATGCGATTATTGAGCAAATTATCAAATAAATTCCAAAAGCTACAATATATGGTATTATATTTGCCGTCGAGTTTACGATATTTTTTGTGTTCGAAAGTAATTCTTGAACGCCGATTGCGAAAATTAACGATGTGTCTTTTATTAAAGTCACTGCTTCGTTGCATATCGACGGCATGCAGATTTTCATGGCTTGAGGGAGTAAAATTTTGAAAAATAATTTAAATTTTCCTATCCCTAAAAGCTTTGCGGCTTCGTATTGGCCTTTGTCGATAGATAAAAATCCGCCACGGAAAATTTCAGCAAAATATGCTGAATAATTTAACACAAAAGTTATAATTCCAGCTAAAAATCTGCTTTTTATCGCTAAAAATTCGCCTACAAATGGTAAATATGGAATTCCATAAAAAATAAAAAGCAACTGTAAAAGTAGTGGCGTGCCGCGCATGAGATTTATAAAATATTTGATTATTATTCCGAATTTTAATCTTTGCAAACAAAATAAAAATAATCCCAAGGGCATTGAAAGCGCTAAAACTATGATAAATAAAAGCAAAGTTTGTTTTAGTCCATCAAGCATTGGAGTTAAAAAATTAAGATTTTTTTTGCTTGAATTTTTACTCGAATTTTCATTTTGCCAGTAAAAAATATCTTGACCGAACCATTTTTTAGAAATTTCGGAAGTTTTTCCTGAATTATAAATTTCATCGAGTTTTTGTTCGATAAATTCTTTGAGTTCCAAATTACCTTTTTTCACAGCTATTACGTAAAATTCTGAAGATAATTCTTCATTTAAAATTTTAAATTTATTTTCTCCTAATTTGTTCAAATAATATTTTGCAACGACTTCATCGACAACCGTTGCGTCAGATTTTCCGGTTTCGACTTCGTTTAGGCAGTTAACCATATTTTCAAGTTCAACAGTTTGTTTAATTGCGCCAGAAATCTTGTGTTCAGCGAGCGCATCGGCTCCGGTTGAGCCTTTTTGAACGCAAATTATTTTATTTTTAAGATTTTCAAACGAATTAATTTCAGAATTTTTTCGAACTAAAATAACTTGCCTGTTTTTAAGATACGGCTTAGTTAAAAGCATCGATTCTTTCCTATCAGGAGTTTCAGAAAGACCGCTCCAGATAACATCAATTTTATTGCTATTAAGCTCAAACTCTTTAGAATCCCAGTCAATAGGCTGAAAAATTACTTTATCATAATTATTTTTAAAAATTTCTTGCGCAAGATCTATATCAAATCCAATAATTTCGCCGTTTTCAGATTTAAAACCCATCGGCGGAACGTTTATATCAAGACCGATCACGATTTTCTCTTTTTTATCTTTGGCATAAGTATTTACAAAATTAAAATTTGACAAAAAACTGAAAATTATCAAAAAAATAATTAAAAATTTAAAATTTATTTTCATAAAATATCTCCTTAAATTAAAATAATAAAATTAAAATAACAAAAAGCACTACTTTAATTCGAAAATCCAGCAGTGTTTTTATTTTTTAAATTATTTAAGAAGATAAAAAAATCACCAGCATGAATTCCCGAATACTTGGGATTACATCCATGCCGGCAAATTTCTAATTACCGCAAGAGATGCAGCCCCCGTCCATGATGGTGATTATGATTTTGAATTTTAATATTGACAAAAAAACACGAATTTATCATGATGAGGCACCTCCTAAAATATAATATATTTTTATTATACAAGATAAAAAAAGTAATGTCAATAAAAACATGTCATTTTTTCATATAAAGAAGAAAAAAATTTGGACGTTAATTGCAAAAATATATTTGTATCAAAGTTTGAGTGACTAGGGCCTGTTAACACGAAGTAGAGAATCAAAAATGAAAGCGAAGTAAATGAAGAAAAGGAAAATAGAATCGAGCTTGTCATAGCGAGTAAAAATACGTCTAAAACGCTTAATTTTTCGAAAAAGACGTTCGACTTTGTTGCGCGATTTATACAAAACTTTATCAAAAATCCAAGGAGATTTTCGATTAGATTTAGGTGGAACAATGGGTTTAAAATTTAAACTTTGATTTAAAAATCGAGTGTCATCGCCTTCATACGCCTTATCCATGAGCAAATATCTTTGCTTTTTTTGTTTTCCGAGTTTTTTGATAAGTTCTCTGCCACATGGAGCATCACCGGCATTGCCGGGTGATAGCGAGAAAATTACCGGATTATTCTCGTTTGTGCATATCATATGTATTTTTGTGTTGAATCCACCTTTATAACCCGTATTCACAAACGTTTTAACAAAGTATGTAAGTGAGAAATAATAGCCATAGATTCCGAAGAAGAAACGGAAAATTCATAATCTTTAGAGAGTCTTCTGGAATTATTGAGCCAAGAAAAAGTACGTTCAACAACCCAACGCCAGGGAAGTTTTTCCCATTGATGAGGCTTGATTTTTTCTGAAATATCTACACCAAGACCTAATTTTTCGTTTACATTAGACACAAATGTTCCTCGATATCCAACATCTGCGCAGAATTTTTGTATAGTTTTGTAACTTGTGTAGGCTTTTTTTGCGGTGTATATACCACTCTTTGTATCATGAATATTTGCAGCATGGACATCAACAGAAAGCATACATCCCAGAACGTCTACCACAATATGTCGTTTTCTTCCTTTTGTTTTTTCCCCCATCAATTCCTCGTTCTTTGCTCGCCAGCGTTGTTTTTACACTTTGTGAGTCAATTATTGCGTAGCTCGGATTCTCCTTGCGTCCGGCATTTATTCGCGTCTTTTTTACTACATACTTTAATATTTTGTTCCACAGACCGTTTATTCTTGCCCTTCGGTAAAAACTATGTACGGTCGAATATGGCGGGAAATCATGTGGTAATTGCCTCCACTTACAACCGGTATCTCCCAAATACAATACTGCATTTGTCAGTTCCCTTTTGCTCCATTTGCATTTTCTCATTCCCGTATACAGTGATTCTATCTCTTTCCACTGTCATCTGTTAAGTCGCTCGGGTACGACTTCCTATTTTCTTTTTTCATAATTCCTATTTTATCACTTCTATCTCGTTTTGTGAATACGGGTTCTTAGACGTATTTTTACTCGCTATGACAAGCTCGATTCTATTTTCCTTTTCTTCATTTACTTCGCTTTTATTTTTGATTCCTTATTTCATGTTAACAGGTCCTAATGATCTTCTTCAAGAATTTCATCATTATCTTTTCCACCAGAAAAAATATTAGATTTAACCCAAAGGCATGGACGAACAAAACATTTTCTCTGAACTGATTTGCAATTTATACTTCCAGCTAAATATAACTCTCCGAAATATGAGCAAGTACTTTCAAACTCTCTGGGACTTCGCAGCCAACTATCTTTGATGTAACACTTTTCTTTTTCTTCGCCCTTCCCAAAATAAGATTTTGTCAATTGTTTTAATAGATGTAATAGACGAAAAAACCTCAAGAATCAATATATTGCAAGGGTCCGTCCGGAGCGGAAAAACGTACGTAAGTTTGATTGCTTGGCTGATTTTGGTGGCTTTGTACCCCAAAAATAGCAATTTTTTAATTTTTAGATAATAATTTGCCGAAAATAATGAAAAAAGCCTTGACTAAACTAAATTTTCGATTATAATTGAATTGTAGAAAATTTATTTTTGGAGTATTTAATGTTAAAAACTAGAATTTTTGCAAAAAGTGATCCAATATTCAAAATGATTTTTGGGGATCCGGAAAATAAAACTGCTCTGATTGGGCTTTTGCGTGAAATTATTGATATTCCTGAAGAAGAGTACGCTCACATCGAAATTATCGATCCGAATTTACGAGTTAATAAATCATATGGCAAAAGTAGTATTTTGGATATAAAATTGACAACTAAAAGTGGACAGAAAATAGATATTGAACTTCAAGTTCGAAAAGCTTCTGATCTAAAACAAAGAATCCTGTTTTATGCTTCAAAGATGGTTGCCGAACAGTTGAAAGAGGGAGAAAAATATGATAAAATAAGAAAAGTGATAAGCATAATGATCTGCACTGATCATAATTTGATAGAGGACAGCAAAGAATATCATAATAGGTACTTTCTTTACGATAAAAATACGAACTCAACTTTTACAGATTTACTGGAAGTTGACATATTAGAGTTCAAAAAAGTACCGGAAAAAGATAAAAGCGATTTAGCAACATGGCTGAGATTTTTAAATACAGATGACAGTGAGGAGCTGGATAAAATGGCAGTAAGAAATGAAGCGTTTAAGTCGGCAGTATGCAAGTATATGGAACTGACGTATGATGAGGCAATAAGAATGTTAGCTGAAGAAAACGAAAAAGCTTGGAAAGACAGACAAGCTGAGCTTGATTATGCTATGGATGAAGGCATGCAAAAAGGCATGCAAAAGGGCATACAAGAGGGCATACAAAAGGGTAGGGCTGAAGGCAAGCATAATCGTGAAATCGAGATTGCTAAAAAAATGTTATTAAAGAACAAAAATATTGAGGAAATTATAGATTTCACTGATCTAACAAAAGAAGAAATTGAGAAATTAAGATGAATTATATTTTTTAATTCCACTCCAAAATCTAAAACATGAAGTTTTACTGTATCCGGTTTTTTTGGAAATTTGGTCCCACGTAAGATTTTCAATGCATCTGTAAATCAAAATTTTGTACGAGTTTTCTGATAAAAATGTAAATTCATCCAAAGTCTTGTCGAGCTCAATTTGAAGTTCTGATTTTTTCATTTCAAGTTCTTCGATTCGTGAAATAAATATTTCAATCATGTTATTGTTATAGCCAAAATTTTTTGGAATTTCAGAATAGATTGAAGCATGATATTCCATTTCGTACCTCAAGCTTTCGATTTTTTCGTTAATTCTTCTAATTTTAAATGCTAAAATCTTTATTTTGTTTAATTTAATATTAATCATATTTACTCCTAAATTATATTTTTAAACTTCGAACGCATGCTTTCACCGTCAAATTTGAAAACTGCTCCGCTCGTCATTTCAGAAATTCTGTCAACTGTGCGATCGGAAATTCCTCTCAGATTTACCAATTCGTTAAGAGAATAATTGCTCGAGAAAATCGTCGGCTTTTTCGCGTTATACCTGCGATTAATCAAATCAAAAAGAAGAGTCTGAAGCCATGTATCTCTGTCATTTTTAGTAAACGTTTCCACACCTAAGTCGTCAAAAATTAAGAACGAAACTTTTTCAAATCTTTCAAAAAATTCTTGTTCTGATTCGTGAAAACCATTCTGAAACGTGGATTTGACAGCTTTTGAAATCTCAAAAAGATTTGTTAGCAAAACAGGAACACATTTTTTTAACAATTCATTAGCAATACAGGCGGTCACATGGGTTTTCCCACTTCCTTTTGCACCAAAAAGATAAATTCCATTGCCGTTTTCGTAGACTTTTTGGTGATTTTCACAATACCTCTTGCAACGCTCAAAAGCCTTGTCGAAACTAGAATTATGCCCAGTTTGAGTGTTTTCGAGACTAACATTTTCGTATCGTTTGCTGATAAGTGAAAGATTTTTAAGTTCTGCGATTTTTGACAATTTTTCTTGTTTGAGCTCGTTTTCTCTTTGAATTTCTAACTTTTCCCTTTCACATCGACAATTAATATGAGCTAAAAATTGCTTGTTCATTAACGGAATATTCACTAAATATTGAGTAGGCTCTCCGCAAATTTTACAAATTTCAAGCTCTCTATTCCGGATATTCTGTGCAAATTTTCCTTGGTTTTTGCTGGCTATAGCTTCCACAATTAACACCTCGAATTAAATTTTCTTCTCGTTTTTTCTGCTCTCGATATGCCAAAACCACCCATTTTTGAATTGACAAATAGTGCGATTTTGCCTTGTAGCCCTTCATCTCGATATAACTCGAAAGGTAGTCGATAATCGCTTCAAACTCTTGAGGATATTGGCTTTCAAGCTTTTCAAGCTCATTTTTCGTTAACAAAACATTTCCGAACTCCCCACACGCAATTTTCTTTTGTACTGCATGAGCAGTATTTTCTTTTTTAGTTTTGTTTATATATGTCTGCGGTTTGTGCTTCGCTTTTTACTACTTTTTTTACTTCGCTTATGAAAGTAATTTCGTCATTTAGTTTGTACTTACTTGGAGATCCTTTTCTGCCTTTAGTGTAAAATATTAACTTTTTTCCCAGTAGCTTATTCCGCCACTCAATAAAAGTTTTCTCTCTCTTCGTTTGAACTAGAGACATTATCCGCTGGTTATCTACTGCTAGCCATTCGCTCCAGCCACTTATGTTGAAAAGATGAATCAATTTCAAGAACAACAATTGTGACTGTATTTGCAAATGGTTCATTTCGAGCCAACGATAAAACCCTTCGTTCAACAAAATATAGTTATATTGCAAAATTTACTCCTTCTTATTAATTTAAATTTAATTTGTTAGTTCAAATTATCTCCTCAATCAGCCAAAATGATGATAATTTTTGGAACTTTTGCATAATATTTGTGTATTGAAAGCTTGCAAATCTGAGAATCATCAAAATATGCGACACCGTTTAAAGCATCGCATACAGATTTGGCAACGTTATCTAAATCTGGAGAACTGGTCGGCAACAATTTTTTTAACTGTTTGGGGATGGGGAAGAAGGCAATTATATCCATTTTTACCGGTAAATCTTTGCTTCAAAACTTTTGTGAAACTGCTAAATAGCTTGATTTTATTAGGTTTTCGTAGTCTTTTGTAGTCTTTGAAGTATACGAAAATTTCCTACCTCGAAAGTTGCAGACTCTAGGTCGCTGTTTGGATCTCGGAACTCCTAAAACTTCAAATTTAACTTTCATTTTTGTTTTCCTCCATTTCTGACAATTTTTCCAAATTAGTTGAATTATCTGGATATTCAATACTCTCGTCGCCAGTGTCAAAATCGATCTTAAGGCTTGAGTGATCTGACTTTATGGCATCTTGCATATCAGTCGACATAATTCCAAATTGGGAAATTAAAGATTTCATTAAAGTTTTTCTAGCCATCTTATCAAACTGCGAGGCCCATAAAGTTTCGCTGGATTTTCCGGTCTGTTTGTATTTCCGAAAGCTTTGGGAATACTTGAGTGCGTGGTCTTCGAACTCTTGGATACTCCAAAAAATGAATTTTCTGAATCCGTTCGTAAGTTCCATTCCTGCCATATAACCAATTATTGGCTTTTCTGGTCGAACGTCATCCGGAATCCACTCGATGATCGGATCCCCAACGAAATCTCTGCCGACGAATTCGCCCTCACGAACATCACGAGAGTTAAGAGCCTTGTAACGCCCTGTTCGCAAGGCTAGCTGAATGTATCCCTTGCATCCTATTTGGAATGTGGCTGTATTTTTATACGGAACTGCCCAAGCAAACCCAAGGTTTGGATCAAATGGTAAATCCATCGATGCAGCCTTCAAGGCGCAAGCTAAAAGCGAATTCCTATCACAATTTTTCAAATAATTAGAACTACTTGCTAAACTTGTTAAACTTGTAATAAATTGATTGGCTCTTTTTCCCAAAATTGACTGTAAATACTTTTTCGTTTTTTCATTTGACAAATAAATAGACATGCTGGTTTGTTCTGACATATTTTACTCCTATTTTTTTGAATTTTTAAAAATTTGAGCATCTAAATGCTTCTTAAAACTACTGTCAACACAGCGTTTGCAAAAGATACAACCGATGATATTGTAAAAATCTTCGTCATTTTTGATCTGACTTTTACAGCATAAACATGTTAAATTGATTTCATCGTTAGTCAATATTTTTTTCATTTTTATCCCCTCTTTTGAGTTTCTTTTCAAGTTTTAATTTTTCCAGCTCTCTTTCGAGCATCGATGTTTTTGCCAAGAGATAACAAATAACTAAAAAAGTTATCGTTTTTAGTAAAATTGTTGAAAATATTAATAATATTGTCATTTTTGACTCCTTTTAAAAATTAATTTTTTAGAACAAAAAATCACACTCAAAATATTTTAAACATTCCCTCCGGCAGATTCCGGAGAGAAAAATTTTTACCTTTTTAAGTTTTTGTTTGCATTTTTGAAAATGTTGGTATAAAATACTATATGCAAACAAATTTTTAGTCGAAATTTGTAGGTTTGCATTTTTGCGATAACGGTAAGTGGCTCAGAAGCCTTATTTTTATTAGCTTTTTTCATGCCCCTTATCGTACCTCGTACCACCTCGAGTTGGGGTATAGATTTTTGATTTTATGTCCGGTATTTGGAGTTATCTTGGGGTATATTCGAATGTTTGGTATGTTCTTTGGAAATAGCAGGTGGTTACGCTGCATTTACAAGCAGCTTAGTATCTAAACGGCAATTAATATTTGGGGGCGTTGCTGTTTTAGCTTCCGTAATTTGTCTTGCTGATGCGATTGATAGAATTTGTAGAAGCATTAATAAATCGAGTGATACAGTGGAGAATAATCGTAATAAGCCAAAAACAATTTAAGACGCAAAAAATATGGGACAGTTCGGTAAGATGTAATTGAAAGTTACATATTAGTGTAAAAACTTATTTGTTTGACGGGAGGAATGAGTATGACAAAAATATCTAAAAAAATACTTTCGTTTTTTGCTTCGTTATTGATTTTAACGAGCCAACCAAAAGTGAAAACAAGAGCTATAGATCCAATAACTATTGGAGTGGGGTATGCAATTGCAAATATCGGTACTAGGGCGCTTGCTAAAATAGGATTGTTTATAGGTGCTTTTCAGAGTGTAAATCCAGAAATTAATAGGACTATGAGAGAGTATTATGATTCCATAAATGTCGAGTACGAAGAAATACGCGAAGACGTTGATGGCAAGTCTGTCGTTATTGGTCGAAAATACTGGTGCAATAGAGTTTTAGATCACAGTTTAGAAAATATCAATGTGATATTTTTCAGCGGTAATGGTGGTTCTGTTTTGAACGATGAATTTCATCTGGGAGTTAATGGTAAGTTAATTTATTTAATGCTGAAAGGTGCTACGGTTTATGTTATTGATTATAGGGGATTTGGAAATAGAAGATTTTGGCTAGGGCCATTTTTAATGTCCGAGGAAACAGTATTTGCAGATGGTGAAAGAATATTTCAATATGTTTTTGATAGGAGCAAGAATAAAAGAATTGTCCTTTTTGGTTATTCAATGGGTGGACAAGTTCTTATGCATGTTTGGAGGTATGCACAAGAGAGGGGTCTTGAATACATACTTGCAGGAGTTATATTGCATAGTCCTCTTAATAATTTTAACAAGGTTGCGGGAAAAATCTTTAGACCACTCGAATGGCTATTGAACGCTATGTTTGTAAACGTAAACAGTTTTAAAGAGCTTAAAAATATAAGACCAACTAGTGTACCATCATACTGGTATAGTGGATATACAGAAGGTATCTCTGAATTTGTTGATTTAATGACTACAGTATGTGGACGTTCATATGTCGATATGGCTCCACATTTTGCAGCACAAGAAGTCAAACAAACACTAGAAAGTATGGGTATCAAAAATGCTTACGTGTTTATGAATAAAGCGTCACATTTAGCTAATCATAAATTTGAAAAAACAACGTATGAAGGGCTTGATAATTACAATTTCAAAACGCCAACAACGGATGAAGAAATAGGAGAAATGAATGAATATAAAAAATTCGTTGATGTCATGGCAGATTTTGCACGTTCTTAGGAATTTAAGGCTCAACAGCTGAACAATTCTCACTTAAACAATGTTCACGATTGATTCCAAAAAACTTTGATTTGTTTTAGTTAATTAGGAGTAAGTCTGGCCTGCGAGAGGCGACGCAGAACTAATATGGGGGGTGGATTGTCAAAAATGAACACCAAACTACCACCTCTTTGGAGCGGGTGATGGGAATCGAACCCACACTGCCAGCTTGGAAGGCTGGAATTCTGCCATTGAATTACACCCGCAACATTCGCATGATATAACATAAAAAAAAAAATGTCAATTTTATAATTACTATTTTTCAAATTTATTTTGTTTTTTGACGCATCTGAATAGTAAGGAAACAGTAATCATACATTCTTTGGTATATGGACATTTTTTAAACTGAATAAATATGAATTTGAAAAAATATTTTTTATGATAATGTTGCTTTTTAATTTTATTTCCATAGCGAATTATGATGCTGTAGAATGTTTGTCCTCACTTTCGTCCATAAACACAATATTTTATTATTTCTATGCAGAGCACAATGAAAAACATTAAAGAAATGGCAATTGCTGAACCCGACCTTGGATTGTATTCTACTCCTAAAAATTTTAGTTCTATTATTTCTCCTATGAGAGTATTTTCGTTTCCTCCTAACATCTTCGATACTATAAACGTGCTCATATTAGGAGCAAAAACCATTAAGATTCCCGATAAAACTCCTGGAATGCTCATTGGAAAAGTAATTTTCCTGAATATTTTGAATTTATCTGCTCCTAAATCTTTTGCAGCTTCTATTATTTTTGGGTCCATTTTTGAAAGAGATGAATAAATTGGCAAAATCATATATGGTAAGCAATTATATACCATTCCTATAATTACAGCTGATTTAGTATTTATTAACGGACAATCAATTCCGAAAATCCCTAATATTATATTTATTATCCCATTTGATTCCATAATAGTCATCAAAGAATAAGTAGTAAGCAAAAAACTTACCCACATTTGCAACATAATTAATGCAACTATCATTTTCTGGTGTTTCTTTTTCAACTTTGTTATTGAATACGCAGTAGGATATCCTATTAGAAACGAAATTATAGTCGAAACTACTGAAAAAATTATAGATCTTAAAAATGCGCATGAATAATTTTGTATCTCAAAAAAGTTTTCTAAAGTAAAATTTCCATATGTATCTGTGAGACTGTAGTAAACAACAAAAAACATGGGAACAATTGAAAATATTGTAATCCACAAAAGATAAGGTGTTGACATTAGTTTAAGATTCATTTTTTAATTTTCTCCTCATTACTTATTTTTATCTACACAATCACGAATTAAATGATAGAAATAAAAATCCGATTAAAACTAATCAGATTCTTCACGCGATTCTTCTTTTTCGTTGAAAAATTCATCACTAAATGAGCTGTAATCTCCTATATCGGAAGAATATTCAGATTTTCTCATTATATGGATATCGTCAGGATTTAAATCTAATCCTATAGTTTCACCAACATTTTTGTGCTCAGTTGTCTGAATCATCCATTTAAATCCGTCTATATCAGTTATGATTTCATTGTTTACTCCTTTAAATGTAACAGAAGTCACTACTCCTGAAATGTGTCCTGAATCAGGAGGAACTAATTTTATATCTTCTGGTCTTATGACAACATCTACATGTTCTCCTTTTTTGAATCCCTTATCCAAACATTTAAATTCCTTGTCGACAAATTTTACAACATAATCGTCTAGCATTATGCCATCTATTACGTTGCTTTCTCCTATAAAATCAGCTACAAAAGCATTTTTAGGCTCGTTATATATATCCTCAGGAGACCCTATTTGTTGAATTTTTCCTTTGTCTATTACAACAACACTATCAGACATCGATAAAGCTTCTTCCTGGTCATGAGTAACAGATATGAACGTTATTCCTGTCTTAGATTGAATTTTTTTCAGTTCAAATTGCATGTCTTTTTTTAATCTTAAATCAAGAGCAGAAAAAGGCTCGTCGAGAAGCAAAATTTTAGGAGAATTCGCCAAAGCTCTTGCAACTGCGACTCTCTGTTGCTGTCCACCTGAAAGATCATCTACCGATCTATGAGCCATCTTAGATAATCCAACTAATTTAAGCATTTCGGTAACTCTGTTATTTATTTCATCATTTGATTTTTTTGACACACGCAACCCAAAAGCGATGTTTTCGAAAACATCTAGATGAGGAAATAAAGCGTATCTCTGGAACACCGTGTTTACTTCTCTTTTGTGAGGAGGCAATTTTGTTATTTTTTTTCCCTTAAAATATACGTCTCCAGATGTCGGTTGAAGAAATCCCGCAATTATTCTGAGAATTGTGGTTTTGCCACATCCCGAAGCCCCCAAAAGAGTTACAAACTGGCCTTTTGAGATATCTAAATTCAAATTTTCTAATATTACTTCATTTCCAAATTTCATTTTTATGTTTTTCAAAGATAAAATGACTTCATTCAAAGTAATACCCTCAATAATTAGTTTGGTTCTATTATAAAATTTTGCATTGTTTTTTCAATTGAAATTTCCTGTATTTACAAGATTCTGGTTTAAAAAACTTGAAAATTAGATTTTTTTCTTGTAATATCGCGGATATATTTTTAAGGAGGCAAAATTTTGTGCGGAATATGCGGATTTGTCGGTAAAATAGATGATAATGTTAAAATAATTAAAAAAATGGCCGAAGTTATATCTCACCGCGGGCCAGATGATGTGAATTTTTTTATAGATGACAACATTTCCATGGGATTCAGACGTCTAAGCATTATAGATGTCAGCGAGGGAAGACAACCAATTTACAACGAGGATAATAACCTTGTTCTCACTTTCAACGGAGAAATATACAATTTTCTCGATTTAAAATCTCAGCTAGAATCTCTAGGGCATAGATTTTATACTCACACAGATTCAGAAGTCATCATACACGGATTCGAAGAATGGGGAGAAGATGTATGCTTAAAGCTCAGAGGAATGTTTGCATTTGCCATATGGAATAGAAAAGATGAATCTTTGTTTTTGGCAAGAGACCATTTCGGCATAAAACCTCTTCATTACTGTTTATTTAAAAATCACCTGATTTATGGCTCTGAAATAAAGAGCATATTAGAATTTCCAGGATTCAACAAAAAACTGAACATGAAAGCTTTTGATAATTATTTATCTTTTCAGTATGTGCCAGGTCCTGAAACAATTTTTGAAGGAGTTTATTGTCTTTCTCCTGGAAATTCTATGTGGTTTAGAAACTCTGAGATTGAAATCAAAAGATTTTTTGAGCCCAGATTGGCTCCTGATGAAAATTTAGAGCTTGATAAATCAGTAGACGATATAGCAGAAGTTGTGAAAGAATCAGTTAATGCTCATAAAATAAGTGATGTTCCTGTTGGATGCTTTCTTTCCAGCGGAGTAGACTCAAGTTGTGTTGCATCGTTTTTCAGAGGTCATAAATCGTTCACTGTCGGATTTCAAGGAGAAGAAAAGTACAGTGAAATTAAATATGCGCAAGATTTGTCTGAGAAAGCAGGATTAGAACATGTGAGTAAAGTAATCTCGGATGATGAATATTGGGAAGCAATAAAGCCTGTTCAGTATTTTATGGACCAACCTCTTGCTGATCCTTCTTGTATAGCTCTTTATTTTGTTTGTAAATTGGCTCGAGAGCATGTAACAGTTGTTATGTCAGGAGAAGGAGCAGACGAATTTTTCGGAGGATATCCTGTTTATAACGAACCCAGAGTTTTTAAATTTTACCAAAAAATTTTCAACCAAAGAATTCGAACTTTTATAGCAAATTTAGCCAAAAAAATTCCGTTTAAATTTAAAGGTCGAGGATTCGCAATAAGAGGAGAAAAAAGGGTAGAGGATAAATTTATAGGAAATGCGAATATATTTTCCAAAGAAGAAAAGAAAAAAATTTTGAGAAATCCTGAAATATCAACTGACCCTATGAATTTTGTCAGATCTTATTACTCTAAATTCAGAAACTTGGATTCCACATCTAAAATGCAAAATTTGGACATAAACTTGTGGATGGTAGGAGACATTCTTCTGAAAGCAGATAGAATGAGCATGGCGAATTCTTTGGAGTTGCGGGTCCCCTTGTTGGACAAGAATGTTTTCGAAATTGCAAGAAAATTGCCCACTAAGTTTAAAACTCCAAGAGAGAACACCAAATTTGCATTTAGAAAAGCATCCTACAGGTTTTTGCCTCAAAATACTGCAAACAAGCCTAAATTGGGATTTCCTGTTCCAATTCGAGTTTGGCTAAGACAGAAAAAGTACTACGAAATAGTGAAAAAAGAATTTACGTCTGATACCGCCAGAAAATTTTTCAACGAAAAAGAGATATGTTCTCTTCTTGATGAACACTACAAAGGAAAATGGGATTTGAGCAGAAAAATATGGACTATTTACATTTTTATAGTTTGGTATAATATATACTTCGAAAATTAGTTTGAGGAGTGGTTTTGTGAACTATATATACGAGAGAAACAGCAAAGGATTTTTTATATCAATGTTGGGATTGTTGCTTGCTATTATTTCTATAGTTATCGCCATTGTTTTATTGGTGGAGGGCAAAAAGAAGAAAGAAGATAAAGAGCTCGACGACTACTTAGAGAATTCAATCCAATAGACGTATTGAATGGGTGGGGGTTGCTCACTTCGCAGATAAAAAATCTTCGATACACAAACCGAAGATTCTTTTGTTTTACTCAACCAACCAAACACTCAACCCAAACAAAAAGAACATTGGCTAATTCGAAAGTACAAAACACAACCGCCCACAAAACTACAAAACGATACTCATCTAATTTTACAATATCGCAAAGTCTGACCTAAAAAAACACATAAATTTTCACGAAAAAACTACAATCCTCAACAAAACAAGACACGCGAGATATAACCACTAGCGATTTACTGCGTCTTTAAATGCACTTCCAGCTTTGAAAACAGGAACATCTGCAGCGTCTATCTTTAATTTTGCACCAGTTTTAGGATTTCTCCCGACTCTTGAATCTCTGTGTCTTTTTTCAAATGTGCCAAATCCTATGAGCTGCACCTTTTCTCCTTTTGCAACGCTATCGGTGACAACATCTATGAAAGCATTTAAAAATAACTCCGATTTATTTTTTTCTAAACCTGACTTTTCTGAAATGGAACTTATCAATTCTGACTTATTCATAACCCCTCCTAAAAAAACTGTGCGTAGGCTATCACGCAATAATTTGTTTTTCAAGCATTTTTCTAAAAATATTTCTGAAAATAAGTAAAAAAATAATCTACATATGAAAAAATCCTGTCTATTTTAAAAACTCAAACAATGAAATGGACATTAAAAACGTGATTTCTCTTAGAATAGACGATAACTATATCTCTAGACTGAGCAAACACAATAACTTAACATCTCTTTGTTTTAACAGTTAGTTCAGCAATTGAAAATTCTTCATTTGATTTAATTACACATATTTCAACTTTTGATTTTTCTGACGAAATTAATCTCTCAACTCCTGAAATAGTTTTATTATTAATATTTTCATCTATATCTACCCCTAAAAATTCGAAATTTTTGCAAACTTTTTTCCTTACATAAGGTACATTTTCTCCTATTCCTCCTGTGAAAATAATGGAATCTACTCCATTTAACGATGCAATATAACTGCCTATGTATTTGACTATCCGATATATGAACATATCTAATGCTAGGACGCATTTTCGATCGTTTTTTTCCATTATTTTTCGCACATCTCCTGAAAATTCCGAAATTCCAAGCAACCCGGAATGTTTATTAAGTAATTCATTCATTTCTTGACAGCTCATTCCAGATTTATCCATAAGATACGTAACAACAGACGGGTCAATAGATCCTGATCTAGTCCCCATCATGAGCCCGCCGAGAGGAGTCAATCCCATGCTTATATCTATTGGCAATCCGTTTTTTATAGCACAAACAGATGATCCACTACCTAAGTGGCATGAAATAAGTTTACAATCTTTTCTCTGGACGATTTTTTTGTATCTTTTGTATGCCCAACTGTGGGATATTCCATGAAATCCGTATTTTCGTATTCTATATTTTTTAGATAAATCGTTAGGAATAGGGTAATTCTTAACTTTTTCAGGCAAATTATAAAAAAATGACGTATCAAATACTGCTACTTGCGGAATATTTGGAAACTCTATTTGGCAATCTAAAATTCCTTCAAGATTTACAGCATTATGTATAGGAGCGAGAGGAATTAAATCTTTTATTTTTTCTATCACATTATCATCCACCAAAACTGGGCCAGGAAAATATTCTCCTCCATGGACGACTCTATGGCCTATTGCTTCGAGATCTTTATAATGCTTGATTGGTCCATTTTTTTCATCAAACAAAATTTTTTTTATAAAAGCGAATGCTTCTTTGTGATTTTTCAAATGAACGTTAATTTCATTCGATTTTCCCTTGTATGTATACCTAACTATTCCATGCTCAAATCCTATGCATTCACAAATTCCATTGCATATGCTGCAAAGATTTTCAGAATTTGAAAACAAATTAAACTTTAGTGTTGAGCTTCCTAAGTTTATTACTAATATTATGCAAATCATCTCCATTCACAAGATTTCTAACTCAGATTAAGGAATTTTCAATTTCATAGCAGGAGTATTCACTATTTCTATACTTCCTCCCATTGAACATGTTAGTTTACTTCCGGAATTTAGCATACTTTTGCTTGAAATTTTGCATTTTGAGCATCCTGGAGACCAAGGAGATGCTATAGTTGGAGTGCACGGAGCAGGAACAAACATAGGAGTTCCCATTGCAGCAGTAGTGGCTGCTTGACTTGCCGCCTGAACCGTAGGATTAGAATTAGACATACACGACATCTGAAAAGGTAGAACTTTATTGTCCATAATTGTTGCTATAGGCTGATTTGATGAAAAAACTTTGCTCGCAGGAGAAACCATAAGAGTTCCAGGCATTCCTGGAGGATAAGATGGAGCCTTAGGAATAGGGGCTCCTGGAGGCAATGAACAAGCCATAGAACATTTTATCATGCTTCCGTTTACTATAGGATTTGCCATAAAATTCTCCTTTGATTTTTACTATAATCTATATAGATTTCAACTATTGAGTTTAAAACAGAGTGACTGTGGGATGCGTTTGAAAGATAAGATAGAGCTAGGAGTAGAGGCTCCTGGGGGCAATGAACAAGCCATAGAACACTTTATCATGCTTCCGTTTACTATAGGATTTGCCATAAAGTTCTCCTTTTATATATAATAATTTATATTGACTTTAACAAATTTATTGACTTTTCGGGATTATCAGACTTAAAAATGTAACTTCCAGCAACTACTATATTTGCTCCGTTTTCTTTGCAAATTTTTGCATTTTTTTCGTTAATTCCCCCATCAACTTCTAAGTCTATTTTAAAATTTTTATTATCTATAATTTCTTTTAAAACTTTTATTTTTTTAACTTGATTCTTCATGAACAATTGCCCTCCAAATCCTGGTTCTACTGTCATTATCAAAACCAAATCTATTTGCTCCAAATATGGAAAAATTTTCAGAACATCTGTCTTGGGCTTTAAAGAAATTCCTACTTTTTTCCCCATATCTTTTATGGCACAAATCACATCCATTGGGTCATTTTGAGATTCTAAATGAAAAATTATGGTATCACTCGATTTGAATTTTTCCACAAAGTCTAAAGGATACTCAGTCATAAGGTGAGTTTCAAACGGGATATGAGAAATTTTCTTAACACAATCTACTACATGAGGCCCAAAGCTGATATTGGGAACAAAATGGCCATCCATAACATCAATATGCAGAAAATCTAAATCTGAGTTTTCTACTTTTGAAATTTCTTTTTCCATATTTGAAAAATCGCAAGATAAAATTGAAGCAGAAACTTTCATAGTAACCTCTTGATATTTCAGTTTTGCATGATATAATGCGGATTGATTCTATCAAATAAGGGGGATTTTTCAATATGAAACATATTAATGTAGTTTACAATTCAAAAATAAATGAGAATTCAAACAAAAATGGATGCGGAGAGTGCCAATCTTCGTGTCAAAGTGCTTGCAAAACTTCGTGCACAGTTGGAAATCAAGTTTGTGAGAGTAATAAGTGATTCATAAATTCGAAAAAAATGGCAAAAAGGTAGTAGTAGATAGTAATGGTGGCTTAGTTTGTATAGTAGACGATATTGTTTATGATATTTTGGATTTTTACACTCCAGGTTGCAGGAAATCGAATGCTTGGTTTGGTGTCTTGTCTGAAAAATACGGAAACGAAGAGGTATCTGAGGCTTTTGATGAGATTCAGAATCTTGTTGATTCATCTGTTTTGTTTTGCAAAGAAGTTCCAATAGATAATGTACCTATCGAGTCCCCAGTTAAGGCTATGTGCTTAAATATTGCTCATGATTGCCAAATGAGATGTAGGTATTGTTTTGCATCGCACGGAGATTTTGGTGGAAAAAGATCTTTGATGGATGAAAAAACTGCAAAAAATGCTATAGACTTTTTAATTCTGAACAGTGGAAAACGAAAAAATTTAGAAGTAGATTTCTTTGGTGGAGAACCTCTAATGAATTTTGATGTAGTAAAAAAAACTGTGGGCTATGCCAAAAAGAGTGCCAAAATTTTTGGAAAGAATTTTCGATTTACTATAACAACAAACGGATTGGGATTAGACGACGAAAAAATTGATTTTTTGAACAAAGAAATGTCAAATATAGTGATGTCTTTGGATGGCAGAAAAAGTGTAAATGATTACATGAGAGTCACATCTAGTGGATATGGAACTTATGACGCCGTTTTGGAAAACTTTCTTAAAATAGCAAAAAATCGAAAAAACAAAGATTATTACATAAGAGGAACATTCACAAAAAAAAATTTAGACTTCACAAAAGATGTTGTTCATCTGTATAGTCTAGGATTTAAAAAGATATCTCTTGAACCTGCTGTAATTGATGAAAAAGTTGATTATGCAATTGATTTTTCTGACTTGGATAAAATAAAGGAAGAATATGATAATCTTGCGAAATGGGTATCTCAGATTAAAAAAATTGATCCTGAATTTGTGTTTTTTCATTTCAACATAGATTTAGACCATGGTCCATGTTTGACCAAGAAAATAAAAGGATGCGGGTGCGGAAACGATTATATTTCTGTAACTCCTGATGGTAGTATTTTCCCGTGTCATCAGTTTGTGGGAAGAAGTGAATATCTCATGGGCAATGTGAATGATAATTATTTTGATAAAAATTTGAAATCAAAATGCATTAAAATTCTCAAAGATAGACTCAAAAAATGCAATTTGTGTCCTATAAAACCATTTTGTGCTCCGTGTTTGGCAAAATCAGAGTTCACGTCTCGTCTTGGATGCGAAATATCCAGAAGTAGGGTTGAATCTGCTCTAGCCTTGAAGTTGTCATCTTTTTAATTTTTTGAGGAATTGGATGAAAGTTATTTATTTAAAAAATAGATTTATAGCTTTGATAGTTTTCATATGCTTAGTTTTTACTGTCTTCTTGTCCAGACTAATAAACTGGCAAATTCTTAACTCTGCGTACTACAAAATGAAGGCAGCACAGAGTCATTCTTATATTATGAAAACTGACCCCATAAGGGGAGAAATTTTAGATAGATTCGGAATTGGATTAGCAACAAATTCTGTGGGTTATAAACTCGTGCTCGATGATTTCAATTTAACAAAAGGAAGAGAAGCAGAATGCATAAACAAAATTTTAGACCTAATGAGATATTTAAAAATAGATTGGAACGATAATTTACCTATAATTTTGGATAAAAATGGAAAATTTGTTTTCGACGAAAGTAACACAAAAAGGCTAGAAAACTTCAAAAAAGAAATTTCCGTTAAGGATGAGTCGAATCCTAATTCCTATATTGATTATTTCAAAGAAAAGATTCATTATGACAGTGGATTGCCGAAAAAAACCATAAGAGACATTTGTAGCATATATTACAGTACTAGAGTAAATCCTACCATATCTAACAAGATAAACAATAAATCAGCATGTATAATATCAGAATTTAATATTCCTGGAATCAGAGCAGAAACGTTTTCCACAAGATACTATAATCCTGATAATATTGCTCCTCATATCATAGGATACACAGGTCTTATGTCTGCTGAGGAAGTTGAAAAATATAGTAACTATAGTTTAGATTCCATAATAGGTAAGTCTGGAGTAGAGCAAATTTGTGAAGAATATTTAAGAGGGCTAGGAGGCACCAAAGCTTTTCATTTCTCAAAAGAAGGAACAGTTGTTGGCGTAGATGATGTTGTTTTAGCTCAGCCTGGAAATTCTGTTTTTTTAACCATAGACTATAATTTGCAGCAAGTGGTTCAAAATTCATTGAAAGAGAACGTCAAAGCAGCGCGAGTAAACTCAGGAGCTGCAGTTGTGTTAGATGTAAAAAATGGAGAAGTTCTTGCAGCTGCCACTTGCCCTGATTTTGAATTGTCAAGATATGTTAATGACAGGTCGTATTATAACGAACTAGTGAATGATAAATCGTTGCCTCTTTTGAACAGAGCATTCAGCGGAATTTATCCTCCTGGATCTACTTTTAAGCCTTTAATTGCAGCGTCAGCTCTTCAGGAGACTCTTTTAGGAGGATTAGAAGAAACCATAAGATGTTCGGGTTCATATAACTATTACAAAGGGTATAGATTAAGATGTACTGGAGTGCACGGAGAGACTAATCTTTTGAGAGGAATGGCTCGTTCTTGCAATGTTTTTTTTGCAGAGTTAGGAAAAAGGCTTGGATTATCTGGAATTGAAAAATACGCAAAAGAATTTGGGATAAGTGGAAAAACAGGAATAGAATTGCCTGAGTCTGCTGGAACTGTGTATGATTTGGAGAAAAGGTCTAAATATGTTTCGGGAGCTTCTCAATCTGCTATTGGGCAAGGAGAAATTGCTATAAGTGCTTTACAATTAGCAAAAATACCTTTGGGAGTTGCATCAGGATTTAATTTTAGACCGAGAATCTTAAAGAGAGTGACTAATTATATGAGAAACGAGGATATAAAAGTTTTTGACCCTGAATTTAAAAAAATAAACATTTCTGAGGAAAATTTGAATCTTACTAGAAAAGCGATGAGAGAAGTAGTTTTGACGGGATTAGCAAGAAACTTTAGAAATTTTCCTGTTTCTGTTGCAGCAAAAACAGGTACCGCTCAAAATTCAGGAGCAGACCATGCTACTTTTATTTGTTATGCTCCATATGAGGATCCACAAATAGCAATAGCAGTAATAGTTGCAAACGCTGTACAAGGTAAATTTCCGCAAAATGTTGCAAGAGATGCTATGAAAGCATATTTTAAACTTTAAAACAGATTAGTAGAAAATTTGCGAAATGTTTGAAAAATGATACTATTGTTAAATAGGGAATAATCTCAAAATTTTATACATTCATAATATGGTTCAGTACTTGGGGGATATATGAAAAAATTCGTAAGAGAAATAACTTCTATGGAAGAAGATTTTGCCAAATGGTACACTGATATTGTTGTTAAAGCAGAGTTGATAGATTATTCTGAAGTGCGAGGGTGCACAATTTTAAGACCCTATGGATTCGCTATATGGGAAAATATTACTAAAATATTAGATGAGAAGTTTAAAAAAGTTGGAGTAGAAAATGTTTCGATGCCATTGCTTATTCCGGAGAGTTTGTTGCAAAAAGAAAAAGAACATATAGAAGGATTTGCTCCTGAGGTTGCATGGGTAACTATGGGTGGAAATGAAGAACTTTCTGAGAAATTATGTGTTCGTCCCACATCTGAGGTTTTATTTTGTTCGCATTTTGCAAGAATAGTTCATTCATGGAGAGATTTGCCAAAACTTTATAATCAGTGGTGTTCAGTTGTAAGATGGGAGAAAACTTCGAGGCCATTTCTTCGTTCTGTGGAATTTCATTGGCAAGAGGGACACACAGTTCATGAAAGCTCAGAAGAAGCTAGAGATTTTACGTTAAAAATGTTGAATATCTACTCTGATTTTTTCGAGAAAATATTGTGTATTCCAGTTATTCTGGGCAGAAAAACCGAATCTGAAAAGTTTGCGGGAGCTGAAGAAACCTACACAGTAGAGTGCATGATGAAAGACGGAAAAGCATTGCAATCTGCCACGAGTCACTATTTTGGAAATGGATTCTCTAAGGCATTCGATATAAAATTTACTAATAGAAAAAATTTGGAAGAAAATACTTATCAGACTTCGTGGGGTCTTTCAACAAGAGTTATTGCCGCCATAATAATGTCTCACGGAGACAACGATGGTCTTGTTCTTCCTCCTGATATTGCTCCTATCCAAGTAGTAATTATTCCTATAAATTTTGCAAATAATAACCAGGTTTTGGAAAAATCCAAAGAAATTTTTAACTCTATCGGGAAAATTTTAAGAGCAAAAATGGACTGCTCCGACCAAACTCCTGGATGGAAATTTTCGAATTATGATATGAAGGGAGTTCCAATTAGAGTTGAAATTGGGCCCCGCGATTTGGAGCAAAACAGTTGCGTAATAGTCAGAAGAGACAATCGTTCGAAACAAAAATGTGGTTTAAACGATTTGGTGCCAACCATACAACAAATGTTGACGGAAATTAAAAGGAATATGTACGACGTTTGTATGAAAAATAGAGATAAGAAGACTATAATTTCTGGTCGTGAGTCTGATTTTCAAAATTTTGAGGGATTCATAAAAATTCCGTTTTGCGAAACAGAAGAGTGTGAAAAATATTTGAAGGAAAAGTATAAGTTTTCGGCAAGATGCATTCCGTTTGGTGAACATGTTGAAAATTTAAAGTGTCCCATTTGTGGAAAGAAATCTTCGAATTATGTATTTTTCGCAAAAGCATATTGATGATTTTTATAAAAAATAAGGGGAGAAAGTGTCGAAATCAAATTTGCTGAAGGTATTTTTGTTTTCTTTGTTTATTGTGTCGTCGTTTGTGCTAGTTGTTCTTTTTAATAGGAAAAAACCTGAAAATAAAAAACTTTTGTTGACCACTATAAGTCCTCTAACTTTGGCAGCAAAAGAGCTGGTCAAAGATGTTTCTGATATTGAGGTTCGCGAATTTACCAACGGATATATGGAAAATCATGCATGCTTTCACGAATTCTCTTTGACTACTCAACAATCAAATGATATCTCTTGCGCAAAAGCTTTAATATTTAACGGGGCCTCCCTAGAAAATTTTGTAGACAAAGTATCAAAAAATAATAAAAATTTGAAAATAATAGACTCCAGTAAAAGTATTGGTGTAATTGAAAGTGGCGGTCGCAAAAATCCTTACATATGGATGTCGATTTCTAATTATATCACTCAGATACGAAATATATTTTTTAGCATAGTTGAAATTTTTCCGGAATATAGAGATAAAATTGAGAATAACTATAATAATTATATAAAGGAGTTGGGAAATTTAGATAACAAATGGAAATCTAAATTTTCTGAATTCAAAAACAAGAAAATTTTTACTCTTTTTAATGAATTTGATTACTTTTTGAATGGATTAGATTTGTGTCCTGTTCATTTGCTTGATGGGCATTTTCATGGAGAATTGGATACCAAATCTTTTTATTCTGCTATAAATAATATGAAAAAAGAAAATTGTCATTTTTACTTGGTTGCAAACGATAATGTGAAATATCTTGATACTATAAAAAACGAAACGGGAGCTAAGTATATAAAGATTAATCTTTTGAACTTTTCGAACTCTTATATTGAAAAAATGGAACAAAATTTCGAAATTCTTTACGAGGAAATGAAAAAATATGGATAAATGCAACTGTAGTGTAAAATTACGGAATGTTTGTGTAAAAGATGGAAATAATTTGTTGCTAGATTCTGTTTCATTTCAAGTTAATCATGCAGAAATTTTAGCATTAATAGGCAAAAATGGAGCTGGCAAGACTACTCTCGTGAAAACTATATTGAATAGAATTCCATATTCCGGAGAAATATCTTTTTTTAACTCTAAAGGAGAGATAATAAAAAATCCTAGAATAGGATATGTTCCACAGAAATTGCATTTTGATAAAAATACTCCTCTAACTGTTTTAGAGTTTTTTGTATCAAGTACGTCAAATTTTCCGATATGGTTAGGAATTAGGAAAAAAGATAAAGACAGAACATCAAAGATTCTTCGAAAATTTGGTATAATTCATCTTATAAATAAATCTATTGGTAATTTATCAGGAGGGGAAATTCAAAAGGTTCTGTTAGCATTTGCTCTTGAACCAGTTCCTGATATGTTAGTCTTGGATGAACCATCATCAGCTCTCGACAGAAATGGAGTAGATTTTTTGTATTCACTAATAGTTAAAATGAGGAAAGAATACCATATGCCTGTGATTTTAGTCTCTCACGATTTTGCTCAAATAAAGAGATATGTAACTAGCTATGCTTTAATTGAGTCAGGGAAAATAGTAGAGATATCTCATATTAAGAATTTTGAAAAAAGTCAAGAGATAAATACTATTTTTAAAATTTGACTAAATTTATATTAAATTGTATAATATAATATGTATATCGTGCATAATCAAAACTTGAATAGAGGTGATTTTGTATGAAATACATAGAAAAGATAGTATCAATATTTTTAATAATATTATTTTGTATAACAAATAAAGGGCCACTTGACGCAGAGTTAAAAAGTGAAAACAAAAATATAGATCAAAAAAATGGAAAAACTAGCGTAGTGCAGAATGAGAATGAAAAAGAAACGGATCTAAATTTAATAGAAGAAGAAAAGCGAGATGATCAAAATGAACCGAATTTAAATTCAGAAGGAAAAAAAGATAAGGAGCAAAGTGTAAAAGAAAAGGAAGAACAACATAGTAACAATGAACAAAATTCGAATGGAAATCATTTTTCAATATTGATTCTTGAAGCAATAAGTGGTGTATTAATGTCTGTATGCTATACTTTAGACAGAATAATACGAGTTGCAGACATAACTCAAGAACTTCTAAAAATTTACCTAATGTTTTTCCCGCCAAATAAAAATAAAGAAAATAGAGTTGACTAAAATCAGTGATAGTCAACTTGGTACCGATAATTATTGTCCTGAAAACTTCAACCCCTGAGAACGCCCCTTGACGCTATTATTCTTAAAGTCTCTAGAAAAATACTCATAACATAAAAATACTATCACACCTACCGTTACTACAGATTCGATTTTGTGATTTTGAATGAAATTTCTCTTGGGCTGCATTTGTTTAATCAATTTAAAAATTTCATCATAAGACTGCTGACCACGTTCTATTACGGGAGGCAACTCTTTAAAACATCCAAGATAACCAGACAAATCCTCTTCTGAATTATATCTTATAACATTTTTAAACCCATTGCTA
>CAMHLN010000011.1 GCA_946186155.1 uncultured Clostridia bacterium | reverse complement strand
TTGTATTATATCACCAAAATATCAAATGTCAAAATATTTGAGTATTATATTCAAGGTGATTTTCTTGAGTCTATTATTTACAATTTTTTGCATATTTTTCATGATTATCGGATTTGTAGATTTCATAAAATTCATTTTTTTGATACTCTTTCAAAAATCTGGGAAAAAAATAAAAAGTTCAGATGATGCTGAATTTGTTATAAGAAATTTTGCTATCAAAAATTCTTGGAATCAAAATTGCAATAAACTGATATCTGTTTACAACGAGGATGAAGAAACAAGAAGAATAATAAATATAGCTCGAAACAAATTCGATTTTTTGAATTTCGAGTCAAATATAAAGAATCGTCTGAAAAAAATATAGAAAAATTTTCCGTATATTTATCTAGTTAAAAGGCACAATAATAGCATCAACTATCAGGAGGAATTAATTGAATCCATTCAATGAAAAACCTGCTCAAATTTTTGATGCTATTCAAAATTGGGAAAATCTATACGATTATTCGTACGATAAAAATACGGTTGACCCTTATACAAAAACTCGAGTAATACTAATGAGCGGAACTGAATATGAGGCTAATTGGTTTTCTCATCAATTTGCGAGGAATTGCGATAATAACGATTTAAAAAGAGAACTTGCACTATCAAGATATATAGAAAAACAGCAACAGAAAAAAATATCTACTCTTAGGCCGATAAATGAAACTATTCTTGAAACTACTATAAGTTATGAGCAATTGGCAATAGATTTAACTGCTGTTCTTGCTCAGCGAGAACCTGATATAAACGTAAAATCGGCTCTTGATTTTGCTCTTTTGGAAGATTTCGACCACCTTTATAGATATTCTAATTTGATTGAACTTGAGCAAGGAGTGCATGCTGAGAATCTAGTGGGAAAATACACTGAGATCATGCCTGGTCGACCCACTATATCTCATCATAGACATCCATATGACAACGTGAAAAATCATATAAGTTCCAAAATAGCAAGCCCAATAACGAAACTGAATGTATCTATTATAACCGCAGCAGAGCAACAAACTATGAATTATTATATGAATATTGTAGGATTTTATAAATCTGATATCGGAAGAAAAATGTATCAAGAAATTGGTCTTGTAGAAGAAGAGCATGTAACTCAGTATGAGAGCCTTATGGATCCAAATATGACTTGGCTAGAAAATTTGCTTTGTCATGAGTACACTGAGTGCTATTTATATTATTCCTGTTTTGAGGATGAAACAGATGAAAAGATAAAAAAACTGTGGGAGCAATATTTTATGCAAGAGGTGTCTCACTTGCATAAGGCGGCTGAATTATTGAAAATTTATGAAAAAAAAGATTGGCAAGAAGTAATTCCAGATGGAAATTTTCCAAAACTTTTGAAATTGGGCCCAAATATAGAATATATCAGAAAAATTTTAAAAAATACTGCCAATAACACTTCAGATAGAGAAGGATACTCTAAAGTTGATATGCTTCAAAAATCTTCAGATTTTTTCAAATTTCAAGAAAAAATTAACAATAATGTCAAAAATGTTCCATCACACAATTTTATTGAATCATATATCGATAAAAAAGGAAAAGATTATAGATATGAAACTAAACTTAATCCTTTGCACAAACTCCAGGACAAAACGAAAGATAACTACAAAATTGGGAGAAAATAAAACCTTCTATCGTATGATAGAAGATTCTTAGTAGATTTTTATTTCTCTTCGAGTTTTTTCTTAAGTAATGCCATCTGCATCTCATGTTCTTCTTGTTTGCGTTTTTCTTCTGCTTGCCGGCGCTTTTCCTCTGCATCGTCATATTTTTTGTTATCTCCCAAATCGCAAAGGCAGCCAATTCCATACGAAATACCAGCGAGAATATAAAAACCTGACCCCGCAATAAGATTCGTCCCAAGAAGAGTCGCAAGAAGAGCCCAAACATCCACTGCTTTCTCTTCTTCTTTGGCGGAAATCCAACCGCAAATAGGTAGAACATTACAAACAGCTGCTGTGATCCAAAAAGTAGTTTCTCCAACTAATTTAAACGCACCACCTATGAGACTGGCATCAGACTTTTTTGTCGAGACGCCAAGAGCTAAGGTTAAAGATAACAAACCAGAACAAATTTTCTTATACATAAGTAACCTCCATAGATTCTATTGTAACACAACAATTTACAATTGTCAAACATTATTTAACTTCAATTTCTTCTCGATTATCCTCCATATCTATTTTACCTGGATTATCGTTGCCCTCGTTTTTTTCTGAATTTTGGCTTTGTCTTACTTGACCGTCAGGTTTTTCGTTTGCCCATTCTTCAATAGAAGATTTCAATGATCTGGCGAACTTCAACTGAATATCAGATATTCCAGAGTTTGACATATTTTCAACAAGTTTATCTTTATTTTTACAAATAAATTCTAAGCGTTCCTCGTTTTCTGAGATAGATTTCGAAGGATCAATTATAGATACCAACGAATTCAGGAACGAAAAATCTGCAGAATTTAAGGCATCTGAGAATCTCAAATCAGGGTGAGAGTTTCGAATATTACTTATGTCAGAGAATATTTCCCTAATTTCATGTGTTCTTTCTGCGTTCATATCTTCGATTTTTTTCACCTGTTTGGATACAGCATTCTTAAATTTATCTATTGTACCTCTTTGTTTGGAACTTAAAATCAGATTGGAATCAAATTTCCCTCTATTTTCCATTAAGAAATCAAACTGCTCTTCGAAATCATAATCATTTTCTTTGTCATTTAACATTGAGAATATCTGAGATATAACACTTTTGTTCGATTGAACAAAACTTGATTTTTGATCCATAGCATTCATCTGATTGTTTACTTTACTGATATCTGACAATACATTCTCTAGAATTGCCATAGATTGCTTTGATTTTTCCATATTCTTTTTGTTCTCGAGTTTACCTTTTGCTTTCAATTTTATAGTCTCACGTAACTTTTTAATGGATTTCCATTGAGAGTCAGATATTCCTATCTTGCCGACTGAGTCAACAATTTTCTCATGATTCATCAAAATAGTCTTAATTTGGTCATTTACATTAGCAGGGACATTTGCTGATGACATGGAAGCTAGCTGTTTAATGAAATCTAGATTATTAGTACTTAATACTTTACTCCAATCATCAACAACTTCAGAGTTATAAGCAGTTCTAAGGCTAACCAATACTTCTCCCAATTCCTTGAGCATAAGGCTCTGTATATACGCTTCAAGTTCAGGTTTTCTAGTTGCAACAACTTCTTCATCTTCAAACTCAGGATCTTCTCCATCACATGTAGCTTCTTCCTCAGTTCTCTTTATATTCACAATTAACTTATTTGAACTATCGACTCCACCATAATCAAGCCACACTTGAGTTACATCGTCATCATCAGCTATAGCTCCGATTTTTTCAGTTATATCTGCAAAAATGGGCTTAAGAATATCGTTTATTATTGTCCTACTTCCTCCATCTTTATACATGGAAGTATGTCTCAATTGTGCGAGTTTTTCTATAAACTTTTCACTATAATTTATATTTATGCCATATTCTTCAAACTTCTCGTTTAACGCGGATAAATGCATATCTATAATGTCTTTCATTGCGTCGTCATTTGTTTGCTTGAATTCTATAAACGTAGACCTAGATATAAGAGAACCTGTTCGTTCTACTGGCGACTCACGGGAAGTATTTTTAGTTAGTTCTCTTAGAATATCAATGTAGTTGCTTGCATTAGAGGAATCAAAAGTTTCTCCTTCAGATTCAACATTTAATCCTTTGACTTTTCCATTTATTAAAAGCTCTGGAGACGGCAACTCGTTCGAAGTTATCAAAAATAAAGTTCCTGATAGCTGAATAGGAGCCTCTTTTTCTCCTCCGCCTATTCTTCCTGTATCATATACTGTGTGAAGCCAATGGTTGATTTTATCTCTTGCCACAGGATTTTTAGAAACTTTGTCAATTTCCTCTATTGCTATGACTGCTCTTTTTCCTTCTAGTCCATAAGAATTGTTTCTGAATTCTGCTTGCTTAGTTAAATAAGTATTAACATCTGTGCTTCCATCATAATTGCTCAAATTTAATGTTATGTATCTTACATTACCTCCGACTAAATTTTTAACTAAACCAGTTACCATAGATTTACCTGTTCCTGATGGACCAGCTAGAAACACACATTGAGAGTTCAATTGCGGGGAATCTATAACACTTTCGTCTTCATCTTGCATTTCTGCTTGCATGTTAAAAGAGCCCAAAATAGAAGCAAGACAATCCATCTGTTCATCTTGACCTTTAATGATACTTTTAAGGTAATTAGCTATCATTCCAGCCATGACAACACTTCTTTTGGTGCCAGTAGCAGCACTTTGTTCATAAGCGCGACGCACCATTTCTTCGTATATTTTTCTCTGCTGGTCTATTATTTTACCTGGAGTTTCTGCAGCTTTACCTACCTTTTCCATAAATCCCATAAAATCGTCACCTTTTGCTATGATCCAAGTAAGCGGGACGCTAAGGATACCAAATAAATCTTTAAAAAATCCTACAGTTGCCCCAATTTTTCCTGATGATGAGCCACCTGCGTTTTTTGCAGCGTCAAATGCCTTATTATACTCCTCTTTCGCAGCATTTTGAATATTTTTGTATCCCGCTTTGCTATAAAATTGGAAAATTTCGTCGATATTTTTGTATTCATTTATTTTGTTTTTAAGTTCATCAGTATCTTTTACATCTTTAAAAAATTCATTACCTGAAAGCTTACATTTTTCCAAATAAGTAGCAATTTTTGTTGGTTCATATTTTGTTTTGTTCTCTTCATTTTTACCTTCATTCTCTTTGTCGATTTTTGCTTTTCTTTGCTCATCTTCTTTCACTAAATTATCTACGATACTAATTAAACTGCTTTTATTTATATTCTCATAATTCTCCATTTTATTCGTAAAATCATCAACATTTTGGACATTCTTGAATGCGTAATTACCATTCAACTGCAATTGTTTTAACGTATTGTTAGCTTCAAATTTTTTGCCCTCCGTGTTTTCTTTTATCGATTTTGCAGCTTTAATATACTCTTTCTTACAATTTTCCATAACAAGATGTTGTACTATATTCTCTTTTGTTGCATCTCCATCTATTGCCAAATCTTCTTTCATCTTTTGGCGAGTGCAGTTGTCCCGATAATTACCATACAACTTACTACCACCGTACATAAGTAATCCAGTAACAACTATTATTGTACCCCATTTTACCACCGGAAACCATTTCCATTCCTTAAATCTTTGCCACCACGATTTGTTTTCGTCTTCTTTAGCTGCTTTTTTGCCTTTTTTTAATCTTGTGTTAGATGAATTTCCGTAGTTATAGTCTTCATAATCATCGCCATAAGCGCTTGCACGGACTGAAGACATTTGATTTCCTAAAGATGTTACTGGAACCAGGGCTGCTAAACTTCCTGCAACAATTTTTGACCATTTTCTTTCGTTTGTTCCTCCTGAGATATCTAAATCATCGAGAGAAACAAGTTCAGCTCCTTCTTTCTCTTTTTTGAACTTTTCAAGAATACCCAAAAAATCTGGGCCTCCGTTTTTTTTGATATCTTCTATTGTCTTATTAAAAACAGCGTTACTAGCATATTTTTTACTGTGGATGTAAGCGTAATTGCATACTGAGAATACAAATTTTGCGAAATCTTCTTTAGTATAGTCTCCTGGGTGAGAGATTTTCACAAACTTATAAACCTCCTCAGGAGTTTCCAATTTCACAAATCTACTAAGTAATGTTTCGTCATGGATAATATCGGTAATAGCTTCAAGTATGTCGACAAAATGCTTGCTGCTTATAGAAGTACAAGATTTCATAATATTCACCTCACAAAAATTATTTTCAAAAAAATCATTGACTTAAATATATATCTTTTTTAAATGTAAGTCAATTATTAAAAACAATGCATATATTAAAATATAATAACATTTGGGAGGTAAAAAATTGGCAATAAAAATTTTCATAGATCAAGGGCATAATCCAACAGGATTTCACAATTCAGGAGCAGAAGGCAACGGTCTTTTTGAACAAGATATAACTTACAATGTAGGAAAATATCTGGAATCTATATTAAAAAATGACCCCAGATTTGAAGTTAAAGTTTCAAGACCTAATTCTACTACTGTTTTGGGGACGAATAACTCCACGAGTCTTTCTGCAAGAGTTTCAGAAGCTAATTCATGGCCGGCAGATTATTTTTTAAGTATACACGTTAACGCTAATACAAATCCGAACATTAACGGAACAGAATGTTATGTTTATTCTGAATCATCTCAGTCTTATTATTTAGCAACTTCGATACTGAATTCTATAGTTTCTGAATTAAAAACTAAAAACAATGAAGTGAGAATAAGGCCATCGTTGTATGTTCTGAGAAAGACTAATATGTCTGCAGTTTTGATTGAATTGGCTTATATAACAAATTATGCAGATTCCTTAAAATTGAAAAATGACCAATATAAATTCGCATCTGCGATATATCAAGGTCTTTTGGATTATTTAAAATTAAGTTAGATTAATAAAATTTAAGTTATCCCTGAAAACTTGGTTTTAGAAATGTCAGAATTTTAAATTATTTAGAACTCAGCAGATGAATAAAATTTAGATTATTCCTGAAAATCTACTTTGTGAGCATTTTTGCTCTTGAAAGGAGTAGATTTTATGATTTATGAAAATTATCGCTTGAAATTTAACGTTTATGAAAAATCTTTGATGTTAGGATTGTTAATTTCTGTGTTATGCTCTATTGTGAATTTTTCTGCAAAATGTAATGTAATAAGTGACAAGGTTTTAAGATTACATGTCATTGCTAATTCGGATTCTCTTGAGGACCAAAATCTTAAGTTGAAAGTGCGAGATTCAATAATTAAGTTTTTTGCAAATCAAAATTTTAAATCTCGAGAAGAAACTAAAAAATTTGCATCAGATAATTTGGATAAAATAAGGATAATATCTCAAAACGAAATTTTGAAGAATGGATTTGAATATAACGTTGAGGCTAAAGTATGTAAGGCAAGTTTTAACACAAGAGTCTACGATGAAATTGCGTTGCCTGCAGGAGAATATGATTCTCTTAAGATTATAATAGGAGATGGAAAGGGGAAAAATTGGTGGTGTGTCATTTTTCCTCCTATGTGTATTCCTGCAGCAGAAAAATGTAACGTAGATAGAAAATCGTATAACGAAAATTTTTCTAGAGAAGATAAAAATGTGATAGAAAACAAAGATAGTTACAAAGTTAAATTCAAAGTAGTAGAATTATTTGAATCTGCTAGAGAATCTTTCTCCAAATTTACAAGAAAATGTGTGTTATTTTCTAAAAAGATTGTGTATAATTCGCTTGGTATAAAAAATTTTCAATTGATTAAAAGGAGAAAATGAGTTTAAAAGGTAATTTGTACATTAAGTCAAGTAATATTGTTCGTGCATACTGCTGTGTAGCCAAAATGATAGCCAAAAATGAGAAGGGAAATTTTATACTCATTCACAAAAATGTCGAAGATTTCACGCATATAGTTGAGAATGTTTTCAGAAGTAAAGGTATTGAATTTGGTAAAAATTATAGCTCATCTGTTGTAGGAGAAAATCTTTTCAATTTGGTGATATCGATAATAAATCTGTCTGTTTTTGGATTGAAACAAGAGTATATTCTGGATTTTTTGAATTGTTATCCTGCTGGATTCGAAAATTCTGAAATTTGGAATTTTCAGAATTATTGTGCAATTTACGATTTAAAAGATTTTGAGTCTGAGTTTTTTCTTCTTCCTGTAAGAAAATTGAAAAAATCTGACCAAAATTTAGAATCTTTGGAATCTCTTAACAAAACAAGATTGAAAGTAGTTAAGTTTATATCCGAAGCCAAAAAAGTTGCCGAAGAAATTGGATATGTAAATTTTTTGATAAACATGGTTACAGAAGATTTTTATCTTGAATATGAAAATCGTGATTTATTTGTAAAGATTTTAAATTCTATAAAAGAAGAGTTTGATGAAATTTCTCCTCTTGAGTTGAAAGAAAAATTAAAAAAATATGAAATCAATTATGATATTGGTTTAAATTCTGTTGATATTTTTTCCAATTTCAATGTTTACCCTAAAAAAGAAGATTCTTCAGTATTTGTAATATTAGATAATTTTGATAAACTAGAAGATTGCAAAGAATTTTTATGCAAATTTAGAAATAAATATTTGATTTTTTTGAATGATGAATATCTTAAGATAGAAAAAAAACAAATCATTTCAGATGAAGAAATTTTAAAATGTGAGACCAAAATTTCTGAAAGAGATGATGATTCTTTCAAGTTGGATATTTCAGAATGGCTTGGGGGAGAAATAGATGTAAGTGTTTCTCAAATTGAAAGCTATTACAGATGCTCGTTGCTTTATTTTTTTAATTCAGTTCTTGATATACATAAATTAAAGAAATTTTCATTCGATTCTTCAGAATATGGGTCATTAATTCATTGGGTTTTAGAAAAATATTTAAGATTTTATTTTGAAAAAAATATAAAGCCTGATGTACACGAAATAGTTAAAGAATACATCTTTCCAAGATTTGAAGGTCTTTATTCAGAATCGAAAATCAATCATATGGTTGATAAATATTCGAATAATTTGGAATTTGTCGCAGAAAGAATTTTTAAAGAATTCGAAGAAAGTGGTTTTGTTCCTAAAGAATTTGAAATGCAAATTTCTCGGAAGATAGTTGTAAATAATGGATTTTGTGTAAATTTAAAAGGAAAAATAGATAGGGTGGATACAAATGAAGATAAACATGAAATAAGAATAGTTGACTATAAAACAGGAAACAAAAAATTCAATTTAGTTAATGTTTTTTACGGAATAGATATTCAACCTATAGTTTATTTGAACTCTTTTGTGGAGGAAAAATATAAAAAATCAGGAGCATTTTATTTTTGCACAAGAAAGCCTATAATAAATGGAGAGAATTTAGATATTAATAGTGTGAATTTAGAGAAAAAAATCGATGAGTGTGTTTCGTTTCAAGGGATATCTTTGGATGGCTCGACAATGCAAAAAGATAACTCTTTGTGTGCAGAAGATTTTAAAACGGTTATGAAATATTCCGATTTTCTAATAAAAAATATGGTAAATGATATATTAAGTGGAGGAATATACGATAATCCTAAGGGATTATTTGGAAAATCTTCTCAATGTGATTATTGCGATTACAAATTTATATGCTCTAATATAAATGCAAAATATTCTAGGCCTGAAAAATGTGAAAATTTTGGAAAAATTATTAAAAACATGATTGATAAGATGGGAAAATATGAATAAATTTACAGAAGAACAAATGAAGGCTATAAATGCTGACGGAGATTTGATTGTTGTTTCTGCTGCCGCTGGCTCAGGAAAGACTTCTGTGCTCGTTGAAAGAGTTATAAAAAAACTTTTAAATGGCTCATCTTTGGCAAATTTATTGATAGTTACTTTTACTAATGCTGCCGCAAAAGAAATGAAAGACAGAATAAAGTCCAGGATTTTGGAAAATATTGATAAATATCCTAACTTAGCTAACGAATTGCTTCTTATTGATGATTCTTTGATATGCACAATAGACAGTTTTTGCCTACGTGTCGTTAAGAGCAAATCAGATTATTTGGGAATTTCCTCAAATTTTAGGATAATGAGCCAATATGAGAGTGATATTTTGAAATATAAGGCAATTAGTCTCGTAATTGAAAGGGTTTATGAAAGTAAAAACAAGGATTTCATAGAAGTTGTAGATTTATTAAGTGGAGAAGGAAATGAAGACAAATTCATAGATATAATGAAAAGTTGGATAAATTTTTCATCTACTCTGGGAAATGTTAACCAATTTATTGAAAAATCGTTGAAAAATTTCGAAATTTCGTTTTTCAAAACTGAAATGAATAACTTTTTGAGAGATTACATCATTCAAGAAATAAATTATGCCATAAGTTTCTTAGAAATAGCTATCGATTTGTCAAGCAAAGATGATGAACTTAGCAAAAAGTATCTACCTTACATAAAAAGTAACTGTTTTCAGCTCAAAAAGATTTCTAGAATCAAAAAAACATTTGAAATATTGGATCATTTGGGAAGTTTTAAATTTTTGAAATTGAAGCCTGTTAAATCTTCTGAAAACAAACATGAAGTTAAAAACATATTAGATATTTGCAAAAAAATTATAATCAAATTAAAAAAAATATCTATTAATGAGGAAAGAAAATATCTGAAGAGAGTAATGTCAAATTTTTTCGAAATTTCAAATATAGTTTTGGAATTTCTTAGAGATATGAAGATGCAAAATAATTGTTTTGATTTTTCTGATATAGAAAAAATGGCCTTAGATGTTTTTCAAAATAAAAATAATGTAGACGAATTATGCGGATCTTTCGAAGAAATAATGATAGATGAGTACCAAGATGTCAATGATATTCAAGATAAAATATTCAGTTCAATGGGGAAAAAAATGTTTTTGGTGGGAGACTATAAGCAAAGTATATATGGATTCAGAGGATCTCTTCCTGAAATTTTTGAGCAAAAAAAGAAAAACAAAAATTGTGTGAATATAATTTTAGATAAAAATTTTCGAAGTAAGAGAAATATTATTAATTTCATAAATTCTTGTTTTCGAAATTTAATGACAAAGCAGACTAATTTGATAGACTATAATTCGAATGAAGAGCTAAAATACGGGGCAAATTACGAAGATTCTGACGAAAAATCGTGTGTTAGCTTGTTTGTTTTAAGTTCTCAAGAAACTGAAAATAATGTTAGATATGAGGCTGAATTTATTGCTAAAAAGATAAAATCTCTTTTGGAAAGTGGAATCAAAGTCTTCGATAAAGGACAAATGAGAGATGCAAAATTGTCAGATTTTTGTGTTTTAACTAGAAATTTTAGTAAGTATTCGAGTACTTTATTTGAAGAATTTAATAAAAATGGAATTAGTTTTAAATCAGGAGACGAAAGCGATTTTTTAGAATGCAAAGAAACTAAATTTTTGATTTCTGTCCTCAAAATAATAGAAAATCCAACTCAAGATATCTATTTCACTGCTGCATCTATAAATCAATTTTTTGGATTTAGTATATGGGAATTATTAAAAATTAGATTAAAATTTCCTGACTTAAAATTATATCATGCTGCGAAAACTTATTCTGAATCTTTTGATGATTCAACATCAAAAAAATGTGATTTTATAGTTAATTTTTTAGATAAATTTTTGAAAATCTACAAAACTAGTTCCCTAATGAATTTAGTAGTAAATTTAATTGGTGAAGTGAAAAATAAGATAGGGGAGAGTAGTTCTTTAAATTTTGAAAAATTTATATATATTTTAAATCAATTTTACAAATCTGCGGAAATTTATAATATAACAAAATTTTTGGATTATATAATTTACGGACAATTTCAAATTGATTTAGATAACTTTGATAACAGGGATTCTGTTTTCATAACCAGTATACATAAAGCAAAGGGAAAAGAGTTTTCGGTATGTTTTCTTTGTGGATGTTCAAGTTATTTTGTAAACGAAATTGGTGAAATTGCGTTCGACTCTAAATTTGGCGCATCTTTGAAATCGCGACGGTTAAATAATATTTTAGAATATTCTAACATTTTCAGAGACTCAATGAATTTATATTTAAAACATCAAACAATATCTGAAGAACTTAGGCTTTTGTACGTTGCAATGACAAGAGCAAAAGAAAAGCTTTATATAACTTCTGTTGTGAATAAAAGAGAATTGAAATTGGAATCAAATGATCTAGCTAAAAACAAAAATTTACATTCATATTTTGTGAAAAATTCTAAAAATTTTTATCAATGGATAACGTTGCCAAAAATTCAGGAATATGACTAGTTTTAGTCTAATTTTTAATGCCTCTCACTATTATTCGTTACTTGTGTGAGATTTGAATTTGTACTAAAAATTGTACGTTTTAACAGTTCGACCAACAAGTTTGGGCACAATTAGAAGTTTGAGTCATGGAATTCTAAACTACAATTGCTTTGTTACTTACTTTTTCGTCTATCGTAACATTAGTTTGACTTGTGTTTCAACAGGATTTTCTGATTAATTGATAGAGAATGAGAGTTGACATTTTATTAATTTAGTTGGCAAGTCCTTCAAGAGCTTTCGCTTCTCTTATTCTTTTGGTTGGATCAGGAGCAGCATACACTTTCGGAACTTCTCCTACTATAACAGTCTCAGCTATCGTGACATTAGTCTTAACCTGTGTTTCAACGGGATACCCAGGTATTATTGCTGAGACATTTACTTCTGTATTTAAATTAATTCTGTGTTTTGTTTGGTTTATCCCAGCTTCTGAAAGTTCACTCTCGAAGTCAGTAGTTACATTTCCAGTTACAAAAAGCTTCACAGTTATTATTGGACCAGACCCACTCAAAAGTTCCGTTCCTAGAATAGTTCCAAGAGGAATTTTTATTTTTTTTACCTCTTCTTTGTGCAATTCTTTTGCGATAGCTTCACTTAAACATGATTTCAAACAGTTTATTTTTTGTATATTCGTAGTTATCCCAAGAAGTTTTCCTTCTTCCGCTCTCTCTATTTGAACTATATCTGAATACTTAAAATTTCGATTTCCTAATTCTTGGTTCACCGCAACATCAATAGCATTTACTGCTACTGACCTCGCTTTGTCAGCCATAACAGATTTGATTACAGGTCTCAATCTTAAATCAAGAATTAACAAAATCACAGATAAGATTATTAGTATAAACAAAAATTTTATTTTTATATTTAATTTTCTATTTTTTCGCAAAATAATCACCAGTTATCCCATTTTATAGAATAACTCTTAAGTTGTGACATAAGTGATAACCTGGTTTTTGGTGAAATTATTTTTTTAAACTAGAAATTATCATACGTAATAGTTTTCAAGTTGTTGACATAATATTTTGCTTCTGTGGAATCATACTTTTATGATAAACCATATTTTTAAAAGAGTTATTTTTGTTGTGATAGTTAAATTTCTGGTATTATTTTTGCTTATGTTTGCAATTTTTAGAATTTCCACTAATGAGCATCTTGAAGAAGTTTCAAATGAAAAAAATTTTTATAAAGTTAAAATCAAATCTGAAAGAGGAAGTATATACGACTGTCGCGGTTTTCCTCTGATAGATTCAAAAAAAAAGCTTATAGCTGCAATAGTTCCATCTGAATGCAATTTTGTAAAATTATTAAGTATTATTCCGGAAAGCAAAAGAAAACAATTTATTGTAAAATTTTATAGTAAATTTCCTTTCACTATGGAAGTAACTAAGAAAATAAAAGAAAAAGGAGTGAAAATTTTTGAAATTTTAAAACAATCTTTCAACTATATTCCTGCATGTCACACTATAGGATACTTAAAGGAAGGGCACGGAGTATGCGGAATTGAAAAATCTTTCGATAGTCTTTTGAGAAGTGCAAATGATACAGAAATAATTTATCAAAAGGATGCTTCTGGAAGAGTTATTTCTAATAAAAATCCTGAATTTTACGATAAATCATACTATAATTCGTATGGAGTTCAGCTTCATATAGATAAACGAATTCAGAAAATTGTTGAAGAAATTTCAAAAAAATATATCTCAAAAGGAGCAGTTTTAGTTACAGAAGTTCCTAACTGTGAAATAAGAGCATCTGTAAGTTTGCCTGATTTTTCTCTTAGCGATATCGATAAATCTCTTAAAAGCAAAAATTCAGATTTTTTAAACAGAGTGAATTCTTCTTATAATTTAGGGTCCATTTTTAAATTAGTTACTTCTGCATGCTTAATTGAATCAGGCATGAATATTTCAAAAGTCTATGATTGCAAGGGAGCAATTAATTTTAAAGATAAAACTAAAATAAGATGCTTTAATGGAGTTTCTCATGGTAAAATCGATTTAGAACATGCAGTATCTTTATCTTGCAACACTATGTTTGCAGATTTGTCTAAAAAAATAGATCCAAAAAATTTCTTGAATTTGGCAAAAAATTTGGGATTCGGCAAAAACCTTGAGCTTTCTCCTAGAATGATTTCAGACTCTGGAAATTTACCTAATTTAGAAGATTTGAAAGATGAAAAAAAAATGGCTATGTTTTCGTTTGGACAGGGAAGATTAATGGCTACTCCATTGCAAGTTGCAGGATTAATAAATTTAATATCTTGCGGGGGAGTTTACCATGAACCAAAATTAGTTAAAGGAATCATAAATAAAGATGGTTCCTTTGAAAATTATCATTTTAATCTTCCGAAGAGAGTATTAAAATTTAAAACAACTGAATATTTGAAAAAATTCATGAGAACTTCTATAATATCAGGGACAGGGAAGTATGCCAACTCATCGATAATTTCTTCAGCTGCGAAAACTTCTACCGCTGAAACTGGAATGTTCGAAAATGGAGAAAGAATCAATCATTCGTGGATAGCAGGATTTTTCCCATTCGAAAATCCCAGGTATTGTATAGTAATTCTGGTTGAGAACAGCGATCAAGGAGGCAAAGTTTGCGGGCCAATTTTCAAAGAGATAGGAGAGCAAATATCGAAATTTTCAAATTAATTTTTCATAAAATGAAAAAAAGTACTAGACATTTTACTTAAGCTGTGGTAGAATAAAACAAGATTGATCCACTAGCTCAGCCGGTAGAGCACTTGACTTTTAATCAAGGGGTCGGGGGTTCGAATCCCCCGTGGATCACCAGGTTACACGTCTCTCGCATTGAACGCGTAGCTCAGCTGGTTAGAGTGCTCGCTTCACACGCGAGAGGTCGGGGGTTCAAATCCCTCCGTGTTCACCAATTTTTTTGTGGTAGGGAGGTGGGATGATGATGAAGGAGGGGATGAAAATGGAAGAAAGTAATCTCTTGGATGTAGATGAGAATAAGCCGGGTGGATTACTTCTGAAGTCGAGACGTGGCTTCGGAAACATGATTAAAGGATATGAGGGGTTGAATAAGAAGACTTCGGAGTACACTTATTTGATAATGCTTCTAGGCTTGGGATATGAGTTTTTTTCAAATCGTATATTGTCTAACCGAGTTAATGAGTTGCAAGGAAAAGTAGATAATTTGTATAAACAAGTTAATGAAATGAATAAGAATAAGGCTTTGGAAAAGAAATAAATGTTTTCGGGGATATTAGTTTTAATTTTTTCTTATTTAATAGGAAGTCTGAACTTTTCGATAATATTTTCGAAAGTTCTTAGTCGTAAGGACATAAGAGAGTTAGGAAGCGGTAATGCTGGATTGTCTAATTCTCTTAGGTCTTTTGGGCTGTTCTTTTCGGTGTTGGTTTTTTTAGGAGATTTTCTTAAAGGATTGGTTGCTGTCTTCGCTGGAAGATTTTTATTTGTCTATTTTCATTCGGATTTTTATGAAGATTACTGCATAATTGCCTTGAGTTTAATTGGTTTCTTTTGCTGCCTTGGACATATTTGTCCTTGCTTCTTTGGGTTTAGAGGAGGCAAAGGAATTTTGACTGCTTGGGCTTGCACCTTGCTAATAGATTGGAGAATATTTTTATCTTTGATAGTGATTTTCTCGCTGGTTTTAGTACTCTCGAGAATTGTATCTCTGTCTTCGATAGTATCGGCTTTATTCTATCCATTTTTATTTTTGATTTTTCTTCCAAAAATTCTAGAAATTTCATATTGGATATCTTTTTTGATATCCATGGTATTATCGGTCACTGTGATAATTAAACATCGTGGTAATATAAGAAGAATACTTGCAGGCGAGGAAAAAAAGCTTAGTGTTAAACGTTAGTGGGAAAATGCTATTGCAATTTTTGTCGTGATGCGGTCAATCTAGATGTCGTTTAGGATACTTAGAATTTTTTGGAGGTTGTTATGAAAATTAACAAAAAAATTTCTGCGTTATTGTGTTCTGTTGTAATATGTTCTCACAATGGTCAAGTTTCTAAAACTTCGGCAAGCCTTGTTGGGTATTCCTTTTCAGTGGTTGCGGTGAAGGAATGGTTGAAGGCAGCTTCGTACTATCATTCTATATTTATAGCTGGTGCAATAGATCTTAAAGGTGGTAGTTCACGGTTGTCATGGTTTGTAGATCTTTACCATCCTAGAAAAACTACTGTTGTACTTGACGATAAAAAAGAGGATGTAGTTGTTCCCTTGCCTTGGTCAAAGGGGTTGAAATCTGTTGCAGAAAAATTGTTTCGTTTTGATGCGTTACCTTCTTCAGTCATGTGGACGTATTTGGCGCGCGAAGAGTTTAGGAAGGAAAAGGAAAATAACAAGAGAGTGTTAGACGATAAAACGTGTGTAGATTCAAGAAATGATAAAAGCAAGAAAGATAGCAACACTAGCAAATAAACTTCTTCTCCGCTTCTACCCGAAGGAACTTTTTGTTTTTTATACTTCGTATTTGTGGTTAATGATAATTTCACCACATTTTTAGCAATGCCAGAAAATAATTGGTCATATAGTGGGACTTTATGTTTTGTTATGTTGGCATAGAGGATGCTATTTTTGATTTTACTCTGTGTGTTTATGTCATTACATAGTATCGTGAAATTTGCAAATTTATTTCCATGTTGATATAATGCTAAAAATCTTAGTTTAAGGAGAATGTAATGAACAAGGTTATTGTAAACGAATCGAAAGTTAGTGGGAAAAAAGTTTTACTTAGATGCGATTTTAACGTTCCTTACGATGAAAGTGGAGAAATTTCTGATACTCGGCGAATAGATGAAAGTTTGAAAACTATAAATTTTTTGGTTAAAAATGGTGCGAAAGTTATAATTTGCTCTCATTTTAGAAGACCCCATGGAGTTGTGAATCCTTCGATGTCTCTCAAAAAAGCAGCAGAATGTTTATCATCTAAGATTGGCCAAGAAGTTAAGTTAGCAAAAGATGTCATAGGAGAGAGTGCAAAGTCTATTGTTTCGAATCTCTCAAATGGAGAAGTTTGCATGCTCGAAAACTTGAGATTTGAAATAGGGGAGGAGAACAATGATATTGAGTTTGCTAAACAGCTTGCTTCTTTAGCGGATATTTATGTCAATGATGCATTTGGAGCTTGTCATAGAGAACATGCATCTTTGGTTGGTGTTCCAAAGTTACTTCCTTCGTATTGCGGATTTTTAATCAAAAAAGAAGTTGAAACTATATCTGGTGTTTTAGACAATCCTAAACGTCCTTTTATTTCTATCTTAGGAGGAGCTAAAGTTTCCGATAAGATAGGAGTCATCGAAAATTTGGTAGACAAAGTAGATGCTTTCATAATAGGTGGGGGAATGACTTACACTTTTATGAATGCTTTGGGATACGGAATAGGGGATTCTATATGTGAAAAAAGCAAATTGGGTCTTGCAAAAGACATTTTGGCTTTAACGAAAGAAAAAGGAGTAAAGTTGCTTCTTCCTGTAGATTCTAAAGTAGGAAGAGAGTACAAATGTGATACAGAATCAATGATTGTTGATTCTGACAAGATTCCTGAGGGATGGCAAGGCCTTGATATAGGTCCGAGAAGCATAAAGATTTTCTCAGATGAATTAGCAAATGCGGGTTCTGTCGTTTGGAATGGGCCTCTTGGAGTTTCAGAATGGGAAAATTTTGCAGACGGAACTTTTTCCATAGCAAGAGTGTTATCTGAAAGCAACGCAAAGACCATTGTCGGTGGGGGAGATGTCGCAGCTGCAGTGAATAAGGCTGGGGTTGCTTCTAAAATGTATCACATTTCCACAGGAGGAGGAGCTTCGTTAATGTTTTTAGAGGGAAAAGAACTTCCAGCAATTGCTGCTCTACCAAATAAATAATTGAGGTTTGCCATGTTGAATGATAAAAAAAATATTAATTCTATAGTTAATTTATGCAAATCAAGAGGATTTGTCTTCCAGGGTTCGGAAATTTATGGGGGACTTGCGAACTCTTGGGATTATGGTCCTCTTGGGTCTTTGATGAAGAACAATATAAAAAATTTGTGGATAAAATCGTTTGTTCAAGAATCGAAAATGAATGTTTTATTAGACTCTGCTATTTTGATGAATCCAAAAACTTGGAAAGCTTCGGGGCATCTTGATGGATTTTCAGATATGCTTACGGATTGCAAAAATTGCAAGAAAAGATATCGTGCAGACAAGTTGATAGAGCAAAATGGATTAAAGTTCGATTTTTTGGATGCTGAAGGCACTCAGAAATTTATGAAAGAAAATGGTGTGAAATGCCCAGATTGTGGAGGAACAGATTTTACTCCTATAAGGCAGTTCAATTTGATGTTCAAAACATTTCAGGGAGTGACAGAAGAAAAACTAAATCAAATATTTTTGCGTCCTGAAACTGCTCAGGGAATTTTTGTAAACTTTGCGAATGTTGCGAGGAGTACTAGAAAAAAAATTCCATTCGGAATAGGGCAAGTTGGAAAATCGTTCCGAAATGAGATAACTCCTGGAAATTTTTTGTTCAGAATCAGAGAGTTTGAACAAATGGAGCTTGAATTCTTCTGCAAACCGGGCTCTGATGGGGAATGGTTTGAATATTGGAACAAATTCTGCTTCGAATGGCTTATCAAATTGGGGTTAAAATCTGAAAGTTTGCGTGCGAGAAAACACAAAAAGGAGGAATTATCACACTATTCGAAAGGAACAACTGATATAGAGTTTTTGTTTCCGTTTGGTTGGGGAGAGCTCTGGGGGATAGCTAATCGCACAGATTTTGACTTAACCCAGCATCAAACTTTTTCTGGAAAATCTCTTGAGTATTTCGACCCAGACTCAAACGAAAAGTATATTCCTTATGTTATTGAGCCCTCAGTTGGTTTAGATAGATTGTTCCTGGCTGCTATTTGTGATGCATATGAGGAAGAAGACTTAGAAAATGAAAAGAGAGTCGTACTAAAGCTAAATCCTGAGATTGCTCCCTACAAAGCTTGTATTCTGCCTTTGTCAAAGAAGTTATCTTCAGAATCTTTGAGAATTTATGATGAATTATCGAAAGTTTTCTCCATCGATTATGACGAATCAGGTTCAATCGGCAAGAGATACAGGCGTCAGGACGAAATAGGAACTCCGTTTGCAATTACAGTAGATTTTGATTCTGCAGAAGATTCGAAAGTTACGATAAGAAACAGAGATTCAATGTTGCAAGAGAGAATTTCGATTTCACAAATTACAGAATTTTTGAAGAATAAGATATGCAACTAACAGTAAAGGTATCTGGCTATCAAACTTCCCTGTAAGATAAAATGAAATTATCCTTTGTTGGTTTTACAATTGACGAATATAAAAACCGTTTATTGAATATTATTCTTTTTTCCAATTCTCCAAGATGCATCCCAGGTTTTTTTCATATAATTTGGGAGAATTGATTTGATTTTTGCTCTACATTCTTTATCGGTGACTCCATTGAAAATGAGCATTGTAATGACACATCTAGCTTGTTCGTCTCCAAAAGCATAGTCATTGCACAAATTATTAAACATTCTTTCAACTTTTTTATCGTCCTTAGTTCTACTGACTATCTTATTTATTTGAGGTAAAATTTTGTCTTTTAAGAATCTAATTTTTTCTTGTAGACTTGAGTTTTTATCAAATGTTTCTCTTTCGTTCGGAAAAAATTGTAAGAGCTTACTTGCCATCTTGTCAAAATCAACTTCTTTTTGATTAGCACCTTTTGGTTTATCTTGGATAAATTTTTCGATTTTTTTAGGAGAAATTGTATTCGCAAAATCGTTCACTATATCGTCTAAATCTTTACTGCTTGAGTTTTGGTTCAATCTCCATTCAGAAATTTTGTGGCCTTCTTTTTCAAGGCAAACAACTTCAGGATTATATTTTATACTGTAACACTCAGAATCATCCCTAATTTCAAACTCAAAGTCTGAAATTAATTTTTTTTCATATTTTTCTTCTCCAATTTTTTTTAACAAATCATCTACTATTTTATTAAGTATTTCCTTCAATTTTTTCCTCCAGATGATGTCATTATACATCCTTGGTCAAAATATGTAAAGGATTAATTTTCTTAAAATTTGGAAATTATAATTCTAGGGGTGATAAAATGAAGAAATTATCTCGTTGGCTATTTTTATCTTCTTTAATAGTGCTTATTTGCTCTATTTCAATGGCTGTAAGGATATATATAGACGACCATATGCCAGATAATTTCTATTCGGTGGACAGAAAAGAGATAACTATAAATACTTTTTTGCCCTTTATCAATCTAAAAATAAAAAATGGTCAAAATTCAGTCTCCGCTACGTCAAATGTATACGATTGTAATCTCACTTTTTGTAATATTCCTTTGAAAAAAGTCAAACTAAATATAGTAGAGCGCAAAAATGTTATTCCATGTGGAATTCCTTTTGGAGCCAAAATTTTTACAGGAGGGATAGTAGTAATCAAATATACTGACGTAGAAACTGAGGAAGGAGACGTTTGTCCAGCAAAAAATGCTTCCATACAAATAGGAGATGTTATTACTCATGTTGAAAATATTCCTGTGGATTCTGTAGAAGAATTTTCAAAATTAATAGAAAATTCTTCAGGAAATGAGCTAAATGTTGATGTTATAAGAAAAAATTTAAAATTTAGCACAACAATTACTCCTGTAAAATCTGTTAAAGAAAATATTTACCGAGCAGGAATCTGGGTTAGAGATAGTTCATCAGGAATAGGAACTATAACTTTTATTGACGAAAACAGTTCATTGTTCGCAGGATTAGGCCATGGAATAAGAGATGCTGATACTAACGACCTTATTCCTCTTTCTCATGGAGAAATTATGAGAGCTTCGATAAAAAGTGTCGTGAAACCTTCATCAAAAAATGCTGGAGAGTTGAGAGGGTGTTTTTCCGGAAATAACCCCATAGGGACGATAGAATCTAACAATGATTCAGGAGTATATGGAACTTTGACATCAAAAATTGAAAGCAAATTTGATCTTTGTGGAGTTGCGATGAAGCAAGAAATAGAAAAAGGACATGCGAAAATTATTTCCACAGTTGAAGGAAATTCTCCGCAAATATACGATATAAATATAGATAACATAAGCTTCGACAAAAAAAACATGAATAAGAACATATCTATATCTGTATGTGATAAAAATTTAATATCAAAAACAGGAGGAGTAGTTCAAGGTATGAGTGGAAGTCCGATAATACAAAATAACATGATTGCTGGAGCTATAACACACGTGGTTTCAGATAATCCTTTGAAAGGGTATGGAATTTTTGCAGAAACAATGGTAAATAATCAAGTTTTGCAGTAATCTTTTCGACAAAATAGTTTTAATAAAGTTTAGAAATTATTTATTTGATTGCTAAATTATTAAATTAATTGATTTTTTAGTATTAGTTTTAAAAAATTCCGAAATACTAACTGGTATCAACGATAAAATTAAGACAAATATCCAGTGGAAAACTGAGATTCGTGCAGAATTTAAGATAAAAGATCCAAACTGTGGCAATAAAACCAAAACAAATAGTATTAACATAGTTGTAAATGCTGCATAAACAAGTTTTGGATTTTTGCTCCAGTCATGTTTAAAAATCGATTTCTCACTTGAAATGTTAAATATATTAAGTATAGATGATATTCCTAGAACTAGAAACGCCATTGTTTGGCCTATTTTCAAACTGGGAGCAAAGTTTGAAACCTGCAAAAATCTTCCTATAAAAAACGCAACTAAAGTCACTGAAGACATCAAGAAAACTTGCCTAATCACTTTGAATATATAAGTTTTATCCAAAATTCCTTCTTTATAGCTTATCGGCTTACAAAGCATCATATCTCTTTCTGGTAATTCGCGGGAAAAATAAATGCTTGGAATTCCTGTGCCTAAAAGATCAATCATAAGTAACATTATCGGATTCATTAATATTCCCCAGTTCATAATTTGAGAAACAATCATTATCATAATCTCTGAAATGCAACATATAGACAAAAAACAAACGGTTTTTTTGATATTTTGGTAGATATTTCGTCCTTCGTGCACAGCTTCTATTATTGTAGAAAAATTATCGTCAGTTAAAACTAAATCAGAAGCGTTTTTTGCAACTTCTGTTCCGTTTATTCCCATGGCAACCCCGACATCAGATGCTTTTATTGCAGGAGCATCGTTTATTCCATCTCCTGTCATAGAGACAATTTTACCATTATTTTGCCAAGCTTTTACTATTTTCAACTTGTCCTCAGGAGCAACTCTCGCATAAACAGAGTAGTCTTTGACTACTTTTGATAGCTCCTCCTCTGAAATTTCTGCCAGTTCTTTTCCAGACATTATCTTTGTGCCATCTTCTAAAATTCCTATTTCTTTCGCAATAGCAGCAGCAGTAATCGCATGGTCTCCTGTTATCATTATCGTTCTTATTCCTGCCCTTTTAGCAATGTCAACTGAAGATTTAGCATCTACTCTGGGAGGGTCAATAATTCCTACCATCCCCTCAAATTTTAAATTATTTTCAATTTCATCGAGATTTTCTGGTAAAAAGTCCACTTCTTTGCTTCCCAAAGATATAACTCTCAAAGCTTCACTCGCAAATTCATCATGAACTTCTTTTATTTTTCCGTTATCAGCATTCTTAAATGATAACCTATCTATGGCTCCTTTAACTAAAACCAAATATTTTTGATTCACGTTATCTTTAAATACGACAGACATCATTTTGCGTTCTGACGAGAACGGAATTTCATGAACTTTTGTGTAATTTTCGTTAACTTTTTCTTTTACATCAAGAAATAATTTTACGATTGCCATTTCAGTTGGATTTCCAATTGAATTTGAATCTTTATGAATATCAATATTACTAACCATAGCAAGCTTTTTGATAAATTCAGAGCATTTGGCATCGAATGAATCTCTTGGACTAAAAACCTTGTCTTCGGTCCAGATTTTCCTAACTTCCATCTTACCCTGAGTTAGAGTCCCCGTTTTGTCAGAACAAATCACTGAAACACTTCCAAGAGTTTCTACTGCGTGCAATTTTTTAATCAATCCATTTTTTTTGACTATATTTTGAACGCTGTGAGTCAGTGAAAGAGTAACGATAAGAGAAAGAGTTTCCGGAGTGGCAGCAACTGCAAGCAGAACAGTAGTAAGTAATATATTCCAAATGTTTTCTCCTCTTAAAATTCCTACTACGAACAAAACAACACTTGAAATCACCGAAATTATGCTTATTAAATTAATTACTTTATTTAGTTTTTTTTGCAAAGGAGTAATTACTTTTTTGTTACTATTTAAAAATTGTGCTATCTTACCCATTTCTGTCTGCATTCCCGTAGAAGTGATAACAACTCTTGCTTTCCCTTTAGTAACATAACAGCTTGAAAACACCATGTTCTTACGTTCTGCCACAGGAGTATTCTCTTCTAAAACGACATCACAATTTTTTTTCACAGGTTCACTTTCTCCTGTGAGAGCTGATTCATCTACTTCAAAATTTGTACAATCTACTATTCTCGCATCAGCAGGAATAAAATCTCCAGTTTTTAGTTCAACGACATCTCCTGGCACAATTTCGTCCTTTCGAACTACTCTCCTGCAATTGTCTCTCAAAACAACACAGTTGGGGATATTCATATTTGAAAGTTCATCTAAAACTTTTTCAGCATTTTTTTCCTGGTAGATAGTTAAAAAAGTGTTCATAGTCATAATGCCAAAAATGATGATTGGCTCAATAAATCCATCGCCATTATTCCAGGCCATGGCAAACGAAATCAGTCCTGCAACAAAAAGAATTATCATAGAAATATCTTTGAACTGACTGAGAATTTTACTGATTAAAGTTTCTTTTTTAGGTTTTTTATACTCATTCTTGCCATAAGTATCTATCCTTTTGCCAGCTTCTTCACTGCTTAAACCATCAACATTTGAGTTCAACTTTTCAAATATAGATTCGACACTCAAATCCCAACATTCAAACATACATAATCACTTCCCTCGTATTATAGTCACTACAGAATTATAACCATATGATAAAAATACTCAAAATCTAACTCTCACTGTAAACACCAGGGGAAAAATATATTTAAGAAATATTTTATTATGACTTGTAACTAAAAATTCTGTGTAGGGATAATAAGAATATTCGAAAAAGCCAAAAATCTAAAAATGGTACACAAAGCTCAAGAGGAACTTTGCCGTATTTTACATATTCAAAATTATGTATGGTATTCGACTGCTATCCATAAACCTAAAAAAACTTTTACGAGCCTCTTCTTTGAAGTCTTTTCACTATCATACTTACTAGCATTAACATCAATCCGAATCCGCTAATTCCGAACGAAATATTGGATAAATCTGACATCCCTATATTCCCTAAAAAAACTGCCACAAATGTAAATATAACATCAACCAGCAGTGCTATGTCCTCTATCATTTCCGCCTTTTGACCTTTTTTAATTTCTTTCATCTCAACTTTCACCTCCAGTCAAGATGCTACATAGTAGAATTTCGAGGATAAAATGTCAACGCATTAAAACACAAGTCTACACATTTTTTTATCTAATCATTTTTAAATTCCTATAAAATCTAACTATCTAAATCCAAAAATTAAACTTAGTTAAACAAATTCATAGATTCCAAAATTTTGTTTTGAATTATCAATTCTACAGATTTTTTTGCATTTTCAAATGCGATATCTAATTTTTTCAGATCATCACTGCTAAATTTCGATAAAACCCAATCGTCTAAATCCCAATTTTCAGGATTTTCTCCAACTCCTATTTTTATTCTCTTGATTTTATCAGTCCTAAGCATCTCTATTATGTTTCTAATCCCATTGTGGCCTCCACATGACCCTTTGGCACGAATGCGAATTTTACCGATAGGAAGGGAAATATCATCAAATATGACGACGATATTTTCAATTGGAAGATGATAAAAATTTACAAACTCTAAAACTGAAATCCCGCTAGAATTCATATAGGTCTGAGGTTTCATAAAAGTTACTCTTTTGCCGAAACAATCTTTTGTGAAGAGCAAACTATCATATTCGTGCGAAAATTCTCCCGTATCCAACCTATCTATACACATAAACCCCGTATTGTGCCTAGTGTCTTCATATTCTTTACCATGGTTTCCCAATCCAACAACCAAAAATCTTTCCATGCACTATTTCCTCACCACAATATTGAATCACTTGTAGTGTCCCATTTTACCACTAAACGTTAAAATAGCAAATTTCCTCCGTCATCATTTTTTTCTCCCCAACAATTACGTCAACACACAAATAAAATATACCAAATTTATCCTCTTTCATGTAAGTAACAAATTTGAATGTGGCGCCAATTCCTTCTAGAAACTCTATCGAACTTCTTAATTTTTTATATCTTTTAGGAATAATACTAGTACCTAAGGCTAATTTTCTTTTCAAGTAATATCTTTTTTTATCCTTTTTCAGTTCTTGACGTGCATAAGCAAAAGAATCTAGAGAAAAAACGATACCAAAAAACTCCTCTAATATTTCATTTTTTACAAGTTTATCATCTAAAAATTCTTTAACATAATGGCGGAGCGAAGAATCAAAAATACTACGTACATATTCATTAGCAGACTTATTAAATTTTGGCTTATATATCACAAGAGCTGTTTCTTGCTTAGAATGCAATTTGCGTCTAATAACTTCTTCCAGCGCAACTGAGCTAACACCAATTATGGTTGACCATATGGGATGCTCAATAACCAAATCCACAAAACGAGAAATTTTACCCTTTTTATTCCTTGTTTTACTTTTCTCTTCTAGATTTTTATTTCCTTCATTGTTAGAAGAGTTCTCCACCCCCCCCTATTTTTTGGGAGGCTGAATCCTTTATTTCCTGGGCATTTGCAGACACCCCTGCGAAAAGACTGCACAACATTGTCAAAGCTAAAAATCTATTTTTCTTCACAATAACACCTCGTAATTTCAAAATATTATCGTTTCAAAACATTATCGTTTCAAAACATTATCGTTTCAAAACATTATCGTTTCAAAACATTACCGTGTTGCGAAGTATATCATAAATTTAAAAGGAATGCAAGTATTATTCAAATAATATCCTTACATCTTTTGATCTTGGGGAAACTATACGTAAATAAAATCTAAAATTCATCGTAAAAATGGCAGAGAGATGGGGATTCGAACCCCAGAAACCTTTTACAGTTTACACGATTTCCAATCGTGCTCCTTCGACCGCTCGGACACCTCTCCGTATCTTAACCAAACACAAATAGAAATCACCAAGCCCAATACATAACTTCAGAATCCACAAGCAGAGTTATTGTATACCAAAAATTCAGATTAGTCAAGAACGGCATACCGAAATTAATGAAAATGTGAAAATATTTTCAACATGCATAATTTTGTATCTTTCAAAAAAGCCAGATAATCACTTTTTGAAATTTAAAACGTAATATAATTCAGGGAGTGATTTTTTTGAAAAATAATAAATCTATGCACTTTTTTTTGGCTTCTAATTCTCCGAGAGGATTTTTCTCAAAAATGGATATATTTGATGAAAATCTTCCTAGAGATTGGAAGTGTAATGTAATAAAAGGAAGTCCAGGATGTGGTAAGTCTACTTACATGAAAAAAATTGCCAAAGAAGTAGAAGAGATGAATTTTGGAGTTGAGTATATACATTGTCCGTCAGATCCTGATTCTCTTGACGCTGTTATATTTCCAGATTTAAAAACTTGCTATGTAGATGGAACTGCTCCTCATGTCATAGATCCTATATTTCCTGGTATATCAGGAGAAATAATAGATTTAGGAAAACTAAAAAATTTAAATGAGGCAGCAAATAATAAGGAACAAATATTCGATCTGGATAAAAATTGCAAAAAATTTTACTCTAAATCTCAAAAATATTTAATAGCGTTTAGTTCCATTTTGAGCAATTCTATCGAGCAATCTGCCGAGACACTTGATATCGAGAAATTAAGAAAAATATCCAACAAAATTTCGAAAACATTTTTTAAGAAAAATCTTTTTAAATCTTCTGAAAAATCTATCAGATTACTAAGTTCAATGGGCCCTAAGGGATTAATATTTTTCAATCAAAATTTTGACTTATATGATTACGTTTATTATATCAAAGATGATTTAAATCTAATATCTGATATCTTACTTGATAATATTTTAAAAATTGCAACAAAAAAGGGATACGACAGTATAGTATGTATTAATCCTTTATCCTTAAATGAAAAAATAGAATCCATTATGTTCCCTGAATCCAGTTTGGCTATATTTGTATCGAACAAATGGCAGAACTTTTATGCACCAGAATCAAAGAAAAATTACGAAGAAATCGAAATAAAAAATCTTAATTCAGAAATAAATTTGGATGATGTAGATATACTAGATACTTTATTAAACAAAGCCGAAGATAGCATGTTGCTAGCATTTGAATCTCACTCACATCTGGAACAATTATATTCCTAATAGAAAATATCTCTTTTATAACCGTTACAATTAGAAATCTAGATCTAGGTTTCTAATATTTTTTTGAATATTCCCGAATTTATGGTAAAAAATAACTACAACAAATTAAGGAGATAAATCATGAAACACGAAAAAATTTCTGGAGCAATAGTTTTTACGAGAAAAAATAATGAGATATTTTATGTAATAGTTAAATCCAAAAAAAATGTCTATGGATTTCCAAAAGGGCATTGGGAAGAAGGAGAAACATTACAACGAACTGCCATAAGAGAAACAAAAGAGGAAACGGGATTAGATATAAAAATAATGGAAGGATTCAAAATAGAAGACCAATATATTGTCAACGATAAAGAAGAAATAATGAAGCATTTGACTCTTTTTTTGGCTGAATATACAAACCAGAAAATAGTAATGCTGAAGGAAGAATTATTAGAAGCAAAACTAATGAAATTTGAGGATGCTTTGAAAGTTTTGCAGTATGAAAATTTAAGACAATTCTTAAAAAAAGCAAACAATTTTGTTGTTAAAAATTCGGGATAATTTTTCACATGCGCACTAGAATAAAAAATAAACAAATGTTTGAACTACAAAATGTTCTAAAAATTATGCAGGAACGGCATCTTGTACTTACCAAAAAGGGCATAATGAAATTAAACAAATTCAAATGAAGCAGAAATAAATGATTATGATGAAGAAGAAGAATTAAACACA
>CAMHLN010000010.1 GCA_946186155.1 uncultured Clostridia bacterium | reverse complement strand
ATTGTTAATACGCTGGAAAATTATAATAAAAAATTGAGCGAAGAGCTTAGAGGTGTAAAAGAATACAATGCACGATTGGTTGATCTCACTGACAAAGTCAACAAAAAAAATGATGCACTTTTGTTAGGACTTTTATCCTACAAAATGTCGGGCGAGTTTGCTGGAAGTTATACTGTAGACGACAGTTGGTATGGTGCTTTTGCATTGAATCAACTGAATATTGAGCCATATTTCAACAGTAAAAATGTTGTCGCTGTCGCTTTCGTTGAGTATGATAAAAATTTTAATATGGTTGGTGAGGCTGAAAAATGTGATGTGGGTTCTGGTAGTTTTTTTGATGATGTTAGTAAAAAAGCAAAAGAATTGTTAGGGCAAGATGTCACAAATGAAGTTATTGCTTTAAAAGATGTCGATTTAAGTGATTTTGGTATTTCTAATTTGGCACGTTATTCGTTTGTTGTTAAAAAAAATGAAGAAGTCGAAAGAATTATTGCAGCTTATTTCCCTGTCAAAAGTGCTGTGGAAGTGAATAATGCTGAAAACAATGAGAACAACGAAAATGCTAATGAAAATATTCAGAACAACGAAAATAATAACGAAAATAATGGTGAAAATGTTCAGAACAACGAAAATGAGAATGACATTAACATTGACAACAACAATATGAACAACGAAATAAATGCTAATGAGAACAACAATATAAACGACGGAAATAATGAAAATAATAATAATTAGTAGTTAAGTTAGCTATCTCCAGTATTTTCTGTCGAGAGTGCGGTATTGGATGGATTCTAGTATATGGTCATTTTGTATCTCTCTGCTATCTCCTATGTCTGCGATGGTCCGTGCGATTCTAAGAATTTTTTCGTACCCTCTTGCAGACATTCCCATTGATTCAAATGATTTTTTAAGAATTTTCCTCCCACTGTCAGAAATCTTGAAAGAATCTTTGAATTTGGTTAAATCAGCCTTTGAATTATAGATTCTATCCGAATTATACCGCTTCTTCTGGGCGGTTCTACATTTTAGAACTCTTTCCTTAACGGAAAGAGATTTTTCTTCTTCTGCATTTGAGGAAATTTTTTCAAACTCCACCGCAGGAACTTCTATATGTAAGTCAATCCGGTCCAAAAGAGGGCCTGAAATTTTAGAAAGATACTTATTTACCAATCGTTGGGAGCATGTGCATTGACGAGTAGGATGTCCGTAATATCCGCAAGGGCATGGGTTCATTGCTACTACCAAAATGAACGAGCAAGGAAAACTCAAACTCGATTTTACTCTCGAAATGTTTACCACACCTTCCTCGAGAGGCTGTCGCAGAACTTCCAAAGAAATTCTTGAAAATTCTGGTAATTCATCCAAAAACAGGATACCATTGTGAGCGAGAGAAACTTCTCCGGGCTTAGGTATAGTGCCTCCTCCTGTCAATCCTGCGGGAGAAATTGTGTGGTGCGGGGCCCTGAATGGTCTGTCAAGAATCAAAGGATTTTCTGCGGAAAGTTTTCCTAATATGGAATAAATTTCAGTTGTTTCCAAAATTTCCTCAAAAGTCATCTCGGGCATTATGGACGGTATTCTCTTTGCCAGCATGCTTTTTCCTGAGCCAGGAGGCCCTATTAACAAGATGTTGTGGCCTCCTGAAACTGCTATTTCAATTGCTCTTTTGGCATCATATTGTCCTTTTATTTCTGAAAAATCTAAAGAATAATTTTTTTCTGGAAATTCAATTTTGGTAATAGGTTGTCGTTGAATTTGCAATTTCCCCGAAAAATGATTTTTAATATCTGCAATTGTTTTGACTGGAAAGATATTTAAATTTTCTACAACAGCAGCTTCTTTTGCATTCGAATATGGCACAAAAACGTTTCGAATTCCTAATTCTTTCGATTTTATAACCATCGGAAGAATACCGTTTGCATGCTTCAATTCTCCAGAAAGCGAAAGTTCTCCTATGAAAACACTATCTTTAGAAATTTCGTCTATTTGTCCACTTGCTGCCAAAATTGACAATAAAATAGGCAAATCATATATGGGACCATATTTTTTTACGTCTCCAGGAGCCAAATTAACTACGATTCTGCTTACCGGAAAATCAAATCCTGAATTTTTCAAAGCAGATCTAACGCGGTCTCTTGATTCTTTAACAGAAGCATCAGGAAGACCTACAATATCAAAAGATGGCAACCCCCTTGAGATATCTGCCTCGACCGTTATCAAGAATGAATCTATTCCAACGAATCCCATACTATAGATCGAAGATACCATTTAAACACCTCTTTTTCGAGAATATTTTTAATTTTATTTTTACGACGAAAATGCCAATGCTTTTAAAACATTTGATTAAGTTGTTACCAAAAAATATCTGCATGAAGTACATAATGCAAAAAATTGGCCTATATATATTTTCCAAAAGAAATTTTGATTCAATTGATATTTTCATTATACTTTATTAGTTAAAAATGTCTAGATTCAACAAAAATCTTTGCTTTCCAGATATTTTTCGAATCTTCTTTCGCTTTCAAAAAATAAATTTTCAAATTTGCCATCAGAAACAGAATCGGAGATTAGACCAATTTTTGGATTATATCTAAACAAATCAAATTCTCCTGATTTAACGGCAAGATTTTGAGCCTCCAGAGAGTTTGACATTCCTCCTTTTATTTTGTGCCCTATGCATGGAGAATAAGCTACTATCAATGAAGGTCCATCGTATGATTCTGCCTCGCAGAATGCCTTGACACATTGATGCAAATTTGCTCCCAAGGAAACTTGTGCTATGTAAATGTCCTCATAAGCCATCATCATTTTCGAAAGATTTTTCTTATTTTTTAGTTTCCCTGCCAATTCAAACAATGCTGATGCATGTTTTGGAGTTGCTTTTGAGGCTTGGCCTCCTGTGTTTGAGTATATCTCTGTGTCAAGAACCAAAATATTTATGTTTTCTCCTGAAGCCAAAACATGATCAAGACCGCCAAATCCGATATCATATGCCCATCCATCTCCTCCGACAACCCAAAATGATTTTTTAGATAAATATTCTTTTTTTGCGAAAATTTCACTTGCAATTTCAGATTTTTCCTGATTTTTTTCTAAAAATTCAGCCAATTTCAAAGAAATATCAAAATTTTTGTTTCCATCATTGAAAGTTGATACATAATCGAGAATTGTTTCATTCAGTTCAACATTTATATTTTCTCTCAGCAGATCTTGCAGTTTGTTAAACAAATTTTCCCTTATAGATTTGTGAGCATAAAGCATTCCTAATCCAAATTCTGCAGCATCCTCAAAAAGAGAATTTTGCCATGCAGGATTGAATCCTCTACTACTTGGAAAATAGGGGATATTGCCAAAACTTCCTCCCCATATGGAACTGCATCCAGTGGCATTTGATATCATTATTCTTTCTCCAAATAACTGAGTCAATAGTTTCACATAGGCAGTTTCACCGCATCCTGGGCAAGCAGAACTGAATTTCATCAAAGATTCTCTAAATTGACTTCCTTTAACCGTATTAATAGGGAATTTATCTTTTATATCCACATATTCTTTAATTTTTTTACCAAAAATTTTGGATTTTTCGTCCATTTCAAGAGCTTTCTTGCCTTTCGTTCCAGGGCAAATTTTCGTGCAAAGAGAACATCCAGTGCAGTGATTTTTAGCAATTTCAAGACTAAATTTTAAGTTCGGATCTCCAAAAAAATTAGGAAAATCACTATATTTTTTATCCATAGCACGAATTTCTATGCAAGAATGAGGACAAATAAGTGAGCAAAACCCGCACTGAGAGCAATTTTCTGGAATCCATTTGGGAACTTTCGGAGTATCCAATTCGTTTAGAATTGATGTTCCTAATGGAGTGTTGCCATTTGATATGTCTTTGACCTCTGATGTAGATAAATCGTTTAAATTTTTTGCGTAATCTACATTTTCTACAATTTTTATGTCTGAAATTTCTACTTTTTTAACTTCATCAAAAGACCAATCTATTGCAGATAAATTTGACTTTATTAACTTAGGGTTCTTCTTGAAATAAAACGATTCCACAAATGATTTGACTAAATTTTTTTGATCAAAAAATGGCAAATCAGAGCAAATTCTTAAAAATGCTCCTTGCATGATGATTCCATAGAATGCCCTTAAACCTAATCTCTCAGCTATTGCTTTAGCATCAATTGAATAGACTAAGACATTATTTTCTTTTACGAATTCGTATAATTTTTTAGAAAAATAGATTTGTTCTGTACAGTTAATAAGAAATTTAGAATTTTTTTTGAGACTTTCAGTAAAATCATACTTAAAAAGATAGCTTTGCTTGCTACAAATTAAATAATCTGCGCCATTTATGTAATATTCTGATTTTATGTCATTTTTACCAAATCGCAAGTGAGAAACAGTTAATCCTCCACTTTTTTTAGAGTCGTATTGAGGATAGTATTGCACGTTAAAGTCAGTGTGTTTTCCGATTAAATTAGTAATATTTTTTACTGCTCCCACCATTCCATCGGATCCGAATCCAAAAAATTTGCAAGAAACGATGTTATTTTTTAAATCTATTTTGTGACTACGATTTAATGATAAATGAGTAATATCATCGTTTATTCCTATTGTGAATTCTTTTTTTGAATTTTCAGAGAACATGTTTTCAAAAACACTCAAAATATCTTCCGGAGTAGTATTTTTGCCTCCAATTCCGTATCTTCCTCTCAAAATTTCCGCATTTAGATTCAATTCGTTTGCTAATGCTAAAATGTCCAAAAAGAGAGGTTCTCCTGCGGAGCATTGCTCTTTGGATTTATCTAAAACTGCGATTTTTTTAACAGATTTAGGAAGAACATCGTTCAAAAATTCTGCTAAAAATGGTCTGAATAATCTTATTTTAATTAATCCTACTTTTTTATTTTTAGAAACCATGTAATCTACGATTTCTTCAATAGTTCCGCAAACTGAGCCCATGGCTATGATTACATATTCAGAATTCGGATGCCCGTAAAATTCAAATGGCTTGTAAGTTGTTCCAAACTTTGAGTTAAACAGATTCATGTATTTAACGAAACTGTCAGATAATTTTTTTGTTATAAAATTTCCTGCTTCGCAACATTGGAAAAATATTTCGTCTCCTTGATTGCTTCCTCTTAAAAATTTTCTGCATGGATTCAAAGAAGAATTTCGAAATTTTTGCAAAGATTTTTTATTAAGTGATTCCGAAAGAAAACCTTTTTCTAAAATTCTAATTTTTTGAATTTCGTGAGAAGTTCTGAACCCATCGAAAAAATGCAAAACAGGATACCCAACGTCTATGGCTACTAAATGAGAAATAGCAGCAAAATCTTGGGATTCTTGAACACTGGAAGAGCAAATCATAGCCCAACCTGTTTGCCTGCAAGAGTAAACATCTGAATGGTCTCCTAAAATCGAAAGAGCATGTTTAGCAACTGTTCTCGAGGATACATGAATAACTCCTGGCAAAAATGAGGCGCTAATTCTGTACATTTCAGGTATCATAAGAAGAAGTCCTTGAGAACAAGTAAACGTAGACGCTAAAGCTCCTGAAGTTAAAACTCCATGCATCATAGCTATGCTTCCAGCTTCAGACTGCATTTCTTTAACCAAAACTTTGTTTCCAAACAGATTTTTTCTGTTTTCATATGACATTTTGTCTACTTTTTCAGCCATTTCGCTTGAAGGAGTTATAGGATAAACGCATGCAACGTCTATAAATTCGTAGCTTACTTTGGCGACTGCCTCATTGGCACTAAGAACTTTGTTTATCATAGATTCCTCCTTATATTTTCACCCTAAGATTTCCCATTTCATATGATATTCTGTCTACTTTTTCAGCCATTTCGCTTGAAGGAGTTATAGGATAAACGCATGCAACGTCTATAAATTCGTAGCTTACTTTGGCGACTGCCTCATTGGCACTAAGAACTTTGTTTATCATAGATTCCTCCTTATATTTTCACCCTAAGATTTCCCATTTCATATGATATTCTGTCTACTTTTTCAGCCATTTCGCTTGAAGGAGTTATAGGATAAACGCATGCAACGTCTATAAATTCGTAGCTTACTTTGGCAACTGCATCATTGGCACTAAGAACTTTGTTTATCATAAATTTCTCCTTATATTTCTACTCTTAGTTCTCCCAAATTTGATTTTGGAGCAACATATAGCTCACAATTGTACATACCGTTACTCTTCAAAGAAAAATCTGAAGATTCATAAGCAATTTCCGGAGTATTATTATTTGAGCTTAAATGGTATAAAATAAATCGTTTGGTTCCATTAGATGCCAATTTTGGCAACAATTTTGCGCACGATTCATTAGAAAGATGCCCAATATCAGATAAAATTCTTTTTTTGAGAAAAAACGGATAAGGACCTTTTTTTAACATTTCAATATCATGGTTTGATTCTATTACAACGAGATTAGAATCTGAAATAGAGTTAAAAATATCATTAGAAATAATCCCCAAATCCGAACAAACTGATATTTTTACTTTTGAATCGTCAAACAAAATGGAATATCCATATCCCTGAGCGCAATCGTGAGAAATTTCAAAAGGATTTATTTCTGTTTCTCCAATTTTGGTTCCACTCAAATTTATGCATTCATATCTAATTTTTTCATCTAAAATTTGCTTTTTTTCCAGTTCTTTTATAGTTCCTTCAGATGCATAGATTTTTGAATTATATTTCTTAGCAAAAATTCTTAATCCTCTGACGTGATCTACGTGTTCATGAGTAATCAATATGTATTCTATTTTTCCAGGATTGAATCCATTTTGAATTATAGATTTTTCAATTTGCTTGCAACTCCTTCCGATATCAACAAGAAAGGACACTCCATTATTTTCTATGTATATGCTATTTCCTTCACTGCCGCTAAAAAGAGGACAAACTATAGACATTTTTTCTCCTAAAGTGTTATTGTCACTATTGTAGCATAAAAACTGAATAATTTTCGACTAGAATAATTCGTTTGACAAAATTGAAAAAAAAATTTAGAATCACGGCGAACATTTTAAGGTGGTAGTTTTGAAAAGATTATCAAGATATATTTTGATTTTGCTCTCTGCTGCATTATTTTCGATAGGAAAAATTTTGAATTCCTTCAATGTACTAGTCATTGGGGTATTTTCTTTTTGGATGGCAAATGTTATTTACTGTTTTGAAGACATACGAAAAAGAATTTATTTTTTGATGTTCAATGTTGCATTTTTTATGCTTCTTATAGCCCGTCCTCTTATAAGCATGATGAGAGAGGAAGTATGGTGGTATTTCAGCGAGGCTAGTGAAAATTTCACATTAGATGCTTTAATGATTTCCTTAGTTTTTTTGTTTCTTGGACATTACATATCTGACAAAATGTCAACGAAAAAAAACGCGATTAGCGAGAGTTATTTTGAATTATCACAAAGTTCCAGGTATATTCAACATTTAAGAACGATTTCTCTTTGTTTTTTCTACATAAGTTTTGTATTTTTAATGGCTACAAAATTTGAATCGTTTAGGTTTGTCAAATCTCATAAATATACCGATTTATATTTGCCATTTAACTCAAATTTACCTAGTTTTTTCCCGTTGTTCGGAAGCATGAATAGATATTTTTTGTGTATATTTTTATCCACGTTTCCAAAAAAGTCTGTTTCATTTGTGCCTCTTGCAATGTACATTTTTTCAGCTGTTCCTTTATTTCTAGTAGGAGCTCGTCGAGACATTGTTTTGAATGTGATATTTGTTTTTTTATATTATTTTACAAGAGATTCTTTGAATTTTTATTTTTTAAAACAAAAAGCACAAAAATGGATTGGAAAATTTGAATGGTCGTTCATATTGTTGTGCACTCCTGTAGCCATGTTTGTCTTAGGAATCTACAATTATCTTAGAAGTGGAATAAAAACTAATTTGGGAATTTTTGGAACGATAATGGATTTATTTTACAACCAAGGAATTTCGTTTGATGTTATTTGCATAGCATATGAAACTATCCCAAAAATTAAATATACTGGATTTACCAACTACACTTTTGGGAGAATTATAGATTACTTTTTACACAGCAAGATAGCTCAAGTGTTGTTCGGAGGGACTCCGTTGGAAAGTGGCCAAAGTGTGGATGCAGGATTGCATAGCAATATTTTTGCTCATAGATTATCGTATACCGCAAGAGAACAAGAGTATCTTGAAGGAAACGGTTGGGGATCGTCGTTTATTGTGGAGCCTTATGCAGACTTTGGATACATAGGGATAATGCTAATAAGCCTAGTTATAGGAGTTTTTCTTTCAAGAGCTCTTAAGAATATGAACAAAAGTTCATTAGTAGCTTCCATAGTTTTAATTGCTATGTCAGAAATTTATTATGCTCCAAGGTCATCTGCACTATCGTGGATAGATTTTGTTGTATACATCCAGTTCATAATTCCTGTAGTTTTATGCCATTCTCTTGCAAAATTATTTATGAAAGAATATAGTCTTAAGAGTGGCATATTGACCATGCAAAAGGAGAATAATTGATGTTTGAACATTTCGGGATAATGGATTTGTTTTGTGGGTTTAAAAAAAACAGGATAATTTTTTCTTTAGTATTTTTTGTTTCGTTTTGTTTGATTCTAGCTAATTTTTGGGTAAAGAATGTGGTAAATGAAAATCGAAGAGTTTACATATCTTCTGTTAACTATTGCGTTGAGCCGAGTGATTATATGTTAGAAGCAAGTGATCCTTCGATTTATGCATCTCTCCCTGATAGTTATGTATCAATGCTGAATTCTGATTTGTGCAAAAAATATTTGTTTGATCATCTCGTTGCAAAATATTCTGAGAATTATATCGTGGAAAATAGTGGTCTAGGAATATCGCAATCTGCTCTTTCAGAAAGTTCAGTAGTGGAGTTATATTCTGCAAAGAAATCTTCGATGACAATAGAAGTTTCTTCCATAACTTACAGCAAAGATTTGTCAGAAAGTGTTAGAGACATTTGCCATAGTTTTATTAATGACGTAGCAAGCAAACACGTAAACAGTTCTTCCATAGAAATTGCAGGTAAAGTTGACAAAAATTTAGACAAATTGGATACTAAGCTTGAAAATTTGGAAGAAGATAAAAGAGTGATAGTAAAAAGTGCAAATGCGAGAAAATCTTTTAGACTTTCCACTCTTATAAAGAAAATTATCGCTCCAATGGTTTTAGTGTTTGTAATATGTTCGTTCATTATTATTGCTAAAGGGGCATTTTATCCTACAATGAACAGATTTTCTGATTTTTCTGAGTATGGCATTCCAGTTATCGGAGAAGTTAAAAATTTTACTAAATGCAAAGGGAGCAAAGATGATGTTCAATAAAAAAACAAAAAACTCGGTGGAACAATCTTTGGGATTTATATCATTTTTTTTGTTAAAAAATTGTAAGAACGAGAAAAATTTGATAGGATTAACAGGCAGTTATGATAACAAAAAGATGAAATTTTCTCTTTGTTACAAGATTTGTGAACAGATATCTCAAACCAAAAAGGTAGCTCTTTTGGATTTGGATTATTCAGATGAGTTAACAAATTCGAAAAATTTTAGTATCAAACATTGTGAAAGTGATATTTCTAAGATAGAATTCAAAAAGATTTTGGATGATTTTTGCGATCGTGATTTTGTTATCATGAATGCTCCTTGTGTTCTTAACAATTCTAAATCTTTGTTTTATCTCGAAATGTGTGATAAAGTGTTCATGGTCGAGAGATATATGTACACTAGGTATTGTGATTATGAGAAATCAGTTTATCTTTTAAAGATGGGAGGAGTTGATGTTTCTGGTGTGATTTCTTACGACTAAATGTTAGTGTTCATTTGATTTGTATAGGAAATTTATAAAATTTGGAGGAAGTTGTGTTTTCTAAAAGAACATGTAGTTGTTTGCTAGTGCTATTGTTGGGGGTATTTAGTTTTTCTAATTTTTGTCTTGCAAAGAAGAAAAAATTTGAAAAAGCAGTGTGGATTATGACAGTTTATGGTCTTGACTGGCCAAAGGCACAAGATGCTGATTTACAGAAGAAAGAATTAACTGAGATATTAGACAAGGTTAAAAAGCACAAGTTTAATAGAGTTTATTTTCAGGTTCGAGGAAGAGGGGACGCATTTTATAAGTCTAATAATTTTCCTTGGTCGTCTTTTTTGACAGGAGAATTGGGCAAAGATCCAGGTTATGATCCTTTGGAATTTGCAGCAGAAGAATGCAAAAAGCGAGGAATTATTTGCGAAGCTGCTTTGGTTAATCCTTTTTTGATAAATAGCGAAAAGGGCTCATTTGATATAGATGATTATATGGATAAACTGCCAGAAAATTCAAAAATGAAGGGCCATAAAGATTGGATTATGTTTACTGATGAGAACTATTGTTTGCTGAATCCTGGAATTCCGGAAATTAGGGAAATGATGGCTGAGGAATGTGAGTATATCGCTGAAAAATATAAAGTTGGGATTCACTTTAATGACTTCTTTTATCCGTATCCGGACAATGTGAAAATTGAGGAATATGATAGCGAAGCGTATGAAAATTATAAAAAAAATTTATCATCAGAAGATAATGAAGTAGATGACGAAGATGAAACCAAAGATGAAGATGAAGACGAAGACGCAAGTGAAGAAATATCAATAGAGGATTGGCGAAGGGATAATGTAAACAAATTTATAGAGTCAGTATCTTCGAAAGTTAGATCCAAAGGCCAAACTTTGAGTGCATCTTTTATTGCTGTTTGGAAGAATAACCCTGAGGACAAAATGTTGAGTAGTTACTATGACTTGTATATAGATTCTAAAAGATGGTTAGACAATGGATGGTTAGATTTTGTAATTCCACAAATTAATCTTGGTATGGTACGTGACACTACTACTTTTTTACGAGTAACTAGACAGTGGGCAGACTGGGCAGAATCAAAGAAAACTAAGTTACTAATTGGATTCCCAACTTATAAATTTCTTGCCAAGGAAATAAATGAACATATAGAATTTCTGAAAAAATTGAATAATGTTCGTGGATTTGCGGCATTCAGATTTGAGTTTTTGAATGAAATGTTCGAAAAGAAGTTAATGTAGTCAGTGTAAAGCGTATGGAAAAAATTATGAAATTTGAAAAAATTTGTGCTTTTGTAGTTACTTTGTTATCATTAACCTTTGCAATTCCAGTCTTTTGTTTTGCAAAGATTAGTGAAAAAGCAGTTTGGGTCACTACAGTTTATAGCCTTGATTGGCCCAAAACTAAAAGTCAGGAATTACAAAAGAAAGAACTGACCGGTGTGCTAGATAAACTTGAGGAACACGGGTTTAATAGGGTTTATTTTCAGGTACGGCCAAGAGGAGATGCGTTTTATAAATCTGAAAACTTTTCTTGGTCATCGTTTTTGACGGGAGAATTAGGCAAAGATCCAGGCTATGATCCTTTAAAACTCATGGTTGACGAATGTGCAAAACGAAAAATTGTATGTGAGGCTTGGATTAATCCTTTTTTGATTAACAACAACAAAAAGAAAGAGTTTTCTATTGATGACTATATGGAGAAATTGCCGGAGAATTCCAAATTGAAGGGCCATAAAGATTGGATTGTTTCTACTGACGAAAATTATTATTTGTTGAATCCTGGAATTCCAGAGGTTAGGGAAATGGTTGCTGAAGAGTGTGCGTATATCGCTAAAACATACAAAGTTGCCATTCACATGGATGACTATTTCTATCCGTATCCATCAGATGTGAAATTTGAAGATTATGATGCTGAAGAATACAAGTTGTACAATGAGAATAATATGTCTATTAATGATTGGAGAAGAGATAATATAAATAAGTTTGTGGAATTAGTATCATCGAAAGTTCGAAATCAAGGTCAAACATTTGGCATCTCTCCTTTCGGAATTTGGCAAAATCTTGAAGGAATCAACGGGTGCAGTAGTTACTATGATTTGTATGCAGATTCAAAATTATGGTTAGAGAAAGGATGGCTCGATTACGTAGTTCCACAAATTTATTGGGAGATTGGACATAAACAAGCTGATTTTGAAACTCTTGTTAAATGGTGGAATGATGTGAATAAGTCGCATAATACTAAATTAATAATTGGAATGGCATTTTATAAGTTTACTTCAAATATAGATGAAATAAAAAAACAAGTTGATATGTTAGAAAAACTTGATAATATAGATGGATTTTCGGCGTTTCGTTATGGTCATTTGAATGAAATATTTGAAAAAGGGATAATGTAAATTGTGTGGAAAAGTTAGACTTATCGAAAGTTGATTTGTTGGAATTTATGAAAAATTTTTTCAAAAGGAGATTCAGAACTGATTCTCCTTTGGCTTTTGTGAAAGTTTTTGGATGCCAACAAAATGAAGCTGATACTGAAAAAATCAAGGGATTTCTTTTTTCTGTCGGATTTAAATTTGTTGATGAACCCTTTCTGGCTGATTTCATATTGTTCAACACCTGCGCTGTAAGGCATACCGCAGAAAATAGGATATTATCTCACATCGGGAATTTGAAAAAGTTGAAGAAAATGAATCCGAATGTTTTTATATCTGTTTGTGGTTGCATGGTCGAGCAAGAGTCAATTTTAGAAATTATAAGAGATAAATATCCGTATGTGGACTTCATTTGTGGAGCTAAATCTGTTGAAAAATTTCCAGAATTGCTATACGAAAAAATTACCGGTCAGAAGATTTTTGATAGTAATATTAATTTCCCAATATACCAGGATTGCAAATTTAAGTCGTGGATTCCTATAATTTCAGGATGCAACAATTTTTGCTCTTATTGTATAGTGCCATATGTGAGAGGAAGAGAAAAAAGTGTAGATTACAGAAAGATTCTAAATGATTGTGAATCGTGCGTGAAAAATGGTTCGAAGATAATTACTCTTTTGGGGCAAAATGTTAATTCTTACGGTTTTGAAGATGTAAAATTTTCTGATTTATTGCAAAAAATAGATAAAATAGATGGAGATTTTACTCTGAGATTTATGACATCTCATCCAAAAGATTTCAATGAAAATCTCGTGGACGTTTTGTCTGAATGCAAGCATTTCAGCGGACATCTTCATCTGCCAGTTCAATCTGGAAATGATCGTATATTGAAATTGATGAATAGGAAATATAAAATAGAGCAATATATTGAAAAAGTGAAATATGCTCGGAAGAAATTAGCGAATTTAGTAGTTACAAGTGATATAATTGTAGGGTTCCCAGGGGAAACTGAAAAAGAGTTCGAAGACACGATTGATTTGGTTAAAAAATTAAAATTTGCATCTGTTTTTAGTTTTGTTTACTCTCCTCGCAAGGGAACGTTAGCTTATGAAATGGGGGATAGTATTCCTCATGAGGAGAAAATTCGCAGGATATCTTACTTAATCGAAACTCAGGCAAAAATTTCTGAAGATGTTTTATCTGATTTTGTTGGAAAAAATCTTTTGGCAACTGTTGAAAATGTTTCAGATGATGTATCATTGGCGAGAACAGATTCTAACTTATTGGTTAAAATAGATGGTAAGTTTACTCCGGGAGACAGATTTTACGTGAAAATATTAAAATCTGGTAGAAATTCTCTTTTTGGAGCTAAAATTTAAGAGGTAATTATGAACAAAGAAATAATGGAAATGGCAAAGGATTTAGGAATCAAAATTCAAAAATCTAAAGAGTTTTTAGACTTCAAACTTCTAAAAGAAGAAATGGATTCAGATGAGAAATTGGCATCTATCAGAAAAGATTTTGATTCAATAAAAAATAGCTTAAATGAGGAAATATCCAAAGAAAATTCTGATAGAGATAAAATAAAGAAATTGAGTGATGAACTTAGGGATGCATATGATAAAATAAACAATTTCGAATCAGTTTGTAAATATGAAGACGCTAAGAAAAATTTGAATGTTCTTGTAAATGAAGTGAATACTGTTATAAACGAAAGTGCATATGGAAAATTTTATCAATCTTCGTTTGCATCTTGCAGTGGTTCTTGTGAATCTTGTGAAGGATGCCATTAGTTTTAAGGAAAAGGATGTTTTCAATGCAGCAGCATATTGAAATTAATAAAGCACAAAAAATTTAGATTATTAACTAAGTAATGAGTAAATATTAGAATTTTAAATAACTTATTTGGATTTTACGTATAAGATTATTAAAATCAGGAAGGTTCGAAAATGAAAAATTTGTTTCCATCAGTAAAAGATTTGTCTCCAATGATGCAACAGTACATTGAAATTAAAAAGAAGCACAAAAATGAAATAGTTTTTTTTCGTTTGGGAGATTTCTACGAAATGTTTTACGAGGATGCAGTTCTTGTTTCTCGTGAGCTTGATTTGACTCTTACGGGAAGAAGTTGTGGAAAAAACGAAAAAGCTCCTATGTGTGGAGTCCCTTACCACAGTTGCGAAAGTTACATATCTCGTCTTATTGCTAAGGGATACAAAGTTGTTATGTGCGAGCAGCAAGAAGAACCTAATGGAAAATCGTTAGTTAGACGAGAAGTTACGAAAGTTATTACTCCTGGAACAGTTTTAGATGAATCTATGCTCGATGAGGCTAAAAACAACTTTCTATGTTCAGTTTTTTTCTTGAAATTATCAGCGGGAGTGTGCTTTTGTGATATATCTACTGGAGAATTGAGAATAACAACTTTCAGTGGAAAAAATTATATCAGTAAGCTTGAATATGAGATTAAAACTTTCAATCCCAGAGAGATTTTGGTATCTGAAGAATGTGATAAAAATTTTGAAAAGTTTGCTAAAAAAAATCGCAGCGTTTCCCTAAGAAATTCAGATAAAGATTTCGAGTTACATAAACAAGATATAATTAATTTTTTGAATAATAAATTGCATGTTGATGTTGGTAATATAGATTCGTGTGGAGAAAATCAGAAAGTTTTTTTGATTTCTCGTTGTTTAGGAATGCTTTTTTCTTATCTGCAAGAGACTCAGAAAAATGATTTTAATTTCATAAAAAATGTCGAATTATACGAAGATTCTGAATTTATGAGATTGGAATGTGGAGCTTTAACAAATTTAGAACTTTTTGAAACTATTAGAACTAAGCAAAAAAGAGGCTCTTTGATTTGGGTTTTGGGCAAAACCAGGACATCGATGGGAAAAAGGCTTTTGCGTTCTTGGATTGAACGTCCTTTGAAAAATATTAACGAAATTAATAATAGGCTCGATGGGGTAGAAGAATTAATATCTAATGTTTTTGTGATGGATGATTTAAACGATATACTTAGTAAAATTGGAGACGTCCCAAGGCTTTTAAGTAAAATATCGTTTGGGTCAGCTAATTGCAGAGATTTGAAATCTCTTGGAAGCACCATAGGAATGTTCTCAAGTTTGAAGATGTCTATTGAAAATTTGAAATCTAAAATTTTAAGAGAAATATTTGAAAATATAGACGAACTTAGAGATGTTTTTTCTCTTATAGAGTCTTCCATAGTAGATGACCCACCATTGTTGACAAAAGATGGAGGATTTATCAAAAAAGGATTCAACAAAAATCTTGATGTTCTCTTGGATGATATGAATGCGGGAGAGTCTCTTGCAGAAAAAATTGAGCAACATGAGCGAGATAGAACTGGAATTCCTAAGCTTAAAGTAGGGTACAATAAAGTGTTTGGTTATTACATAGAAGTAAGTCAATCTTATAAAAATTCTGTTCCAAAAGATTACATAAGACGCCAAACTCTCGCAGGAAGAGAACGATACATAACTGACGAATTGAAATCTATTGAAGCCAGAATTTTCAGTGCAAAAGATAGATCTATCAGGTTGGAAAATGAAATTTTGCAAGATATAAAGTCTAAAATTGCGGAGCAAAGTGGCAGAATTTCAAGAACGGCGCAAGCAATAGCAAAACTTGATGTTTTAAGATCTTTTGCACAAGTTTCGTCGGAAAATTCTTATTCAAAGCCTATTGTTGAAGATTCTGATAGTTTAGAACTTAAAGAGTGCCGTCATCCTGTTGTGGAAAAATTGATGCAAAATGGTCAATTTTTTGTTCCAAACGATGCTTATTTTGACTCGGAAAACAAAACTATAGTTATAACTGGTCCAAATATGGCTGGAAAATCTACTTATATGAGGCAAATTGCTCTTAATGTTATAATGGCACAAATCGGATGCTTCGTCTCTGCAAATTACGCTAGAATTGGAATTATAGATAGCATTTTTACAAGAATCGGAGCGTCAGACGATGTAGCGTCAGGCCAATCTACTTTTATGGTTGAAATGAACGAAGTAGCGCAAATTGCCAAGAATGCAGGAGCAAAAAGTCTTGTTTTACTGGATGAAATAGGAAGAGGGACTTCTACATTTGACGGATTAAGTATTGCTAGGTCTGTTCTTGAATTTATGTCTCAGAAGGTGAAGTCTAAAACTCTTTTTTCCACTCATTATCATGAAATTTCGAACAATCCCATAGATTCCGTCAGAAATTTCAGTGTTGCGGTAGAAAAAGACGGAGATGATATAGTATTTTTAAGAAAAATAATTCCAGGTTCGTGCGACGATAGTTATGGAATAGAAGTGGCTAAGTTGGCAGGAGTTCCTGAGATGATAATATCGAGAGCGAAAGAAATATTAAATGATTTGGAAAACAAAGAAATTTTTATAAAGAAACGAGAAAATCATCGAAGAGAAGACAAAAATAATTTAGAAAACAAATTAATCGAAAGATTACGTAATATTGATACAAATTCTTTGACTCCGATAGAATCTATGAATATTCTTTTTGATCTTTCAAAAATGGTTTAAGAGAAAAAATCAAAAGCGATAGCATGACAAATTTGATGGATTTAGATATTGGATAGCTGTTAATTATTTAAATAGGAGCAAAAATGTCAGAAATAAGAGTTTTAAGTGATAACATGATAAATTTAGTTGCTGCAGGAGAAGTTGTTGAACGTCCTGCTTCAGTTGTCAAAGAGTTAATCGAAAATTCTATAGATGCTAGTGCGACTAAAATAGAGATAGAAATAAAAAACGGAGGAAAAAAGTTAATTCGAATATCTGACAACGGAAATGGAATATCTAGAAATGACATAAGACTTGCATTTATAAGCCACGCGACTAGCAAAATTTCTAAAGAATCTGATTTGGAAAGAATTTCAACTTTAGGATTCAGAGGAGAAGCTCTTGCTTCGATATCATCTGTATCGAAAATAGATTTAATAACTTCTACTCCTGGTGAATCTGTGGGATCTAGTTACAAAATAGAAGGGGGAGATGAGATTTTTTTGAAAAATTGTTCTCTTAGAAACGGGACATCGATAATGGTACGAGATATATTTTATAATACTCCCGCGAGAATGAAATTTTTGAAAAAAGATGTGACTGAAGGAAACTATATAAGCTCTATAGTTGACCATGCTATTCTTTCTCATCCGGAAATTTCGTTTAAATTTATACGGAATGGCAAATTGGTGGTTTCCAGTGTTGGAGATGGCAATCTTTCTTCTGCTATTTTGCGAGTTTTTGGTAAAGATTTTTTCAACAGTCTTATTGAAGTAAACTATGATTTAAATAATGTTCGAGTTAAGGGATTTATTTCTGACCCTTTGTTGTCAAAATCGAGTTCAAAAATGCAAAATTTGTTCATAAATGGCAGATGGATTAAAAATAAAATAGTTTCAAATGCTATCGAGGCTGCCTTAAGTGATGAGTATCAAAATAATAAAGTAGCTTTTGTGTTAAATTTGGACGTTCCCTACGAAATTGTGGATGTCAATGTTCATCCCACAAAAACTGAGGTAAGATTTTCAGACGAAAGACTAATTTTTGAGTCCGTCTACAATGCAATAAAAAACTCTTTGATGATTAATAAAAAAAAGATTTTCGGTTTTGAAAATCAAATAATTTCTCAAAAATTGAATGTAGAGAATAAAATTTTGCCACAAAATGAGGAAATCTCCAAAAATGCATCTGAAATTTTGTGTGATAAAGTAGTTGTCCCTGAAATATCTAAAATAAAACAATCCCAGACTGATAAAAATTCAAACTACGTTTTAGATAGTTATCACTCTAATGGCACATATTTTCAAAAAAATTCGACTAAAAAGATTGAATCGGATAATTTATTAAAACAAGAAATAAGAATAGTAGGAGAAATTTTCGGATGTTTTTTCATCATTCAGCACGGAGAAAATTTAATTCTAGTAGATAAGCATGCTGCACATGAGAGAATTATATTTGAAAATTTGATTTCTAATAGTCATAAAAGTTGTTCCCAGGTGCTAATTTCAAGTGTAACTCTCAATTTTTCGAATTTAGAATACGATATTTTGATAAATAATATTGAATACATAAACGAAATAGGGTATAAGATAGAGGATTTTGGTCTTGGGAAAATTATTGTGCGAGAAATTCCTGCATATCTGGACGAAAAAGATATACAAAGTTCTCTGTGTGAGATAGCTTCGTTTTTGATGAAAAGGAATTCTGAATGTGAAATTTACGATTTGAAAAGAATTTATGCGAAAATTGCTTGCAAATCTGCTATAAAATCTGGAAAATATAGCTCAGATGAGGAAATCAAAAAATTGGTCAATGATTTGATGGAATCACGAGTTACAACTTGTCCTCATGGAAGGCCAATATATATTTCGGTCACCAAAAATGATATTTATAAAAAATTTTTGAGAAAGTAAATGAATAGATTAATAGTGATAGTGGGACCTACTGCATCTGGAAAAACTGACTTCTCTATTTGGTTGGCGAAAGAAATTAGAACTGAGATTATTTCTGCTGATTCTTTACAGGTTTACAAAGAGTTCAATATTTGCACTTCGAAACCTACTTTAGAGCAATTGGAGCAGGTTAATCATTATCTTGTTGGACATGTGCCTGTTTGTGATGAATACAGCGTTGTGAGATTTGTCAAAGAGGCTAGATTTCTAATTAAAAAGATATCGTCGGAGGGAAAAATCCCGATAATTGTTGGGGGAACAGGGCTATATATAGATGCATTATTGAATAATTTTCAATTTCAGCATGATTGTTGTGATAATTTCTCTGAGAATATCCCTAACGAGGATTTATACGATACTTTGAGAAATTTGGATTCGTTAGCTGCGAAATCTATACATAAAAACGACTTTAAGCGTCTTAGACGTGCGATAAATTTTTTCAAGACATTTAATTTTTCAATTATGGACCAAAAATCTAATACCATGGATGCAAAAAAAGAGTTTCAAGTCTTAAAATTTGGGCTCAATTTCAGAGATAGAAATTTGCTATATGAAAGAATTAATAGACGAGTTGATAACATGCTTGAAAGAGGATTAATAGAAGAAATAGATAGAGTTAGAAAAAAAAAATTTCAAAAACAGCTTCTTCCGCTATAGGATACAAAGAACTTCTACCTTATTTTGCGGGAGAGATGAAGCTATCTGACTCTATTGATAAAATAAAGCAACAAACCAGAAGATATGCTAAAAGGCAGATAACTTGGTTCAGTAGGTGCGATATTACAGATTGGATTTTTCTGGACGAAGGGTTTGATTTCATGTCTTTCTGGGAGAAGATCAAAATTTTTTTATCAGGTGATTTGGACTTTTAAAATTGGTATATATGCACAAAAAATTGATTTTTTTATCTTTTTTATGTATAATTTTCACGATTTTCGAAAGGAGGGATGACAATGCGAAAGTCAAACTTATTCAGAAAAAATTCTTTAAAAAAAGTTTCTTCTCCTGAACAGTTAGATGAGTATGTGAAGATAATTAATCCAAATTTGATTTTACTTATAGTAGCTATTCTATCTATTTTGTTTTCGGGATTAGTTTGGATTTGCAATTCTGATATTCCAAGAACCAAAAAAATTTCAGGAATTGTAATAACAGAGCATGGAGTCCAAAAATTGTACTCCTATGTTGATATAGGTACCTCTATAAAATTCAAAGAAGGCATGCCAACGAAAATTTCTCCAAATTATTTACCTGCGGAAAATTATGGATATATAAACGGTGAAATAGAAAAAGTGGGGAATCAGGTAGTAGATTCTGATTATATTTTTAGAAAGTTTGAAAATCCCCAGTTAATTTCTTCTATATATCCAACAAATAATTGTGTTGAAATTGTTACTTCTTTTAAATCTCCATCTTCAGAAAAAATTGCAGATATAAAAATAATAGATGGGTCACAATGTACATCAAGTGTTATTTTAGGAAAAGAAAGGGCGATTGATTTTATTCTTAATAGATAACTGGAGGTGAATTTCTTGAGACATGATGTTCCCGTTATAATGCAAATGGAAGCTCTTGAGTGTGGTGCCGCATGTTTGTGCATGATAGCAGCATATTATGGTAAATGGGTTAATTTATCCAAAGTTAGAAAAGATTGTGGAGTTTCAAGAGACGGAAGTGTTGCGAAAAACATTCTTGCTGCTGCTCGCACATATGGATTCGACGCTTCAGGATACAAATTAGAACCTTCTGATATAGGAGACATGAAATTGCCTGCTATAATTCACTGGAATTTTAATCATTTCGTAGTGATAAAAAAAATTGACTACAAAAGAAAAAAAGTTTATTTAAATGACCCCGCAAGAGGAAAAGTAACTGTTTCCATGGATACTTTTGACCAATCTTTTACGGGAATTTTTCTTTCTATCGTTCCGTCTCCAAATTTTAAGCCTGAAGGAAAACCTAAGAGTATATTTGCATTTGTGAAAAAATGCTTGAAAAATTCTTTATTTCCATTTTTTTTGGCGTTTCTTATTAGTCTTGTGTTAGGAATAATAAGTTTGGTTTATCCGTTGTTCGATAGATTTTTCATAGATAACATCTTAGCAAGAGGAGAATCAGAGTGGTTAGGTTGGTTTATAACAGTTTCGTTTGGAGTTTTAGTTCTAAATGCTCTTATCGGAATAGTCAATTCTGTTCACTGGCTTAAAATTGAGGGGAAGTTCTCCATAATTTCAGCTTCAAAATTTATGTGGCATTGTCTAAGGCTTCCTCTTGATTTTTTTGCTCAAAGATACATTGGAGATATAGTTGCAAGACAAGAGTCTACTGCGAAAGTGTCTTTGATTTTGATAAAAAAAATAGCTCCAATGTTTATAGATTTATTTTCTCTAGCTTTCTATCTATTTTTTATGATTAATTACAGCTGGAAGTTAGCAATCATAGGAGTTATATCAACTCTTTTAAATGTGTTTATAGTTAGATATACTTCTAAAAAGTTGAATGAAATACAAAGAGAATCTTTGCCAAATTCAGGAAAATTAATGAGTGTGACATATTCAGCTATAGGAATGATAGAGACTATAAAATCTACGGGGGCTGAAAATGGATTCTTCGAAAGATGGGCTGGATTTTACGCAAAACAGAATAATGCAGATGTGAAAGCATTGAATTTTTCTCAATATGTAGGAATAATTCCTATTGTTATACAAGAATTTGCTAATTTATTGCTGAAAATATCAGGTGTATATTTGATAATACAAGGTGAATTTACTATTGGTATATTGACCGCTTTTGAGGGATTTTTAAGTAGATTTGTTAAACCTATAGATAACTTTTTAGATGTCTATCAAAATTTTTTGGGAATAGAAAATGAGGTTGAACGAATTGAAGATGTTTTAGATTACGAACTAGATGTTGCTGTTGTTCCCAAAACTGAGCCAAAAAAGTTAAGTAACGATTTTTTATGCGGAAATCTTGAGTTAAAAAATGTGACATTTGGATATAACCCTCTGGCTGCTCCCTTAATAAAAGATTTTTCTCTCAAGTTAGAAGCAGGGCAATGGGTAGCATTCGTGGGAGGAAGCGGATGTGGCAAATCTACTTTATCGAAATTAATCATGGGATTATATCAGCCCTGGTCAGGAGAAATTTTATTTGATGGCAAACCTAGATCAGAAATAGATCCTTATGTTTTTCATAATTCTGTTTCTATGGTAGACCAAGAACGAATTCTATTTAACGATAGTATTAAAAGTAATATTAAAATGTGGGACAGCTCTATTGAAGATTTTAGTGTGGTTACTGCAGCTCATAGTGCTGAAATACATGATGTTATAGTATCTAGAAAAGACAAATACGGGCATGTAATGAGTGAAAATGGTAAAGATTTTTCAGGAGGCCAGTGCCAGAGAATAGAAATTGCTCGAGCAATTGCCACAGAGCCAGTGTTGTTAATTTTAGACGAAGCAACCTCAGCTTTAGATGCGAAAACTGAATTGAATATCATAAAAAACATTAGAGAATTAAATTGCTCTTGTGTTGTGGTAGCTCATAGATTATCAAGCATAAGAGACTGCGACCAAATAGTTGTTTTGGAATCTGGAAAAGTAGTAGAAACAGGGAATCATGAAAGTTTGATACAAAAAGGAGGAGTTTATTCAAAATTAGTTTCTTGTGAATAGGTGGTGAAAATAATGCTTAACAAAGAACGATTGCAAATGAAGAAATCTAAGGATGATGCGTTTTATCGCGAAGCTATCCGAGATCTTCTTGATGTTTTGAAAATTTCAACTCCAAGAGAGGAAGCAGAAACCAAGCAAGCAATTTTTCAAATTTTAAATCATTTCGGTGCAAGTGTTCCTGAAATACCGAAAAATATCAAAAATTTGGGAGAACAACTGGAATATATACTTCGCCCATCAGGAATGATGAAGCGAGCAATAGAACTTAATGGTTCATGGTGGAAAGATGGAACAGGTGCTATTTTAGCGCATAAAAAAGATGGTGAAGTCGTAGCGTTAATTCCAAATAAGTTTTCAGGATACCATTATATTGATAAATCGGGGGAAAAAATTAGATTAAAAAAATCAAACGTTCAGGAATTTGAAAAAGAGGCATTCGGATTTTATCAACCTCTTCCAAGTGGGCCAGTTAAAATTGTTGATTTATTGAAATTTATGGCTAAAAATGTTTCGCCAACAAGCATAATGATGCTGTTAGGCGTTTATTTAGTCATGCAATTATTGGGTATGACGCTTCCGTACGTAACTAACATAATATATGGTATTGTGGTCCCTTCTGGTTCGTTAGATTTATTAAAAACTGTATCCATGACGTTAGTTGGTCTCCTGGTAGGACGTCTTTCAATTAAAATAATTCAAGAATGTTTGAGAACTCGAATTCATGGAAAACTTAATCTCGCAATTAATAGTGCAATAATGATGAGACTTTTTAATTTGCCTGCAAATTTTTTTAAAAATTATTCTTCTGGAGATTTAGCTAGCAGAATTGGCTACGTTGCTATGTTGTGCAGAATTATATCTGAGACTTTTCTTTCTACTGTTCTAACAGCATTATTTTCACTTGGATATATATTTCAAATGATCCAACAAGCTCCAAGCATGTTTAATGCTTCGATGTTGATAATATTTGTGCAATTGTGTTTTTCTGTTATCGTCACATTGATAAAGCAAAATATAAATAATAAAAAAATGAAAATGAATCCTAAGCTTCAGTCTTTGGTTTTCGATTTATTCAATGGGATGCAAAAAATTAAAATAGCAGGAGCAGAAAGGAGAGCATTTGCCATATGGGCAAAGCAGTATTCAAAATTTCAAAAATTTGATTTTGATCCTCCACTAATCATAAAAATTTCAGGAGTAATAGGAGGAATAATTTCTTCATTGGGAATGATAATTCTTTACTGGATAGCAGCTAAGAACAAAGTTTCAATAGTGAATTATATGACTTTTGGCATTGCATACGGAGCTGTTAGTTCAGCTATAATGTCCCTCAATGATGTCGCGCTTAAACTTGCAAATTTAAAACCAATAATAGATTTAATCAAGCCATTTCTGGAATCAGATACTGAAAATAAATCTAAGGGAAAAATGGTGAACTCCCTTCATGGATTGATAGAAATTAATAACGTTTCGTTCAAATATCATAAAAATTCCGATTTGGTTATAAATGATCTTAGTTTAAAAATAAAGCCAGGAGAGTATGTATCAATAGTTGGGCAAACTGGATGTGGAAAATCTACTGTTATGAGATTACTTTTAGGATTTGAGACTCCTCTCAAAGGAGGGATATATTACGATAATAAAGATATTGGAGATTTAGATAAAAACAGTTTGAGACGAAAAATTGGAGTGGTAATGCAGAATGGGTCTTTGTTTCAGGGAGATATTTACTCAAATATAACAGTGACTGCTCCTTGGAAAACAATCGATGATGCTTGGAAAGCCGCGGAGTTGGCAGGACTTGATAAAGATATAGCAGCCATGCCGATGCAAATGCATACTTTAATTTCAGAAGGAACAGGAGGAATTTCCGGTGGTCAAAAGCAAAGATTAATGATTGCTAGAGCTCTTATAAATAAGCCAAAGATTTTGTTTTTCGACGAAGCTACTTCAGCGCTGGATAATATAACTCAAAAAATTGTTGCAGATAACATAGATAAACTGAGATGTACTAGAGTAGTTATAGCTCACAGACTTTCCACTATAAAAAACTGCGATAGAATTCTTGTTATGGACAAAGGCAGAATAGTAGAGGAGGGCAAATTTGAAAATCTCATGGCGAAAAAAGGATTATTCTACAAACTGGCAAAAAGACAAATGGTAGAGTCTGTTTAATGTTTAATAAGATATTTTATTCTGATTCCGCCATAAATTCAATTGCGAATTTTTTAAAAATAAAAAATTATTCAAAGAATTTTTCCAAATTTTCTTCAGATATTGTATTTATTCCTAGTTTTTCAGTTTTTTCTAATTTTTGGCCAGGATCTTTTCCACAAATAAGATATGATGTACTCTTTGTAACCGAAGAGTTCACTTTTCCTCCAAGAATTTCTATTTTCTCGATTAAATCGTTTCTTGAATATTTCAAAAATTTTCCAGTTATAGCAAATGAAAAACCTCTAAATTTCGACGATTCGCGGCTTATGTATTTAGTATTGACTCCAAGATTGATTATCGTGTCTATGTTTTTATTGTTTGTTTTGCTGCTAAAAAATTCAACAATACTATCAGAAATTACCTCTCCTATTCCTTCTATTGAAAGAAGGTCTTCTGTTTTTAGTGCTTGAATTTTTCGTATAGTTTTAAATTCTTTAGCCAGAATTTTCGAAATTTCTTTTCCAACGAACGGAATTCCTATCCCGTAAATTAATCTCTCAAGAGACCTATTCTTCGAGTTTTTTATTTCATGCAGTAAATTTTTACCAATTTTGTTCAAAAATATTTCATTGTTAAATCCTGGAATAAGTTCCTGCAAGTCCGAGATGCTACTGTTTCTGAATTCTTTGTATTTTTTTAATGTTTCTTCGTTTAGCTTATAAATATCAGAATAATTTTTAATTTCATTCTTTAAAACGTTGAATACTTCTTCTCCAAAATTATTTATATCCATTGCATCACGAGAAGAAAAGTGAATCACCTGAGACTTAATTTTCTCGAAACAATTTGGATTCTGACATCTGAAAATTCTTCCATTTTCTGTTTGGGAAAATGATAATTTTTCATTACAACTGGGACATAAATCAGGAATCCTGAACTCTGTTTGGTTATTTGAATCGCACTCAGATTTAATGACTTCGGGAATTATATCTCCTGCCTTTATCACATGAATTGTGTCTCCAATGTGAATTTTTTTGCTTTTAACAAATTCTTCGTTATGTAAAGATGCTTTCGAGACTGTGGAACCCTCAATTTCAACTGGCTCAAAAATTGCCACAGGAGTAATAGTTCCCATTCTTCCAACACTGAATTTTATATCCAAGCATTTGGTTTTTTTCACATCAGGAGGATATTTGAATGCTTCAGCCCACTTCGGAAAGCTTGATGTACTTCCTATGAGATTTCTTTGTTCCAAGGAATCTACCTTTATAACTGCTCCATCTATTTGAAACGGTAAATTAAATCTTGATTTTCCTATATTTTCTATTGCAGATTTGATATCTTCAAAATTTAAACATTTTTTGGAATTAACAGTAGGAAGGCCAATATTAGAAATGAATTCCAAAGATTTACTATGAGTTTTAAATTTAAAACCTTCTATTTGCTGAACGTTAAAAAATAATATTTTAAGATTTCTACTTTTACAATTTTCAGAATCTTTTTGCCTTATGGAACCTGCAACAGCATTTCGAGGATTTTTAAAAATTTTCTGACCATTTTCATCCTGAAATTTATTCAATTCTCGAAAATCAGATTTCGAAAGAAAGCACTCTCCTCTAACTTCAAGATATTTGATGTCAGATTTTATTCTCCGCGGAAGATTCTTAATCATATGTACGTTGTGTGTAACATCTTCCCCGGTTGTACCATCTCCTCTGGTTGAAATGCGATACAACTGTCCATTTACATATTCAACAGATAACGAAATTCCATCTATTTTTGGCTCAACAACGAAAGAATTTAAACTATTTTTTTGAATTCTGTCGTAAAATTTTTTTACCTCATCGATAGAAAAAGAATCATGTAAGCTTTCCATTTTAACTTTATGATGAACTTTGGCAAATTTATCTGAAGCTACTCCTCCAATGGTGTCTTCGAAGTTTTCATATTTCAAAATTTCCGGATGAGACATAACAATATTTCTTAATTTTATTTTTAAATTATCATATTCCCAATCTTCTATTTCCGGATCATCGTCATTATAATACTTATGTGCGTGATATTGTATTTCTTTTTTTAACCGTCTAGCTTCTGATAAAATTTTTTGATTTTCATCTTCCATTAAAAAATTCACCCCATATAGCATTTTTTCACTATAGAGGAGAATTATAACACGGAAAACTTGAAATTTAAATTTTTAATATCTCTTAATCAGCAATAATTTCTTCTCGATTATCTTCCAAATTAATTGGTTTTTTGTCATTTTCATAGTCACTATCATACGAAGCGATTTCTTCTTGATCACTTTCGTGCTGGTCGTTTGATAAGTTAGTACTTATCGATTTGTTATCAAATTCTTTATCATTCTCAATTTTCTGATTTTCTAATTCATCTTTTTGATGTTCAACTGGTTCACTATTTACTGCTTGTTGTTCATCCTGCTTATTTAATACATTGTTATCAATTCCATTATTTATTTGTTGATTATTTATTCCTTGATTTTCCTCATTGTCATCATCATCTTCTTCAGGAACTTCTGGAATTGGTGGCAAATGATCTGCATTTTTATTATCTTTCTCATCATTATCTTCTTCTTCTTTTTCAGGGACTTCTGGGATTGTATCATCAAAAATTTGTTCGATTTCAAATTTGTGAGTGTCATTATTAAATTTCACCTTAACTTTTTGAACTTTTGGCTTTCCCGTTTTTACTAATCTTTTTATTTTTGAAAAAATTCCTGTTTCATATTTCTCAGTATCTTTTTTCAAATCAAATGCTGTAATCGCTCCAGCCATTTCATTAAGTATAACAGCTATACTACGTCCACCTTGCATTCTATAACAACTTTCTTCAGCAAGTTTGTCTAATAAATTATCTTCAGGGACTATTTCAAATCCAAATATATCTTTGCTATCTCTCAAAATCGATTTAAATGCATTCTCAAACATTTTTTTATATTCTGGTTTCTTAAATGAATGAAACTTAAATCTTGAAAATCTTCGAACCATTGAACCATCGCGCTCGACTACTGTTCTTCCTATGTTCTCTGCAGGGTCATTTGGATCATCAGGAGGCAATCCCCAACATTCAGACTTTTCATTTGTTCCGACTATAACAATAAGACCAGAAATATTTATTTTTTCAGTTTTGAAACGTTCATAACTTTTATCACCAGTAAAACCATCTGCTTCTGATACTTTTTCCTTCGAAGTAACTTCCATTGTTCCGCTATCAATAGCATCACGAAACTTTTCTAACAATTCCTTTGAATCATACTTATCTATCTCATCGAAGAACAGAACTGTCTTCCCTTTGCAAGCTTTCAATCTTTTAACTAATTCTGAATTACCGTCGAAGAATTGATCGACCACTGGAACTCCAGGTCTTACAGAAGAAGATGTAAAATACCCCCACGTAGGAAGAGGTTGACCGGTCAGCGCTAATGAATATTTATTTGCTAACAAAGATTTACCACTTCCAGTAGGCCCAATAAAAGCAATCAACTGACAATACGTTTTATTAAAGACATCTTCCATCTTACTAATCGCAACTCTACCCATGATTAAATTTGTCAAAGATTCAATCGTGCTGTCTAGTCCAACTACTCCTTCTTTCATCATTTTGGTAATTGCTTCTTTTAATTTTTTAGGATCATTCAGCAATTTATTTCTAGATTTCAAAAATTCAGCGGTATATTTACCACTTCGTAAGATTTTTCTCCCAATGTAAGCATAAATATAATCCAATGATTTGTAAACTCCATACAAAACTGCAGGTCTTTTTGAAATATTATATAAATTACTGAGATTTTTAATGGAATTTCTATACGTACGTTCCAAAATGCCTCTACTTTCTACCCAAATCTGATATGCGACTTCTGAAGCATCATAAAAGTCTTCTTTTTCTTCTTCTTTTTTGTTCTCAGTTACAAAAAATTTTTTGGCTAAAGTCAAAGAGCTTGTTTCTGAAATCATATCAAGTTTTGATTTTTTTAAGTATACTTTCCCGAGAAAATCTATATCTTTATCTGCACACAATTCTTGTATACTAAGACGGGGGTTCAACCTGGACAATTCTTCCAAATATTCAACTATAATACGTTTTTTCAAATCATTAATTTCTTTACTATAGCACATTTTTATTTCAAAAGAACTAAAATTATCCCTTGTGCCATGATAAATTACCACCAAAAACCCAGGACATATGCCAAACAAAAAACTGTAAGATGAAGACATTGAACTGAAATGTCTATTTACACACCTAAGTGGCACTAAACCATAAGGTTTAAATACGGGGATGTTAATAATTTTTGTACCTATAATATCGCCAGGAGATGGAAGTGGAACAGTTGGAATAATTGTGCCTTTTTTTATAATTCCATAACTATTTTTGAAGACTATTTCTTGATCGTAGGACAAGTCCTTAATTTTGTCTCCAAGAGTTTTTTTATTATTCTGAAATTGAGTTAAAAGATTAAAAAAACCAGCTATTCCACTCTGTTTACTGACGCTACCAATGATTCCAGCATCTTCAAAATAATGAAAAGGAGTCTTACTCATATCATTTTGACCACTATTAGAAATAAGTTTACTTCCATCAATGATGATATTAAATTTTTTACCATTACCAAAAACAATACCATTAGGATCATTAAATGTATACTCAGAATTACAAAATTTGTCAGAATCGATAATTTCGAACTCGCATCCTTTTATTGTTTTAGTCTTTTCATAGAAATTTTTGTAAATCTCACTTATACCATCCGCCCACTTTTTCTTATAATCTT
>CAMHLN010000009.1 GCA_946186155.1 uncultured Clostridia bacterium | reverse complement strand
TCAGAAGGAACTTTCAAACATGCTGTAGCAATTTGCTCTGCACTTGGATTCAAAGTCTGCCCTCCTTCGAGGACTTCATCTGCCCCTAAATCTTTGAATAATCTAATTATTCCATCACCTGTTGCGATAACCAATGTTCCTAGTTTTTTAGTTGGCTCCCTAATTGTGGTATCATCATTTATTTTATCGGATTCCGCAAACATTTGCTTTTTTTGTTCTTCCAAATTATCTATCTTCACTTCTATAAGTTTTCCATAAGATAAAGCACATCCTAAAACTTTGTCAGGATGGTTCGTGTGAACGTGAGATTTTATAATTTCATCGTCGTTCATAACTATTACACAATCTCCTATTTTCTGGAGATTCTTTTTCAAAACGTCAGGATTAAAATCACAATTGACGAATCTGTTTACTATAAATTCTGTGCAATAAGTGAAACGTATATCATCGTCAAACTTCTTGGTTTCTCTTTCAAATTTGTCATCTTCAGAAGAGGATAACGAAGTTATGTCCTTCGAAACAACAACTCCATCTCTTATGTAAGAAAGCATGCCTTCAAATATGAGGCATAATCCTTTTCCACCTGCATCCACTACCCCTGCTTTTTTCAAAACAGGAAGCAAATTAGGGGTGTCAGCTAACGCGTCTCGCGCTCCTTGACAAATTTCTTCCATTACTTCGACGAAATTTGCTCCTCGTTCAAGAGTCTCCCTACCTCTTTCAGAAGCCACCCTTGCAACTGTCAGCATAGTTCCTTCAGTTGGCTTTGAAACGGTACTATAAGCATCATTGACTCCGATTTCAAGAGAAGTAACAAAATCGTTTGCATTTATCATAGAGCAATCTTTTAAATGCTTAGCAAACCCTTTTAAAATAATGGAAAGTATCACTCCAGAATTTCCTCTGGAGCACCTCAAAGCAGCGTAAGAAACCGCATCAGCAACATCTTTTATGCTCGCATTTTCTTCTAACTCTTCAAACTTCTTAGTTACTCCCAGTATTGTCAAGCACATATTAGTTCCTGTATCTCCATCAGGCACAGGAAAAATGTTCAAATCATTAATGTGATTCTTATGTTTACATATACTGTTAGCTCCAGAAATTATACATTTTTCAAATTCTTGCGCATTAATCAACTTAATCACCAGTTACTTAAAAATTTAAAGCATTAGATATAAAGTTTTTTAGTTCAGCATCGTTTACTCCACCTGAGATATCTAAATCCTCACCAGATAATTTCTTTTGATTTTCAGGAGATTGAAAGTACTTAAGTGTTATGAAAATTTTTTTTGCTTCACTAACTTCTATTTCTACACCATGATTTCTTAAATAATCCGCCAACTCTTCAGGAGAATCTTTTTGCATACATTTCACAAGAAAACTCGAATCTTTTTTAATTATTTGAATCAGTTTTTCTCTGTTCATTTCAAACCTCCTCTATAGCATTAACTGGGCAAGACCTTATGCTGTCGTCTATAGCATTCTTAAATTTTTCTATATTACCCTCTAATATCTCAGATTTTCCATTTTCATCCATAGCAAAAACTTCAGGACAAATACTTACACACAATCCACAACCGATACAATTTTCTTTATTGACTTCGATCTTCAATATACACCCCCAACAATGACCATGTATTGTATAATTTATTGATTCGTTTTGCAACAATTAATTGAAAAATTTTCAATTATTTGTGATTTTAATTGATTGTCGACAAAAAGGCATATTGTATATTTCTTCTTGAATATCTAGAATATGCTCTGGATTTGTTTAGATTCTTTGTTTATGTTCTACGTTCTGTTTTTGAGGGGGATTCCTTGACAAAAAGAATAGTCTCAGGATTAATATGCATTGCGTTACTTGTTACTGTTATGTTTTTAAGTGCAACATGGAGTTTCAGCTTAAACTTAGCAGTCGCAATTGTTTCGTGTATCTCTATTTTTGAAATTTTATGCCTAAAAGGAGAATCTAAAAGAGGAATTTTTTTTATATCTTCGATTTTATTTTCGTCTGCCAGGTCTTTATTTGGTCCTGGAACAAAATGGAAAATTTCGCTGTATTTGTATGCAATTTTTTGTCTGATTATTGCAATGATGAGATTCGTAAAAAATAAGAAAAAAACTCCAAGTGAGCAAGAATCTGTCTGGAACGTTTGTTTTGTGTTTTTCCTGAATGTAGTTGTATCTATTTGTTTGGGTACCATAGTAGAGATAAGAAACTTTGGGAAATCTTTTGGAATATTTTTGTCTTTATTATCTCTCGGAATAGCATGGTCGTGCGACATGGGAGCTTATTTTTGTGGAAAATTTTTTGGGAAAAATAAGATGTGCCCTCAGGTTAGCCCTAAAAAAACAATAGAGGGAGCTGTAGGTGGCGTTGTCTCAAGTCTGATTTATTCTTTTACTCTTTGCATTTGTTCACAGTATCTATTTAAAATTCAAGGTATTAATTACTTTAATGTGTTTTTGCTTTCCATAATTGGAGCTCCTGTGGCTATTTTAGGAGATTTATGTTTTTCTCTAATTAAAAGACTTCTTAGTATAAAAGATTTCGGAAATGTTATTCCTGGTCACGGCGGAGTTTTAGATAGATTTGACAGCGTTATATTTGTTTCTCCGTTTGTTTTGATTTTTTTACATATTTTCAATATTGTGGGTTAAATTATGAAAAAAATTTCTATTTTAGGAAGCACAGGATCCGTTGGAACGCAATCTTTAGATGTAGTTCGAAATTTGAAAAAATTTGAAGTTGTTGCTCTTTCAGCAGGGAAAAACATAAATTTGTTGGAATCTCAAATAAGAGAGTTTAATCCAAAATTTGTTTGTATATCTAGCAAAAATGATGCTGAATTTCTTTCTGAAAAGTTTAGAAATGTCATTTTTTTTCACGGAATCGAAGGGTTACAAAAAATTGCAAAAATTGATGAATCAGAAATAGTATTGAATGCTGTTGCAGGGTTCACCGGGATATATGCTAGCGTTTCAGCAATTGAAGCAGGGAAATCTCTTGTTTTAGCTAATAAAGAATCAATTGTTGCAGGAGCTCATTTTTTGATGAACTTAGCAAAAGAAAAAAAATGCAGAATATTGCCCATAGACAGTGAACATAGTGCCATTTGGCAGTGCATTGATGGAAAAGAAAAATTTTTGAGAAGAATAATTTTAACTGCTTCAGGAGGTCCGTTTTTTGGATTAGGAAGAGAAAATCTAAAAAATGTAACAAAAGAGCAAGTTATAAAGCATCCTACGTGGAAAATGGGAGCAAAAATATCAGTAGATTCGGCAACTATGATGAACAAAGGATTAGAAATCATAGAAGCAGCTCATTTATTTGGAGTTCCAGCATCTTCAATTGACGTGTTAATTCATCCTCAAAGTATAGTACATTCTATGGTAGAATTCATAGATGGTAATATCATTTCTCAAATGAGTGTTCCTGATATGAAATTTCCAATACAATATGCTTTGACTTATCCCGAAAGATTTAATTATTCAAACGGATTTCTCGATTTATCTCATGTTTGCAATCTTTCATTTTACAATCCATCTAATGAAACAAACAGAATTTTGAATTTGTGCAGAGAATCTTCAAAAGATAATTCTTTATCTTGTGCGTTGAATGCCATAAACGAAGTGGCAGTTGGTGCATTTTTGAACAAAAAAATTTCATTTTTAGATATTGAAAACATAATTTTCCAGGGAATAGATAAGTTTAATCCTTTGAAAATAAGTTCATTAAGTGATATCATTGAATGCGATAGGATCGCCAGAGAATTAGCTAATAATCTTGTAATTTTAAGGATGTGATTTTATGTACACCATTATTATTTCTGTTTTTGCTTTTTTGTTATTCAATTTTGTGATTATAGCTCATGAGTGGGGACACTTTATAACTGCTAAAAAATTTGGAGTAAAAGTAAATGAGTTTGCTATAGGAATGGGACCTAAGGTTTTGAAATTTGAAAGAGGAGAGACTCTTTATTCTTTAAGGCTTTTGCCTATAGGAGGATTTTGTGCTCTTGAGGGAGAAGAAAGCCCAGAAGGAAAAGATTCGAAAAAAGGGGAACAAGAAGTTAAAAAAGTTGATCCTAAAAGATCGTTCAAAAATAAACCTGCATGGCAAAGAGCAATAATAATGGTTGCGGGAGTATTCATGAACATGGTAGTAGGAATTCTCCTTTCTATATTGCTAACATCTATGAAAGAAAACATATATGGAACAAAAATTGGCGGGTTTGCTGAGTCTTATTCTGTTAGTTCAGATGGATTAAAAATAGGTGATGAGCTGGTTTCAATAGATGGATACAAAACCCATGTTAGCAGAGATGTTAGATTTGCAGCAGGAGTTTCAAACGACAATAAGTGCGAAGTTGACGTTATAAGAAATGGACATCTTGTTCATTTAAAAGATGTAAGTTTTACAGTCACGGACGCAGAGGGAAATAAATCTTTGGGGATTTATCTCGATACGATAGAAAAAAACTTTATTAATGTGATTAGTTATGCGTTTGCTGATGTGGGCGCTCTTATAAGAAATTCAGTAAGCAGCATAGTGGGTCTTATTGGTGGAAAGTTTTCATTGAAAGATGTTACTGGTCCTGTAGGAATAGCTACTCAAATTGGTGGAATAGCAAGTAGAGAAAAAAGTTTGTTGCCTGCTATGCTTAATATAACTTCATTTATGATGATGATCTCGATCAGTTTAGCAGTTTTCAATTTGTTACCTTTTCCTGCGTTGGATGGAGGACGAATCATAATGTTGATTCCTGAAGTTATAACTGGAAAACCTGTTAATGCTAAAGCAGAGGAGATAATCAACACTATTGGAATTGTCTTGTTGATGTTGTTAACTATACTGATAACTTACAATGATATAGTAAGTCTTTTTAAAGGATCTCAGTGAAATGTTGAGAAGAAAATCCAAAAGAATAAAAATTGGAAAAGTGTTCATAGGAGCAAACGAAGACATATTAGTGCAATCTATGCTGAACAAACCTAGTTCAGATTTTGAGTCTAACGTCTTGCAAGCTACATCTCTTGAAAAAAAAGGATGCCAAATTTTAAGAGTTGCTATTCCAGACTATAATTCCGTTGGATTGATAGAAAAATTGAAGTCAAGTGTTAATATTCCTATAGTTGCTGACATTCATTTTGATTATAAATTGGCTATTGAATCTGTTAACGCAGGAGCAGACAAAATTAGGATTAATCCTGGAAATTTGGAGAAGTCTAATCTTGAAAAAGTTGTGAAAGAATGCAAACAAAAAGAAATTCCTATAAGAATAGGAATAAACAGTGGGTCGGTGGAGAAGAAATTTTTAGGTAGTGATATTAAAATTTCTGATTCTATGGTTAAAAGTGCTCTTAGCGCTGTTAAATTTTTAGAAAATCTGGATTTCGATAAAATAATTATATCAGTTAAATCTTCGAATGTTTGTGAAAGCATTGATTGTTACGAAAAAATTTCCAAAATTTGCGATTATCCCTTGCACGTTGGAATTACCGAATCAGGAGCTGGTATGTATGGTATCGTGAAATCTTCTGTAGGAATAGGTAGCATACTTAGTAAAGGGATAGGAGATACCATAAGAGTTTCATTAACAGATGACCCGCTAAAAGAGGTAGAAACTGGATTCAAAATTTTGAAATCTTTGGGATTAGCAAATAAAGTAGAAGTTATTTCATGTCCTACTTGTGGGAGAACTACTGTGGATGTAAAATTTTTAGCAGAATCTGTTGAGAAAATGACTGAAAATATTAATAAAAAAATGAAAATAGCAGTTATGGGGTGCCCTGTTAATGGGGTAGGAGAGTCTAAAAGTGCAGATTTCGGGATAACTGGAGCTAATGGAATAGGAATAATATTCAGGCATGGGCAAATATTGAAAAAAGTACCTGAGAATCTTTTGCTGAAAGAATTAGAAAATCTCATTTTAGAATTTAAAGGAGAATAAAATGAAAAAACTCCTTGATTTTTTTGAAAAAAAATTAAACATACATAACTTGGAAAATGAAAATCTTGATGAAATTTTTATCAATTTTGTGGAAATTAATAAATCTAAGAGTGAGATTATTTTTCATGTTGAATCTGGGACTAATGTATATTCTGAATCTTTTCACGGATTAGAAAAAAAATTGAAACAAAAAATAGATGCAAAAAATGTCAAATTTGTATTTGATAATAAAAGTGAAATCGTTAACGATTTGATTGAAGAAATAGAAATCAGAAAGGGAGACTATTTATTTCCCAGAATTGTTCCAGGAAGTTCCTCAGTTATATTCGGAGATAATATTCAAAAAAATCCTATTGATATCAAAGATATTCAAAATTCTTCGAATGTCGTCATCTGGGGAGGCGTTTTTGATGTTAATTTATATTCGAACAGATTCGATACCTACTGTTGCATAAAAATAACTGACTACACTGGATCTGTGACACTGAAGATGAGTATAAAAGATGCTGATAAAAGCTTATATAATAAATTTTCAGGAATAAAAAACAAAAGTACTATCTTGGTTAGTGGTAGAGCTTACTATGATGAATTTGAAAAAGAAACAGTAGTTCTTCCGAAATCTGTAAGTAACGTAAAAAAAATCAAAGTAGTAGATAAATCTGCTCAAAAAAGAATAGAGTTGCATCTTCACACTTCAATGTCTGCAATGGATGGCATGAATTCTGCTGAAGAGTTAATAAATAGAGCTATTGAATTTGGTCACGAAGCTGTTGCAATAACTGACCACGGAGTAGTGCAAGCGTTTCCTGATGCTATGAATATTGCTAAAAAAATAAAGTCTCAAAACAAAAAATTCAAGATTATTTACGGAATAGAAAATTATTTCATTGATGATTCCGAAGATTTGAATTCTGACATAAAAGATGTTGGTGTAAGTTCATCGTACATATGTTTTGACCTTGAAACTACAGGATTCAGTGCTGTGACTGAGAGAATCATAGAAATTGGAGCAGTTAGGATAATAAATAACGAAATTGTCGACGAATTTTGCACGTTTGTGAATCCTGGGAAGAAAATTCCTAAAAAAATAACAGATTTAACGGGAATAAACGATGATATGGTTGCTAGTGCTCCGAATGAAAAAGAAGCTTTAGAAAAATTTTTTGATTATTGCGGAGATATAAGCGTTTTTGTGGCTCACAACGCAGTTTTTGATGTTTCTTTTTTGAAGGCAGCAATGAAAAGATGCGATATACATTTAGACTTCAAATCTATAGATACTGTTCCTCTTTGCAGAGCAAGCATCAAGGTGATAAAGAACTATAAATTATCTACAGTAGCTGAATATTTTAATCTTCCTGAATTTGCGCATCACAGAGCAAATGATGATGCACGAACTTTGGCTCTGATTTTCTTGAAATTGATAGATTTAAAATCAAAAGATGATCCTTCGGGAAAAAATCTAGGAGATATCTTCAGCAATTCGGATATAAAAAAGAAAGCTTCTTATCACCAGACTATTTTGGTTAAAAACCAAAAAGGAATGAAAAATCTTTATAAATTAGTTTCCAAATCTCATCTCAATTACTTTTATAAAAAACCGAAAATTCCAAAGTCAGAAATCATAAAATTAAGAGAAGGTCTTTTAATAGGAAGCGCGTGTGAATCAGGTCAACTCTTTAAGGCAGTTGTTTTAGGAATGCCTATGGAAGATCTTTGCAAAATTGCAAAATTTTATGATTATCTTGAAATTCAACCTATAGGAAATAATGCGTTTCTTACAAGAGACGGAAGTGTTTCAGGAGGAGATGATCAACTTCGAAAATTTAACCAGACAATAGTTGAAATAGGGGAGAGGCTTCAAATTCCTGTTGTTGCGACAGGAGATGTCCACTTTTTAAATCCTGAAGATTCAGAATATAGAAAAACTCTTATGCTTGCTCAGGGATACAAAGATGGCGAATATCAGGCTCCTCTTTATTTCAAGACTACAGCCGAAATGCTTGATGAGTTTAAATATCTGGGAGAAAAAAAAGCATTCGAAATAGTAGTGGAAAATCCAAAAAAAATATCTGATATGATAGATGATAACATTCTTCCAATCCCTGAGGGAGTTTATCCTCCTCACATTGATGGAGCAGAAGAAGAACTCAAAAGAATAACTATAGAAAATACCAAGAAAAGATACGGGAATCCCCTTCCTGATATAGTAGAAAAAAGGCTGAAAAAAGAGTTAAATTCCATAATTAAACATGGATATGCAGTTTTGTATATGGTAGCTCAAAAATTGGTTTCAGAATCTGAGAGAAATGGATATTTAGTAGGTTCTCGTGGTTCAGTTGGGTCATCATTTGTAGCAACTATGTCAGGAATTTCAGAAGTGAATCCTTTGGTTCCTCATTACGTGTGTCCAAAATGCCAAAATAGTGAATTTATAACTGATGGAAGTTATGGCTCAGGATTCGATTTGCCGAAAAAAAATTGTCCGTTGTGTGGAACTGAATATTTTCGAGATGGAAATGATATTCCGTTTGAAACTTTTCTTGGGTTCGAAGGAGACAAAGCTCCTGATATAGATTTGAATTTTTCGGGAGAATATCAGGTTAATGCTCATAGATATACTGAAAAAATTTTTGGAAAAGATAATGTTTTTAAAGCAGGAACAATTTCTACTATAGCAGAAAAATCAGGAATGGGGTTTGTCAGAAAAGTTATGGAGGATTACAATTTAAAAATAAATAAAGCTGAACAAAGAAGATTGGCTTTAGGATGCACGGGAATAAAAAGAACTACAGGTCAGCATCCTGGGGGAATGGTAGTTGTTCCAAAAAATATGGAAATATACGATTTTTGTCCCGTGCAAAAACCTGCAAATGACCAATCATCTGATAGTATAACAACTCACTTCGATTTCCATTCTATACACGATACTATATGTAAACTTGACGAGCTTGGGCACGATGTTCCGACGATATATAAGTATTTAGAAGAATTCACAGGAATTCCTATTGAAAAATCTGACATAAGTGACCCCGCAGTTTTGTCTCTTTTTACGTCCACGAAAGCTTTAGGAGTCAAACCAAAAGATATAGACTCAAGAACGGGAACTTTTTCTCTTCCTGAGGTTGGAACGTTTTTCGTTAGGCAAATGTTAGAGGAATCCAAACCCAAAAGTTTTGCAGACTTAGTGCAAATTTCAGGTCTTTCACACGGAACAGATGTTTGGAACGGAAATGCTAGAGAATTGATAAAAAACGGAATTTGTGACATTTCAAACGTCATAGGAACAAGAGATAGTATCATGACTTATTTGATATCAAAAGGGATAGATAGGCAGAAATCTTTTAAAATTATGGAAATAGTTAGAAAAGGGAAAGCTAAAGAAAAATTTGATGACGAAACAGTTGAAATGTTAAAATCTCATGGTGTTCCAGATTGGTATATAGATTCTTGCAAAAAAATAAAATACATGTTTCCAAAAGCTCACGCAGTTGCATATATGATGTCAGCTTTCAGATTAGGATGGTATAAAATTTATAAGCCTCTGGAATATTATGCTGCATATTTCACAGTTCGAAACGAAGATATAGAGAACGTTTTAGTTATGTCAGGCAAAAGTGCAGTTGTGGAAAAGATTAAAGAAATAAGCTCAAAGGGGAGACAAGCAAGTATAAAAGAATCTGCCAGCATTCCTCACTTGCAGATTTTAAATGAAGCTTTGGCTCGAGGGATAGAATTTCTGCAAGTTGACCTTTATAAGTCTGATGCAAACAAATTCAAAATAGAAGATGGCAAGATAAGATTGCCACTAATAACTGTGCCATCTTTGGGGAGTGTGGCTGCTGAGGGAATTGTAAACTCAAGAAAATCAGGAGAATTTTTATCTATTTCCGATTTGAAAGAAAGAGCCAAAATAAATAAATCTTCTATCGAAGTTTTGAGAAATTCAGGAGTTTTAGAAGGTCTGCAAGAGAGTAATCAAGTTGCTTGGTTTTGATATAGAGATGGATATAAAATTTACAGTTATACTCTCTGTAAATACATCCTACAAACTTTGAGACCGTTAGGATTGGAAAATACATTATCACCACACTTAATATTCTTAACTGATGCTCCAATGCCACCAAGTTGTTGGTGGTCATTATTATGTACAACAATCAACGCAGCAACATCATTTTTTAGGTCCTTGTTTAATTTATCTTTAAACTTTTTACTCGGTTCTTTATTAAAATCAAAATCTTTTTGAATTATGTTCCAGTTTTTAATCCCGGCTCTTTCTTTAGTTAACTCTAAATAAGGACATCCATCATTCTTCAGAAGAGCTTTTTCATAAAAATTCCGATGTCCTTCATCGTTTTTTAATTTTTCGATAAATTTTTCCCTGTATTTTTTTGGGCCCAAAATAACCACATTAATCCTTCCTTTAGGATTTCTGTAAATGCAATCTTCTTCTTCATTGTAACCAAATTTATCTACACCCCATGTTCCTGGAAAAAATTTTTTCCTAACGCCTTCTTCCAGCGCAACTGAGCTAACACCAATTATGGTTGACCATATGGGATGATCAATAACCAAACCAACAAAACGGGAAAATTTACCCTTTTTATCCCTTGTTCTACTTTTCTCTTCTAGATTTTTATTTCCTTCATTGTTAGAAGAGTTCTCGACCCCCCCCTATTTTTTGGAAGGCTGAATCCTTTATTTCTTGGGCTTTTGTGGGAATTCCACAAAGAGTGCTGCACAACATTGTCAAAGCTAAAAATTTATTTTTCTTCATAAATAACACCTCGTAATTTCAAAACATTATCGTTTCAAAACATTATCGCATTGTAAAGTGTATCATAAACTCAAAAGAAATGCAAGAATTATTCAAACGATATTCTTGCATCTTTTGATTTTGAATATATTTCTAAAATTTTTGAATCCTCTGCTGATAATTCAAAATCTTGGTCTTCTATTTTCCCACTAAAAGTTTTGTATCCTCCTTCATCTTTTGATATTGTTAAATTTAAATTTGGCAAATTATCTAAAATTTTGACTATTAAATTTAAAAATGAATCTTTTGGAAAACAGCTAGATTCAAATTCTTTTTGCAAGTTTGCAAGAGAAACTTTTTGCTTGCCATCATGCCATTCTAGTGTCAGTCCACTTATATTTTCAGGCTTTTTAACTAATAGTTTTGTATTTCCAGAGTTTCTTGAAAATTCACACTCGTAGTTCTTTTTTCCCACATTTATTATGGCATTAGATGAAAATTCTGTGTTTAAACTCTGTTTTTCGTCTTTTGGTTTAATGAATTTCTTTACTCCAAAAAACAAACATACACCCAAAACTATCGTCAAGAGAATAATAATTTTTATTTTTTTCAAAATATAACTCCAAATAAATTCTAGGAAATTATATTAATACCAATTAAAACTTATTCTCTTTTATTACCACGGCACATGCGTATTCTCTACAATGGGACAAACTTAAGTGAAAATCGAAATTTTTATATTTTTTCTTAAAATATCCGCCCAAAATTATTTTTGGAATGCCATTTTTTGAATTTAATATCTTTATTAACTTAAAATTTTCTGTTTTTTTTATTCCTTCTCCTATGCATTTGAAAAACGACTCTTTTGCACAAAATCTTGCTGCCACACTAGACGCAACAGAATCCTTCAAAACGATTTGCTGAATTTCATCGTCTGAAAAACAATAGTTCAAAAAAAACTTGTTTCTATCGAGAATATTTCTTATTCTTTTTATCTCAATTATATCAATTCCAACATCCATATCTGAATTTATAGCATAATTTAAAAAAATATGTTATAATAAAAGTTCACTTTTTAATAATGGAGTTGTTGATTCTTACTTATGGTAGATATAGAAAAAATTTATCAGATTTTAGAATCGAATTATCTTGGAGCGTGTTGTGAACTTAATTTTAAAGATTCGTTTGAGTTAATTGTTTCTGCGAGACTTTCAGCTCAGTGCAAAGACGAAAGAGTAAATAGTGTTACTCCCAGGTTGTTTAAAAAATTTCCGAATGTTGATTCCTTGGCAAATGCCAATTTGAATGAAATAGAAGAAATTATAAAGCCATGTGGATTATTTAAAACCAAATCGAAAGATTTAAAAAACATGTGTATAGAGCTAAGAGACAAATTTAATTCTGAAATTCCATTTGGATTGGAAAATTTGCAAAAACTTTCTGGAATAGGAAGAAAAACAGCAAATTTAGTTATGTCTGAAGTTTTTGGACAACCTTCGATAATCGTGGACACTCATGTTGCGAGAATTACCAGGAAAATAGGAATTCACAATGAAAAAGACCATTTTAAAATAGAGATGATTCTTCAGAAAATAGTGAAAAAACCAAATTGGAGCAAATTCTGCCATTATTTGGTTCATCATGGAAGAAAAGTTTGCTTTGCGCGATCTCCTAATTGTGAAGGATGCTGTATAAAAAAATATTGTAAATCAGGGAATGAAAATTATGGCAAAAAAAGGAATGAAAATCGGTAAAGGAATCAAAATATTATTCCTAATATTTGTAGGTTTAATATTAATGTTCATGATTCTTATGATTTCTTTTAAATTTTTTATTTTATCAATGAAAGATGATTTGATGGATTTGAATTTGAGTTCTTTAAAATCAGGAAAAGCGAGCCAAGTTTATTATCTTGATAAAAACGGAGAATTTAAAGAATACACCTTACCTTTCGGAACCCAAAATAGAGTATGGACACCTTTTGAGAAAATCCCAAAGCCAATGAAAGATATTATAATATCCATAGAAGACAAAAGATTCTATGGGCACGGAGGGGTAGATGTAGTACGCACAGCAGGAGCGACTTTTAAAGCTTTGATAGGAAAACCAGGTTATGGTGGTTCGACAATTACTCAGCAATTAGTTAAAAATTTGACCGAAGATAATCAATTTACTCCACAAAGAAAAATAAGAGAAATGAGCAGGGCATTAATAATTGAAGACAAAATGTCAAAAGATGAAATTTTAGAGGCATATCTCAATATAGCCAATTTTGGTTCAGGAACTCAAGGAGTAGGAGCAGCTGCAAAAAAATATTTTGATAAGGAAATCGAAAATTGCAATATGGCAGAATGTGCTGCCATAGATGTAATTACTCAAAATCCTAGTAAATATAATCCTCTAACTCATCCGGAAAACAACAAAAAGAGAAGAGAAATGGCTCTCAGAGAAACTTATAAGCAGAAAAAAATATCCGAAGAAGAGTTTAATAAGGCAATGAAAGATTCTGAAAATCTTAAATTTTCGTCTCGAGATATAAACAATAAAAATTCGGGAAACATAAGAAATTGGTATATGGAAACTATGTGCAAGCAGATTTCAGAGGATTTGTCTAGAAAATATCATGTAAGCAAAGAAATAGCAGAAACTGTATTGTACTCCGGCGGATTGAAAATTTACTCTTGCATTGACATAGATGCTCAAGAAATAGCAGAAAAAGCATTAAAAAGCTGTCCTCCTCCTGACAAAGACTTAGAACTCGGATATGTGATGACGAATTATAAAGGAAGAGTTTTGGCAATTTTAGGAAGTTCTAAGCCAAAAGATGCGAATTTGATATACAATAGAGCTACCCATGCTATAAGGCAGCCTGGTTCAGTTATGAAACCTATAGCTGTTTATGCTCCCGCCATAGATGCTGATATTTTTAACTATTCTTCTGTAATAAAAGATGAACCTCTGAAAATAGATTTAGATGGCACAGGAATAAAAAAAGATTGGCCAAAGAATTGGTACGGAAATTATAAGGGGTCTGTTAATTTGCAATGGGCTATAGAAAAATCTGCAAATGCTCCTGTGGCTCAAGTTTTGGACATTTTAGGACTAGATAAAAGTTTTAAATTTTTGACACAAAATTTAAAATTATCTCATTTAAGCCCAAGTGATGCGACATCTTTTGCTGCTTTGGCAACAGGAGGAACACATAACGGAGTCACTCCTATGGAGATAGCTGCTGCGTATCAAATTTTTGGAAATGGTGGAGAGTATTATTCTCCAAAAACATATTTTTATGTAACTAACAGAGATGGAAATGTTATATTAGATAATAGAAATTCAGAACCTATTCAAGCTATTAGAGAGGAAAGCTCGTATGTCATGAATAGACTTCTTAGACAAGTTGTAGTTGGATCTGAAGGAACAGGTCGAGGAGCAAATATTGAAAATAGAGATATAGTTGGAAAAACGGGAACTACAACGGGAGATTATGACTCTTGGTTTGCAGGATTAAGCCCTGAGTGTGTTGCAGCCATTTGGACGGGATATGATAAATCTAAAACTATCAAACAAACCGGTTATGCAATAAAGTTTTGGAAGAAAGTTATGCAAGATTATATTGACTTTTTGGATTCAAATGCTAGTTATCCAGTATCTGGATCAGTTGAAAGTCATATGTATTGCACAAAAACGGGATATCTTGCGAATCAGAATTGTCCTGAAAAGAAAACCGGATATTATTGCTCTTCAAATGTTCCCTCGCAATGCTATACTCATTCGGGAAAATTTGCCGAAGAAAAATCTGAGAACGAAAACAATGAAAAAAATAAAAATGACAATGAGAAACCTGGCGGAAATTTTTTTGATGACTATATTGGAAGGTTTTGGTTTAATTAACGATGGACAAAAATATAAAAATAACCATATAATATTAGAAAAATGAAAGTTGACAAGGAAAAATAAAATGGAATCTAATTTAATAGTAATGAAGTTTGGTGGAACATCAGTTAAAAATCAGGATCATATATCTTTAGTTTCGAGAAAAATTAGATACGAAATTTTGCGTGGAAACAAAGTAGTCACAGTGGTTTCGGCCCAGGGAGATACAACAGATAGATTATTAGAAGCATCTAAGAAGATAAATAATAAGCCAAATTTTAGGGAACTTGATGTTCTTTTGTCTGCAGGAGAACAAATATCTATGGCTTTGTTAGCAATAACTCTTGAATCTCTGGGAGTGAAAGCAATTTCGTTAACAGGATGGCAAGCGGGAATAAAAACGTGCAATTGCCATTGTAATGCCAAAATAGTGAATGTTTTTACAGAAAGAATAGAAAAAGAGCTGAAAAACAACGATGTAGTGGTGGTTGCAGGATTTCAAGGAATAAATGAAAATGAGGATATAACTACTATGGGACGAGGAGGGTCAGATACTAGTGCTGTGGCTCTTGCGTCTGCTTTGAAAGCAAAAGAATGTAGGATATACACTGACGTAGATGGTGTTTATACTGCTGATCCTAGAATTGTCATTGATGCTCAAAAAATAGAGGAAATATCGTACGATAATATGATAAAATTGGCAGACATGGGAGCTAAAGTTTTGAACAAGAGATCTGTCAGATTAGCAAAGAAATATGGAGTCGAAATTTCAGTTCTGACAAGCATGAGAGAAAGCAATAAAAATACGGGAACTAGAGTAAGAGAAATAGATTTTAAAGACGACCCTTTAGTATCAGCAGCTATCAAAGAGGGAGTGTTCGTTTTAAAAATAAATGAAAAAGATTTCAGCTCAGTTTTAGAAAAAATTTATGATAACAAAATAGAAATATTAGACATATTTTTTGTAAACAAAGAATCGTTGATTTTGATGGATTCAGATAAAATGAAGATTATAGAAGAACTTTTGAATGGTTTAGAATATGAAATTGAAAAAAAATTGTCTAAAATTTCCATAATTTGCACAAATCAAGATAATATATTTTATAATTTTGCTAAAATAAAAGAATCACTTAAGAACGTGAATATAAGATATGCTTATGTATCTGAGTATATATCCATAATCTCCGACCAATCAGTTGGAAGAGAAATTTTAAAGTTAGTCTCCAGCGATTTATTCAAAAGTAATTTGAACTAGACTTATTACATCTTAGATTTTGCATTGTCGAGAAGGCATGAAGAAGCTAAAAAACAAGTAATCTCTCCAACGGCACCAGAAAAAACATTTGCACACTTCTTGGTTGTCTCAAAATCGTTGTACATTAACAGAACATTCAAGACAAACATTTAAAATAAAGATACACAAGATTTTCCTAAAACTGCCCAGAGAAATCATAAATAGCAATTACTGAAGACGATTTCTGACTGCAGAAGTCCCTTTTTCCCTTAGATATGTAGATTCCAAATCTGAAATGAATAACTTGACTGCGAGAGGATATCTATCGTAAGCAATCCCGATTGGTGAGGCGTATCCTGCTCCTTTGACAGCATCATCAAATCCCCCCATATGCCAACGAATAGCCATTGCTTCCGCAGGTTTTAATCTCATGAATCTTTCAATTAGAAAAACAGATTTCTCTCCGTGACCATATGGAAAGCTGTCGTCAAAAGTGTAACAAGGAACTTTCTCCCATACCCCAGTTGAATCATTTTTTACGTTCCTAAAAGATTTTTTGTAGAAATTAATCTTGCACAAATCGTGCAAAAGAGCACAAATCGCAAACGATTCTTCGTCATCATAAGAATCAAAATGCTTTTCTCTCAGAACCTCATACACTTTAACACTATGCTCAACCAAACCAGAATCTTTTGCACCATGGAATTTCGTGCTTGCAGGAGCAACAAAGAAGTCTGTAGACGAAATCCATTCCAAAAGTTCCTTCGAACCCGCTCTTGAAATTTTTTCGTTATATATGGATAAAAACCTTTCTTTATAATCCAAAAAATCACCCTATATCTGAAAGTTTTTTTATGCAATTCTTGCAAACTGATTTGTTCTCAAAAATTCTTAACTTTTCATGAGACCCACAAAAAGTGCAACTATCAACATACTTCTTGATTGTAACTGAATTTTGGGAACTGTCAACAAAAAATTCGACATTATCTCCTATTTTCATATCTAACGACCTTCTAACATCTATAGGAATTACGACTCTTCCTAAAGCGTCTATTTGCCTGACTCCTCTTTTTTCCAATACTGACATAATCAACACCTCACAACATGTCATATAAAAAAAATTCAAAAATATACTTCAATGTATGCTATTTCACTGATTACAAAAAAAACGTCAATCTCTGTCGATAGTAGAGAATAAAAGTCAAAAAAGGATGAAATATGATTGGTAAAGTCTGGTCCGCAATGATTATAATAAGTTTCGTTTGTTCCCTTTTCACCAATAAAATCAACGATTTGGGAAATGCCATAATTGAAGGAACAAATCAGTCTTTGAATATAGTACTTATAACCGCAGGAGCTATAATATTTTGGTCAGGAATCATGAAAATTGCTCAAAATAGTGGATTTACGAAAGCAATTTCGAGACTATTATTTCCAGTTTTAAAGTTTTTATTTCCTGAATGTGCTAATAAAGAAAAAATTTTAGATTCAATATGTATAAATATAGTGTCGAATATGTTAGGACTAAGCAATGCTGCTACTCCTTCTGGAATAAAAGCTATAAGAGAAATGAAAAAAGAAGAGATAAGTTTAGAAAATATATCCACATTTTTGATGATGAACATGTCATGTATACAACTTGCTCCTACTTTTTTAGTTGCTCTAAGAAAAAGCTTAGGGTCAAATAGCCCGTATATAATTTTACCTAAAATGTGGATATCTTCATTAGTTTTTCTTATAACTGGAATTTTTTTAGTCAAAATATCAAAAATCAAAGTCCACCAAACCATAGGGAAAAGATGCTGACAGAAAATTTAGGGTCTATTTTTCCCATATCACTTATTATAATAATATTATCATTTGCCATAAAAAATAAGGTAGACATATTTGATTCTTTTAGACAGGGAGCAGCTGAGGGAATAGAATGTGTTATCTCTATTCTTCCTGCAATAGTGGCATTGATAACTGGGGTAACGATGTTTAAATCATCCGGAGCAATGGAAATTATAGAGTATTTTCTGAAACCAATAGTAAGTTTAACCAAATTTCCAGTGGAGTGCATACCTCTTGTGATAATGAAACCAATTTCAGGATCAGGTTCTAACGCTATTTTAAACTCAATATTGATTTCTAACGGGCCAGATAGCTATGTTGGAAATTTAGCATCCATTATCTCAGGGTCAAGTGAAGCCATATTTTACATCGTATCCACATACTGTGGAGCATCTAAAATCAAGAACACCAAAAACATAATAATATTGTCGCTGATAGCATTCGCATGCTCAATCATTTGTTCAATTACAGTTTGCTAAACAACAAAACAAAAATCATTTTATTATTTTCTTAGGTTTTATTATTTTCTTAGGCATGTGTTTCTCCTGTTCAGGATACACATATTCTATTCTACGCACAAGGCCATAATTCCCACCACTAGCCAATTCATCTAATTTTTCACAATTTAGAGGTAATCGATTAAATGACCATTTAGGACAAGTCCCAACAAAAACACTTTTCGTTCCCTCAAAACAAACAAACACCACAAAATGACTCAAAAAATCTTCTAATAAACTTGTAAAGTGTGTTTCTAAATCTTCGTCTGAAAGTTTATTATACAGCTCGTTTTTCTCATTATCTCTGAAATATTTAACAATAGAATCAATATTCACCACTCTTTTGACATCGTCTGTTGGTAACATATAGATACTTCCTTTATCACCATCTGAAACATTTATACGCAAAATTTCTATTTCATTATTATACAAAGCAATACTATTGTCTGATATTTTTGGCAAAATTGACATTCCATAAACAAGATCCCAATATTTGCAATGGTATCTATGATAGGAAAATCGTCTATACAAACCTGAAAGAGAGAATCTACCTAGAAAACTATAAAACTGTAAAGGCTCTCCCTTAATTAATGACAAAAATTCATGCAAACCATACGCGTATTTGAAAATCTGTTTTTTGGATAACTTAAAACTTTCTTTGCTTTTATTAGTTTTACCATTTTTCTCCAAATCATTAACCTTATCACTAGACGAGTCTTCCACCCCCCCTATTTTTTGGGAGTCTGAATCCTTTATATCTTGGGCATTTGCAGACACCCCTGCGAAAAGACTGCACAACATCGTTAAAGCTAAAAATTTATTTTTCCCCATAAATAACACCCCATAATTTCAAAACATTATCGTTTCAAAACATCATCATACCACGAAGTATATCATAAACTCAAAAAGAATGCAAGTGTTATTCAAACAATATTCTTGCATCTTTTGATTTTGAATATATTTTTAATAAATATTGCCATCTAATCTACAAAAGGTTTTGAGATTTTCATTGGAAATTTGATTGCTAAAAAAGACAATATTTGTCTGCTCGTTTTGGCCTAGTATAGCTTGATTGAGCTTAAAATTCATAAATGAAGTTTGCTTTTTAGTTTGAATATTTAGGAATTCCAAAGTTTTGTTCCTAGAACTTAAAAAAATTGCGTCATTTTGCGCGCAGAAACCAAAACAATAGTTGTTGAAAAGATTACATTTAATTTTGCAGGAAATTTATGATCCTATTTTCGATGAAATTGCCAAAAAAATATTGAAATTTTGAAATAAAAAAGACAAAATAAAAGAATTCCTTGACATTTTTTGAGGTGTAAAGTAAAATAACGTAGAAGTATAAAGTTAAAGTTCACAAACTCAGTTAGTGGAACGTTTGAGTTCTAATCCGGGGGTTTGGGGGTTAAGTTTTGATGAGTTGTTAAGTTGAATTTTATGTTTGTTTGGAGGTACTATTTTGTCTAAACGGGCAATTAGGTTAACTAATGAAATTCAAAACAAAAGTGAAAAAGATGGTTTTTTTGCGTTTTTGGTCTGCATTTTTTCGGTACTTCAGGGTTTCATAGGTTTTATGTCGGGAAGATAGGAACGGGGGTTTTGTATCTATTGACGGGTGGATGTTTAGAAATTGGTTGGATTGTTTATATGATTTGTTTACTTACGGGAAATTTTAAAGACTCTAATGGTAGGAATCTTTGTGTGGAATGGCCTTGGTAGTGAACCATAATTTTGAATTGACTTTTACGAAAAATTTTTGAATTGGGGCTTTTTAAAAATTGGAAAATTGGGTTAAATGAGTTTTCCCTAGCCCGACGGAGATCAGCGGTTGTTTAATGTGTCAATCAACGTGCGGTATGAAGTCAAAAATGCTAAAGATTGCAAATCTTATAAAATTTTTACATCTCAATCTAATGTGTTGTTTTATATTCTCAAAAACAAAAAACTTTACTTTTCTAAAATATGGCCTATATTTTAAAATTTATAAAAATGCTTTAATTACAAAAATGAATGAGCAAGAAGTTAATAAATATCCTAGTAAAATGAAGATTATATCAGATGGCCCTGCATGAATGTCTAACATCAATTTAGTTTTCTTCATAAAAATATGATTGTTTCAGTCCTTGGAATATAATTTTTCTATCGTAATAATGTATAAGTTAAAAATTTTGAGAGAAGAGTTTTTTATTTCCAAATAGTTAATTGACAATTAGTCAAATATTCTTTTAAAAATCAAATCTAACCAAATTCTTGTTGCCTTTCCGTCTCCTTCTAAGAAGGGTAAGCGATATTCGCTTTTATATATTTGACTATTATTTCATCGAATGTATTTCTTGGCAATTTTTCTATTGTTTTTAGTGTATCTTTTAGAAACTATAGAAGCTGCAAATCTAAAATTTTCTTTCGATACATTGATATTTCTTATTTTATCATCATGTTCAAATTTACTACCGATTTCTATTTTGTTTTTTTAATTTGAAAATAATCCTTTGGTTTTTTCGAGCATATTTGTTCATAAGTTATACTTTTCTTTTCTATGTGTTTTTTTATAATATCATCTGTCGCTTATATCGGATAATGAAAGGGGCGTTATGATATATATTTTTTTAGCTCATGGGTTTGAGGAAATTGAAGCTATTGTTCCTCGAGATGTTTTAAAAAAAGCTCACATAAATATTGCCACGATCAGTATTGACAAAACAGTTGTCGAAAGTAAAAATCGTGTCAGATATGATGATAAATGAAGTGCAAATTGAAAGTATAGATGGAATTATCTTGCCCGGTGGTATGCCTGGAACCTCTAATTTAGAAAAATGTGAAAAGCTAATTAATATAATCAAAATTTGTGCAGAGAAAAAATTATTGATTGCTGCCATTTTCCCAGATGCAGAAATAGAAAAGTGTCTTGTAGGAGCAAATATTAACGGCAAAGATGTAAACATATGTGAAAATATTATTACGTCAAAAGGTCCGGGAACTGCTTTTCAATTTGCCTTTTCAGTAGTGGAGTATCTTCGTGGAACTCAAGTGAAACAAAAATTTTCTTTAGGGATGCAGCTCTCCCAATAAGATCAATTTTTAAGTTCGCAAAATTGTCCTGTTGATAAATTTAATAAAAATTCGCAAAACTGGCAAAACCGTGTACAAATAAAAGAGAGACAAAATGGAAAGAAAAATATAGAACAAAACTCACGCACAAGTAAAATTTTTTTCTGAATGTGTTTTAAAAAAAGGTGACGAAGTAACGCCAAATTTCGCGGAGCCTATATTATATACACCTATAAAAATTTACATATCCGAAACTAGAGTTCAAACAAGAGCAGATGGCGGAGAGAGTGGGATTCGAACCCACGCGGAGAAAAAACCCCAAACTGATTTCGAATCAGTCCCGTTATGACCACTTCGGTACCTCTCCAAATAATAAAGTACCGATTATATCGGCACTCATTGCTTAGAGCCCTGACATCACAGTAACTTTCTCACAAACCTTATCAACCGAAATCTGAGCATCATAAAGTGGAATATACTCTGGATCACTCTTAAGTTTACTTCCGTTCATATTATCACACCATGCTTTCGCAACGGATAAAATTGCCTGTTTTATGGTTCTAGGACTTACCTTATTACCTTGAAGACTAAGAGACTCACAATGTCTAGCTAACCTTTTAGCAGCATCCTCCTTACTAATCGCATCGGATGTAACTCTAACAGGCCTCAACAAAGTAAGGATAATATTCTTATAATCAGGCTTATCCCCCAAAACATAATATGCACTCATACGGTTGAAGTTTGCAAGATCCATATTATCCTTATACTCGTTACTTGCACAGTAGACAAGCTTTATATTAGTATTGCCTTTGTCCATAACGTCCTTCAGTGCATTAAGGAAAGAATTGAAATTTGCAGCAGTTACAGGTCTAGGTTTTCCTAGCTCAGTTTTGCGAGAAATAGTATCGAACTCATCGCACATTATTATATGCGGCCTGGAATCTGCTCCTGCACTTTGAATCAACTTTTGTGCATATTGCGTTCCATCTCCGTTTACAAATTCATTATAATCCACCTGAATAATCTTAGCACTAGTTGCGGCAGCCACATTTTTAATTAGTTCAGTTTTACCCCAACCTGGCCAACCACTTACAAGTATAGCCTGATAGCCTCCCAACCTCATGGCATCAGCACAACTACGCGCTATCTCACCGGTTCCAGGCAAGATGCCATCAACAACAAGACCAATTCTAGCACTGTCCGTAGGAGTTAAATTCGCCGACGCACTGCCAACATCATTCTGAACGACATCAAAAGCATCCCCCGAACTGTATACACGATCAAATGACAATTGTCTTTCCCTCGATGCTCTAAGTTTATCCAAAAATTCTTGCATACCTTCTTCAGCATCGCGTAAATCATTTCTAAAAGCTCCTAAACGATTTGAAGATTCAGTTAGTATATCATCCAAACGTGCAGCGACTGCCTCATTCATTTCCAAAGATTTTAAAGTTGTATCAATTGATTGGGAGTATTTTACCTCATCGTTATACGAAGCTTCGATGCGCTTCCAAATATTCGAAGTTTTATCAGCTAAATCACCAGTCATACGAGACGGCTCATACTTGTTTTTGAACTCAGTCCATAATCTGTCTCTTGCTTTAAATGCTGTGTTAACAGAATCCCTCATGTTAACAATTCTGATGCCCAGCCCCTTGTTTTTTATGGTATCAATAGAACGATTAACTTTATTCATCCTATCTCCCATTCTACTCTTAAGACTTTCCAGATCTTGCTTTGAAACCTTGGTTAGATTTATTTTAAACTGGCCCAACTCGCTGGACATCTGATCAATTATCTTATTCGCACTTTCAAAACTCGGCTTGGCCATATCAACAAACCTTGCCTTATCTTCATCCGATACCAACTTGCCAATTTCTTCGTTCCAAGCCAAACTCAAATCAGATCGTAATTTGTCAACACTCGTAACAATTTCACTTTTTAAACCTTCTAATTCCTTTTTCTCTTTGGTAAGGTCTTTTTTATATTCCTTGATCGATTTATCAAGATTACGCTTACGTTCCCTAATATTGGCAACATTGACTTTCATATCTATAACTTTCTGAAGATTAACTTCACTGTACTCCTTCATATCGTCCAGAATACTAATTTCAACTTCAATACTAGACCTAAATTCAGCAACAACATTTCCTTGGTTCTTCTTTAACAACTCACCAATATCGGGGTCAGAACTCTCACACATATCCTCGAATTCTTTGTCAGTACGATTTAAAATCTCAGACAATTCACTCTGCCGCTTAGACTTCTCACTAAGAAACCTCTTCTCTGCTTCTTCCTTGTTTCTTTTTGCTTCTTCCAACGCTTTTTGCCTCTGCTCTTCTGCTTCTTTTTTCTCTTGTTCAAGCTTTTCCTGAGCCTCTTTGTCAATTCTTGCCTGCTCTTCTTTTTGTTTTATTTCCCTTTCTTTAATTCTCGCTTCAATTTTCGCAGGTAAAGAACCAATCTCCTCAACAAATCGCATCGCAACCTCTTCGATGACGTCAAGTTTACTATTAGCGTCTTTTACAAGTCGGAGGCATGAGTTCAATCTCATTAATATAGCATCATATCTGTTATAACGCTCCATACCAGATGAATTCTTAGCATTTTCAACTTCCTCCGGCAAATCCTTAACTGCACTTTGTAAGTCTACAATGTTAAGCTTCAAATTATCCAAATCCGATTTTATTCTATCTTCAGCGTAAACGTCAGGAAACGCTTTAACTGCGAAGCTCAAGAATTCTGCCGCTGCGTTCACAAAAACCGTAGCACTACCCACGTACCCTGTCACCGACATATAAGCCGAATTGGTTTTTTGCTCAATACTATCTGCTGCTGCATTGACAGCAGAAGAACTAGTAAAACGTTCCCACCAACCCGGAGCTAGCGCATGTTTTTCAGCCAACTTATTTTCGAATGATCTCGTATGATTCTTAAGCATATCGCAAGATTTTCTCACACACCCTAAACACCTTGTCGCCTCGCTTATTACCGCCTTGCACGATTTGACACCTTCATAATCATAACGGTCCAAAATTGTTCCCCACTCAATATCTGAAATTACACGTTTTCCGGCATTTAAACCTTGATTATCACTATATGGCGCCATAGCAGAGGCGAAATCAGTCTTCGCTGTCGTTGTCAAACTTAATACAGCCAAGAACACACCCAATCTGTTTCTTCTTTTACTAGATTTACTCATATTACCACTCCTCAATTATAAATTTTAAACTAAATATAAACCAAACATGAAATATCAACTAAGCACGACGCAGTTAAAATAAAGCCGACTTACCAATAAAATACATTAAAAAAATAAAATTGTCAAGTATAAAAAAACTTTCGCTTAGACTACAAACTATCTTTTCAACAAAACATCCACCTACTTACACCTCTAATTTCAGAAGTTAACAAAATGAGTATACCCATAAGCCGAGTTTTGTTTATGTGATCATCTATCTTGGCTTGAAATTGCTTTCAAGCTCACTGCCACCTCTGAAAACAGTCGAGCAAACTTAATGCTTTCGTCACGGTGTTGCTCCGGATAGGGTTTGCGTGGCAAATTAGTCTCCTAATTTCCGGTGAGCTCTTACCTCACCTTTCCACCCTTGCCTCTCGGCGGTTACTTTCTGTCGCACTTTCCCTAAGGTCACCCTCGGCGGCCGTTAGCCGTTATCCTGCTCTACGGAGCTCGGACTTTCCTCACTAAGGAATCTTTCGTATCCTAAGCGCGATCACTCAGTATACTCCATTGTATTGTATCATCTTTCAAATATTTTTTCAACTAGGAAACCATAACAAATCGAAAAAAAGTGCATAATTTTTTGATTTTTACTGCTAAATACTAGATATTTTTATAACTTCTTTGGCTAAAATATTCGAAATACTTATCGTTTTTAAATTTAATTTTTTCGAATCAAAAGGAATAGAATCAGAAAAAACTATTTGTCTTATGTACGGAATCGATAAATTATTGACAGCATTTCCTGAACAAACTGCATGAGTGGCGTAAATATAAACATCTTTTGCTTTTTCTTTCTCAACAAGAATCTTAGCAGCATTCGATATAGTTCCCGCAGTATCTATGATATCATCAATCAATATTACATTTTTTTCTTTAACGTTTCCTATTACATTCATGACTTCAGAACAATTTGCTTTTGACCTGTTTTTATCTATTATAGCCATATCACAACCTAAAATTTTAGAAAATGCTCTAGTTTTCTTTGCTGCTCCAACATCAGGAGCCACAAACACAAAATTTTCTGGTGAGAAATTTTCTATTTTTTTTATGTCATCTGCAAAATTATCAAAATTTGAAACATTAGAAACAGGAATACTGAAAAATCCTTCAATTTGGCTCGCATGAAGATCACACAAAATTACTTCATTTGCTCCTGAATTAGATACCATATCTGCGACAATTTTAGCACTTATAGGGTCTCCACTATTGCATCTTCTGTCTTGCCTGGAATATCCCATATAGGGAACAACTGCAGTGATTCTATTTGCATGAGAACGCTTAAGTGCATCTATGATTATCAAAAGTTCCATTAAATTATCATTGACAGGATTGCACAAAGATTGAACCACTACGCAATGGCATGAATCTACTTTTTCCTTAACAGATACGAAAATTTCTCCATCTTTAAATTTTCCTATTTCTATTTCTGATAAATTTAAACCCAATTTTTCAGATATTCTCTTTGCTAAAACAACATTTGAAGTTCCGGAAAAAATTTTAACCTCTGACTGCATAGTTTATCTCCTCTGTTTTGATATTTGTTTCTCTAGCATAATTGTTAGAAGAATTAACAAAAATCGTGTTATCAGGAATATTTTCTCCTGACAACACAACTTCTGGACCGATAGTGCAATTTTTCCCAATTCTGGTACATGAATTAATTACGACATTTGAAAGAATAGTGGTTCCGCTGCCTATTTCCACATTTTTGCCTATAAGAACGTTTTCGCAGCACGGAATATTAATTCCTTTGGATATCAAAGAATTTATTATTTTAGATTTTGCTATATCATTGAGAATTTTAAGCTGCTCAGGAGTATTAGCCCCCATTGCAACGGTGCAATCTTTTGCACAAAAAGCTCCAACTTTTAAGCTGTTTTTCATAAAAATAGAAACAATAGACGTCAAATAAAGCTCTCCGGAGGATAAACTAGCATTTATTGATCCTATGGCATTCAAAAGATCTTTAACATTAAACCAATATGCTCCAGAGTTAATCTCTCTTATCTTTTTTTCTGAATCTTTGGCATCTCTTTCTTCAACTATAGCACAAACACTTCCGTTACAATTTCTTATTATTCTTCCGTATCCAAAAGGGTTATCCAACTCTGCAGATATTATAGTCACAGAGTTGTTAGACTTCAAATGTTCATCATATGCTGCATTTATGGTTTCAGCATCTATAAATGGAGAATCTCCTCCGAGAATTAAAACATCCCCATCCAAATTTTTATTCAAAAAATCAGAAGCGACCATAACCGCATGAGCTGTTCCCTTGCGTTCAGATTGAAAAACTGTTTGGCAACAATATTTGCTAGAATTCAAGAATTCTTCTACTTTTTCTTTTCCGTATCCTGTTACAACACATTTATCAGATATCCCGCATTCTTCGACAGAATCCAGAACCCACGATAACATGGGAACATTTAAAACTTCAGCTAATACCTTTGGATATCCAACTTTCATTCTTGTGCCGTTTCCAGCAGCTAAAATCAAACAACTAACCAAATTGCAAACATCTCCTTTGCAACTATATTCAATAATACATACTATTCTATTTTTTTACAAAGGTCAAGACTTACAATTTTGAGGGTATTGTTAAAATTAGATAGATATAAAACAAAATAATACATCTGGTAAACATAAATCAAAGAGTTCAAGTGTTCTCTCCGGCGACGCCGGAGAGAACATCTATCTTTATTCGTCAATGCCGATTTTGTAATTTATTTTTTAAAATTCAATATTTAGGGATAAATTGAATTCCTTATCGTTTTGTGATAAAATATTGAAGTTAAATCTGGAGGAAGTTTATGAAAAAAACTAAAATCTTGGCGTTTCTGTCTGCTTTTGGTCTTTTGGTTCAGGCTAATAGTGGGATTGTCGGTGCTGTGGAAAATAAAGAAAAAAAGTTGAAAATTAAGAATTACAAAACTTCTTAACTTTCGTTTAGTGAGAGACATCCAAATATTACCAAGGCCCTTTACTTTATTGTAACAATGTCAGGGATAGTGGGAATTTACTACGGTGGCAGTTATGTTTTAGACAAAATTGATCCCAAAAGGATAGAAGAAAGGGAAAACTTTGAGAAATATAAAACAGAATTAGAAAATATAAGAAAATCGATTCTAGAATTTAAAAAAGAAGACACTAAAGATAATTTAGAAAAGTTAACCATGAGAGAAAAATTTCTTACAGAGAAATTGGAATCAGGCGGTTTATTTAGCTCTTTGAAGGATAAAATTATGGGCATAGCAGTTATAGGAGGTATTATTAATCTAGCTAAGGAATCAGTAGGTTTAATTAATTCTTTTGGAGAATTTTGCAGAAACATTCAGTATGTATCTTGGCTGAGATGGTCGGGAGAAAACTTTTTGGAGATATTTAAATTTGTGGCAAGCTACTTCAAGTCGCCTCCGAAAGAAATGTCAAAAGAAGATGCTCTTGAAACTCTTGATACACTGTTTGACGGAATTTATGGTCAAGGTGATGCAATTAAGCAGTTACGCAACCACCTGATAGATATTATTACTGCTAAAGACCAAACAAAATTTACAGGGATTAAAGATCCAAATGTGAATTTGATTTATCTTTATGGACCTTCGAGAGTAGGTAAATCTCTTGCTGCAATGAGAATTCCTGAAGTTTTGTTGAGCCGTGGAGATGTTTTTGTTTTGTCATCGTCCGACGTCAATCCAGACGATAAGAATAAGTCTGTTTTTGAACAATTGTTCAGTTATGGAAATCAGACCTCCGATTCAGTTCAAACAACTAAGAGACCTCTTATCGAATATCTAAAAAATGGGGGAAAGGTGGTAATAATAGAAGAATACGACAAATTCTGTAATCCTGCCATTGATGAAATATTTAGAGGAGCACATAATTACGGGTACATTACCATAGACGGAGAAAAGATTAACGTTGAGGGATTAACAATCATATTCACTTCTAATGAAGATGATATATCTATGCAAGGGTTCGACAAAGAAAATGTTGAAAGTTTAGATAAAAAAGACATCAAAGATGGACGCACCAGAGTTTGGCATACTCCATCGTTTTTGAGAATACTCAGAAAAATTAGATTTGCTAATTTAACTGCTAAATATTATAAACCTATTATTGAAAAGAATTTTGATTTAATAAGTTCCTATTGGAAATCTCCAATCAATGGTGGAATTATTATAGATTTGGAAGACAATTCAATCGATCTTCTTGCAGAAAGAGTTGAAAAAAAAGAACAAGGAACGACTCCTATCAAAGAGTGGATTATTCCAGGAATTCAGTCAGTAATTATGACAAAACTAAAGGAGATTAGAGAAGAATTAGATTCTTTATCTATTAATGAATATTTTGAGGATAAAACATTAGAGATAGTGTATGACGCTCAAGACGAGAAGTTCGGAATAAACGAGAGACCAAAAGATGCAAACATCGTGCAATAATGCGACTTATTCAAATTGTTGGCTTGTCATTAAACAGCGGTTCCACATTTTTGGTACCTAACCAAAATTTTTCGCTTTCAGATAAACTATTGTCAGAGCTTATGATATTCATGATTTCGTTGTTGTTTTCTATGGAACTCAATAAAAGTTCATGCTCTTTGTGTAATCCAAAAAGTCTCAGACAATTTAAGACTCTAGTGAATCTTAAATGATTATGGTCACCGCCACGTTTAAATATTATTGATTCCTTGTTTGCTGAAATCTGTTTTATCTCTAACTCTTTATCCAAATCAACATTAAAATTCCAGAATTCCAACATTAACAATAAATTAAGCTTTAATTGCTTCTGAATTTCAGATCTTAGATTTTTATTTTTGAGCCAATTTTTCCATCCATTCAAATTCCTATTTAAGTAAAGATCTTCGTTAAACATGCCATGTTCTAAATTAGGGAAAATTAATTGCACGTAATTGTGAAGATTTTCCAGTTGGAGTTTGTCATAGTCAATCTCTTTAGCTTTAAATTTTTTTAACTCATCATTACCTGTTTGCCTGAATGCCTCACAGGATTTGAACGGAAAATCCGTATCTGAAACCTTCTCACCAGCGAGAAATCTAATCCAATCCTTCTCTTTTTCATTAAAGCCAAGGTTATCTAGCAATTCGTCATCTATTTTTTCTTGTTTTTCATTATCGACTGGATTTCCAACATTTTTCAGGGATATTTTGTTGTTAACACCTACAATTTTCACCAAATCTTTATTCTTACTAGAAAGTTCACCAGGAACAAAAAAATAGATGCCTCCAGCAAACAAAATAAACATGCCCCCAGCTACAAACCAAAATGTTGAACTTTCTTCTTGCTTCTTCTTTTGCTCTATCTTAGCTCCATGTACACTAGAAGACAACACAAAGCAAGCAATCAGAAAACTAATAACTCCACGAACTCCTCCCATATCCACCTCCATTCGGGAGAGAAAAATGAAAAATATGTACAAAAATCTTGAAAAACATGGTTGCGGAGGTTGGATTCGAACCAACGACCTCCGGGTTATGAGCCCGGCGAGCTCCCAAACTGCTCTACCCCGCGATATAAAAACAGCGAAAATTTTAATCTATCCTCATTATATCCATTGAAAATTATTTTGTCAACTTATTTCTAGATTTTTCTGAAATTTTTGAAATACTAGAGAATATTCACTATAAATTTTCGTTTAATTCACAGTGAATATTATCATGTTTGTCTCCTTAACAAAAAATCTTCGATTTTATAAAATTATACATATAAGACCATTGCATCCTTCATTTATTATTCTCTCTATAGTTTGTTTTAGTTTGTCTCTTGCATCATTTGGCATTCTGTAAAGTTTATTGTGCAATCCCTCATTTACCAAAGAATGTAATGACTTTCCAAATATATTCGATTCCCAAATTTTAGAAGGATTCTCTTCGAATTCTTTTAGCAAATAATTTACTAATTCTTCAGATTGCTGTTCTGATCCTACTATAGGAGTTATCTCAGTTGTGATATTTGTCTTCAAAAGATGAATTGCAGGAGCAGAAGCTTTTAGTCTTATTCCATATTTACCGCTCTGCTTTATAATTTCAGGTTCATCTAATTTGAGTTCATCTTGAATAGGCATAACAATTCCGTATCCTGATTCATTTACATCATCATAAGCAATTCCGATGCGTTCGTATTTTTGCTTTAGTTTCGACAAATTCATCATGTGTTCCATTAATTGACATTCATTTTTTATTTCTATTCCTGTTTTTTCGTTTAAAATTTTATAAAATAACCCATCTTTGAAATTTACTTTTACACTAGCAGTTCCCGTGCCTAGGTCTACAACTTCAAGATGTGAATCTTTCACAAAATCTGAAACACAGAGATCTTGTGCTATATTTTTTGCTTCTCTTATTTTACTCGCTTTTTGTGATGAATTTTTGATACTTGAATATATATCAGATTTCAACCAGTGATCGCTTTCGAGATTCAACAGCCATTTTGGAAAATCTATTTTAACTTCTCGTATTGGAAACTCATATAGAACTTTTCCTAAAATTTCTTTTATCTGAGATTCATTTAAGTCCATACAATTTACGGGAATTACAGGAATTCCATATTTTTGCTTCATTTTCTCTGAAAGATTTTTAGTTTCATCTGAATAAGGGTCTATACTATTCAGCAAAGTTATAAACGGCTTGTTTAAATCTTTTAGTTCTTCTATAACCCTTTGTTCAGCAGATTCATATTCTTCTCTACTTATGTCACTTATGGATCCATCAGTAGTTATGACAAGCCCTATAGTAGAATGGTCAGTTATAACTTTTTTTGTTCCTATTTCTGCAGCTTTATCAAATGGAATTTCTTCCTTAAACCAAGGAGTCATCACCATTCTTGGAACTTGATTCTCAATATATCCTATAGCACTTGGAACTATATATCCTACACAATCTATGACTCTTGCTCTAAATTTCGCACATCCATCTATATTAACTTCTACAGAATCTTCTGGAATAAATTTAGGCTCTGTAGTCATTATAGTTTTTCCTCCAGCAGATTGTGGAAGTTCATCTATCGTCCTATATTTTTGGCGTTCATCAGAAATATTCGGAATAACAAGAGAATCCATGAATTTTTTTATAAAAGTAGATTTACCCGTCCTCACAGGGCCGACAACTCCTATGTATATATCTCCTCCTGTTCTTTTGGCAATATCGCTATAAATGTTACGTTCTTCCATTTTTTCCTCCTAGTTATTAAGCAGTTGGTATAAGAATCGCTCTATCTGATTCAAGAATTTCAAAATCTATTTCATTTTCGTCCTGTATTTTTTCAATGGTGATTTTCATATTTTGATAACTACTGTAAATGTTACGTTTTTCCATTTTCCCTCCTAGTTATTAAGCAGTTGGTATAAGAATCGCTCTATCTGATTCAAGAATTTCAAAATCTATTTCATTTTCGTCCTGTATTTTTTCCATAGTAGTTCCGTATCTTTTAGCTATGTCCCAAATGCTTTCTCCCGAATTGGCATAGTATATGGTTAAAGCTGTATTTGAATCTTTTGATTTCGGAACAGAATCGTTTGCTGTTACACTGTCAACTATGTTGCATTTGGTTTTCTCATATATACTAGCTGTAATTTGAATATTAATTTTTATTTCTATGGAATCATTGTTAACAATTTTATATTCTATTTGAGGAATAGAAACAAAAGTTTCAAAAAAATTAGTATCAGCGTTTAATGAGTTATATAAATCTTTCGAAAAATGAATTTCTCTTTCTAAATAAAAAGGAACAAAATCAGGATTCAAAGCTAAAACGCATATGTTAATTTTTCCGTCAAATCCTGATGAGGAATCTTTTGAAACAAAATTCACAGAAGACGAATTAGACCAAATGTCTAATATTTTAAAAAATTTATCTTCATTATTTTCTAAAATTTCTTTGTGTAATATAGATTCATTGATGGAATTTAAAAATTTTCTAAACTCAAAAGATTCACAAGAGAGCTCAGTTTCGTATTCAGAAGAATATGCATCGTTTATGACTTTAGTTTCATCATCTTGGAATGCCAAAATAGTCATCATAATTTTCATATCTTCGTTTATTAAGTTGCTTACACTGTCAGAGTCAGAAGATATTTTTTCCTCATGAGATATAATTTCAGGAATTAAAACAAATTTGCTGTCATCAGCTACTCCTGCACCATCTATGTTTTCGTTTATAGGAATATCATATTCTATGGAATCAAGTTTTCCTGTTTCTATGTCATTCATATATAGAATTTTTAAGTTTAATTTTCCCTTTAAATTGATTTTTTCTTCACTAGAAGTGCAATTTATGTCGCTGATATTAACATCAGATTTAACAATAAATTCTGGAGTGCTCTTTTCGTTTCCTAAGTCTAATACTTCATTAATATTAATTTGGTGCTGCAAAAGAGACGAAAGTTGGCTAAATGAAACATCAGATTTTTTTTGATTAATATCTTCAGATATTATATCGTTTGTAACTTCGCAATTTTTCGACCCAAGAATTTGTATTTTTATTGAAAGAGCTCCATGAACATCTATTCTCCTGGGAGAAACTGCTCTGCAATTTACGTATTCTCTTTTGACATCGAATGTAGCTAAAGAAAACTGAGATGAATTTTTGATATTTAAATTTTGCGAAAAAGGAATATCAGTCTTAAAGCATCTTATCGAGTTTTTATCTAAATCTGAATATATTAATTCTATAGTTGAAATTCCCTCAATATTAAGTTGGTCTCCTGAAATGTTTCTAGAAGTTACTCCTGCGGAAATTTGACATTTTAAAATTTTTCCAATATCTGGGCAATAATCTGGCAAAGTTAAATCAGAATCGATAGGAATTTCTTGAATTCCTTTGTAAATTATGTCAAGAATAGAGAAATTATATTTATCTAAATCGTAATTCATTGTACATCTCCTGTTTTGGTCATAAATAAACAAATCAAAAATCTCAAAATGTGAATAATAATCTATATTCTTTGAAATTCGTTTTATGCATACAGTGTTCGACAGTCGCAAATTAAAATATTGAAAAAATTTTGAATTTCTCTTGCATTTTTTCAAATTGTGTGCTAGAATAAGACTGGTATCTGTTATGTACCTTTTGCAAATCTAAGTTTGGTCTTTCAAACTTAAACGATTTTCAAAGAAATTAGAGTTATTAATTTGTTGACTTTTTTTATTTTTTTGATATAATTGTAAAAGTGGGAGGTGCAGAGTCTAGATACAAAAGAATTGATAAATATGAAAAGGAGTTATTTATGAGCAAGAAAAGTAAAAAAATTTTAGCATACTTAATGTTCGTTGCAGCTTTGTGTGGAACTCCTGCAGTGTCTGAGGCACGTGGTGGTTCTGGCGGTCAGGTTAAAACTGAAAAAGCATCAATCGCGCAACGCGGAAATTCGGATCAAAAATTTCCTTATTATATTTTTAAAAATTATGGGTTTGAAGCCGCTAAATGGATGATGCTTGGTGGTGGTGGTTTCGGAATTGCGAAGTTTTCAAAAGTTGGTGACTTGAATGCTCTTGCAAAGTATATACTAGGCATTAAGAATGCTGATGCAAAAGAATTAGAATCATTGAAGGTTAAATTTGAGGAGGAAAAGCAACAATTCGCAAATGAAAAAATTTTATTCGAACAAGATAGAGCAAATGCTATAGAAGTTAATAATCAACTTTTTGCTGATAATAGTGCTTTGAATATAAAAAACCTTGCGCTTAACAAACACATTAAAGAAAAGAAAGAAATTGTTAATACGCTGGAAAATTATAATAAAAAATTGAGCGAAGAGCTTAGAGGTG
>CAMHLN010000008.1 GCA_946186155.1 uncultured Clostridia bacterium | reverse complement strand
ACAAAAAAATAGAATTTAACGAAATCTTGGAGAAAAAATCACAAGAAAAAATAAAGGAATGTGAATCAAAACTAGATGAATTAGAAAAAATAAAAGGGCAACAACTTGAAGAGCTCAAAAAAATTTCGAAGATAAAGCCTGAGGAAGCTAAAAACAAGATAATGAAAATTTTGAGTCAAGAATTAGCTAGAGAAAAATCTGAATTAATTTTAGATTTCAGGAAATCTTTGGATTTGGAAAAAGAAAAGATAGCGCAAAATGTTGTCGTAGATGTTGTTTCCAGATGTTCTTGTGACTATATTTTGGATGTATCAGTTTCAGTAATAAAATTATCAAGTGACGAAATGAAAGGATGCATAATAGGTAGAGAAGGAAGAAATATAAGAACTCTCGAAAATTTGACAGGAGTAGATATTATAGTGGATGATACTCCAGAAACGATAACTGTTTCTTCATTTGACCCTTATCGCAGAGAAATTGCTAAAGTAGCTATAAATTTATTGATATCAGACGGTAGAATTCAGCCTGCAAAAATTGAAGAAATGGTTGAAAAAGCAAAAAATGAAGTTGATAAAGGGATAGAAGATGAAGGTCAAAGAGCTATATTAGACTTGAAAATTTGTGAAATTCATCCTGAACTTATAGAACTTATAGGAAGATTAAAATATAGAACTAGCTATGGGCAAAATGCTTTGAAGCATTCAATGGAAGTAGCTTATATTTCTGGTCTTTTGGCTTCTGAAATGGGATTAGATTCTTCTTTGGCCAGGAGATGTGGACTTTTACATGATATAGGGAAAGCGTTAACTTCTGTTTCTGAAGGTTCCCATGTTGATATTGGAGTTAAATTACTTAAAAAATATGATGAATCTAAAGAAGTGATAAATGCAGTTGCTGCTCACCACGGAGATTGCAAACCTGAATCTGCTATAGCTATTATCATTCAAGCTGCAGATTCTATTTCTGCTTCTCGTCCCGGGGCAAGAAAAGAAAATCTTGAAGATTACATAAAGAGAATTAGTAAATTAGAATCTATAGCTAATGAATTTGATGCAGTGGAAAGATGCTATGCTATTCAAGCAGGAAGAGAAATAAGAGTTGTGGTTTCTCCTGAAAAAATTTCTGACGATGAAATGGTTTTGGTGGCCAGAGAAATTTGCAAAAAAATCGAAGAAAACGTAAATTATGCTGGTCAGATAAAGGTGCAAATGATTAGAGAAAGCAGATATGTTGAGTATGCTAAATGAGAATGTTAATTGATATGCTGTTATTGCGAAGAAGAAGGTGAAAAATTTGATTAGAATTTTAGCCATAGGAGATATAGTTGGATATTTAGGATGCAAAACTATCAAAGAGAATCTTAAAAGAATAAAATTTGAGAAAAAAATAGATTTTATAATAGCCAATGGAGAAAATTCTGCAGTAGGCAACGGAATGACTCAAAAATCTGCTGATTTTCTGTTGAATTCAGGAGTAGATATTTTAACCGGCGGAAATCATACATTCAAAAGGCGTGAATTTTTTGATTACATAGATAAGTCTAAAAAAGTTATAAGACCTGCGAATTATCCTGATGGAACTCCAGGAAAGGGATATGCGAAATTTGTTGTTAATGGGTGCAGTATATGTGTTATAAATTTGTCAGGATTGACATATTTAGAACCTCTGAGTTGCCCTTTTGTATGTATAGATGATATAATAGAAAAAACAGAGGATTGTAAAATAAGAATTCTTGATTTTCACGCTGAAGCCACATCTGAGAAAAGAGCCATGGGATTTTATGTTGACGGACGAATTTCAGCAATTTTTGGTACACACACACATGTTCAAACTTCTGATGAGGAAATTTTAACAAAAGGCACTGCATATATAACTGATGTGGGGATGACCGGAAAGAGACATTCTGTTCTTGGAGTTAGACCTGAAATTTCAATAAAGCGAATGAAAGACAAGATTCCTATAAGATTCGAATGTGATGATTTTGGATCCAGCAAAATTGAGGGTGTTTGTTTCGATATAGATGAATCAACTGGGAAGTCTTTAAGAATAGAAAGACTTAGGTTTATTTTCGAATGAAAGGTAAAAATCACTTGAATTACTTAAAAAATAAGATGATAAAATATCTTGATGGGAAAAAAATAGTACTTCTGGGTTTTGGAAAAAGTAACAAAGCAGTAGCTAGTATTTTAGATGAATTTGGTATAGATTTCCAAGTTAGGGATAAAAATGATTGCTCAGAAGAAATATCGAATTTTAAAAATTCGAAAGTGGATTTCATTTGTGGAGAAAAATATCTTCAAAACTTGGAATTTGACATAATTTTTGTTTCTCCTGGAATTAGACCTGATCTTTCTGAATTTGATGATTCGTTGCAAAAAGGAGCAGAATTATCATCTGAGATTGATTTTTTCCTAAAATTTTGCCCTACAAAAAATTTGATTGCTGTGACAGGAAGTGATGGTAAATCGACTACTACATCTTTGATTTACGAAATTTTGAAAAAATCAGGAAAAGAAGTTTTCATCGGGGGAAATATAGGAATTCCCATAATTTCTCAAATTGAAAAAATATCTCCAAGTAGTTATGTAGTTTTGGAATTATCTAGTTTTCAGCTGATGTCTTGTAATATAAATCCCAAAATAGCAGTTATAACGAATATATCTGAGAATCATCTTGATTGGCATAAAAATTTCGAAGAATATATAGACTCAAAATTTAAAATTTTTAGAAATCAGGGAAAAAATGATGTTTTAGTTTGCAATTTTGATAACGAATTTTTCCACAAAATTTGCTCATCTTGCAAGTCTGAAATTAGAAAATTTAGCTTAAAATCTGTGGTAGACAATGGATGTTATTTGGATAATAATGACATAATTTTTTCTAAAAATGAGACAAAAAAAATAGTTTTGAATAAAAATGATATAGTGATTCCAGGGAATCACAATGTTGAAAATTTTATGGCAGCAATTTTATCTTGCATTGATTTTGTGAGTGTTGATGATATAAAATACGTTGCGGAAAATTTCAAAGGATTAGAGCATAGAATAGAATTTGTGGATGAAATTAATGGAGTAAAATATTATAATGATTCCATAGCGTCTTCTCCCACTCGCGTTGTTAACGGTTCTTTGTCAGTTTTTCACGAAAATATAATTTTAATAGCAGGAGGTTACGATAAAAATCTAGATTTTACTAATTTTGCAAAAATAGTTTGCGATAAAGTTAGGATTCTTATACTTATAGGGCAGGCTGCTGGAAAAATAGAAGAATCTATGGGAAAAGTTTCTTCTGAACGAAAGCCAAAAATTTTTAGGTCAAATTCTATGGTAGATGCTGTTAGTTTGGCATATTGCAATTCGTTAAAAAATGATGTAGTTTTACTGTCTCCTGCATGTGCAAGTTTTGGAATGTATAAAAATTTTGAAGAAAGAGGAAACGATTTTAGAAAGTGTGTTCTAAATTTAAGAAAGGTTATTAGAGGTTAATTATGATCAGAAATGAGTTTATTAAATCTTGGATTCAAGAAATGAAAGAATGGTTAGAGCCTGAGGATATTATCTGGGTAGATGGTTCAAAAGACCAAATGGATTTGCTGAAGAATATATCTTGTGAAACCGGAGAATTGATAAAATTAAATCAAGATTTAATGCCTGGGTGCTATCTTCACAGGTCAGATGAAAGTGATGTTGCAAGAGTAGAGGATAGAACTTTTATATGTTGCAAGGAAAAAATTGACGCAGGATTTACAAACAATTGGTGGAATCCTGAAGATGCGATGAAAAAATTGCAAGAAATTGCTCGTGGAAGTTACAAGGGAAGAATAATGTATGTTGTTCCTTTTTCGATGGGCAGAATTGATTCAGATTTTCATAAACTTGGAATCCAAATAACTGATTCAATTTATGTTGCCATGAGCATGACTATTATGACTCGTGTTGGAAAAGATATCTCTAAGTTGTTGAATAAATCTGAAAATAATTGGACTAAGTGCATTCATTGTTCATGTTCTTGCAATCCTGAAGATAGATATATATGTCATTTCCCTGAATCGAATACCGTTGTATCTGTAAATTCTGCATATGGTGGAAATGCTATTTTAGGGAAAAAATGTCTTGCATTGAGACTAGGTTCATATATGGGGAAAAAAGAGGGATGGCTTGCAGAACATATGGCAATATTTGGGCTGAAAACTCCTCATAGTGATGAAATTAAGTATATTTGTGCTGCTTTGCCCTCAGGATGTGGGAAAACTGATTTGGCAATGTTGGAACCTAGTAAGGAATTTAAAGATAAAGGATACGAAATTTTCTGCGTCGGAGACGATATAAGTTGGTTGAAAATCAGAGAAGATGGAAGATTGTGGGCTGTGAATCCTGAAAATGGAGTTTTTGGAGCATGTGCGGGGATTAGTAGAAAAACGAATCCAAATGCACTGAAAACTTCTGAAAAAAACACAATTTTCACGAATGTCGTTCTGAATAAAGATAACAACACCGTATGGTGGGAAAATCTAGACGATAATCCTCCTGAAAATGGAATTGATTGGTTGGGAGAAGACTGGAATGTAAATTTGGGAACTCGTGGGGCTCAACCAAACAGCAGATTTGCTGCTCCGTTGGAGAATTGCCCATGCTTGAGCTCAGAGAGTCAGAATCCAATGGGAGTTCCTATATCTGCTATATTATTAGGAGTAAAAAGGCCCAAATTGATGCCTCTTGTTTGCGAGGCAAAAGATTGGAATCATGGTGTTTTTATGGGGTCCATAATGTCTTCTGAAACAACTGTGGCATCTGTTGGGAAGACTGGCGTTTTGAGACATGATCCATTTGGAATGCTGCCATTTTGTGGATATAATATGTCAGATTATTTTCAACATTGGATTGATATAGGGGAAAAATTAGGAGATAAAGCTCCTAGAATTTTTGGAATCAACTGGTTTAGAACTAATGAGAATGGAAGTTACATTTGGCCAGGATTTGGAGAAAATATAAGAGTCCTTGACTGGATTTCCAAAAGATTAGAGAACAAAGTTGATGCCATCGAAACTAATGTGGGATTGGTTCCAAAAGAAGAGGATATAAACTTAGAAAATTTGGATATTTCAAGAGAAGATTTGAAAGAAATATTGAGTTTAGACGACAATCTATGGAATCAGGAAGTAACTGAGGTTAAAAGTTTTTACTCCAAATTTGATAAAAAATTGCCGAATGAACTTATCGAAATTTTAGAAAATTTTTGATAAAAATGCTTGACTTTTAATTTAGTATCTAGTATACTGAGAATGTTGAGTTTTGGTCAATGAAGCTCAATGAAGCTCAATGAAGCTCAATGAAATTTTAATTTATGGAGGTTATTTACTATGAAGAGTAAGTCTTTTGTTAGAGGTAGTGCGGCTCTTTTGGCAACTTTAACTTTGATGAGTGGAAAGTTATCTGCTATGCAGCCAACAATGTCACAACCAGTTATGATGCAGCCGGTGATGTATCCTGCTCAACAGCTTAATGTTAAGGAACAGATGATGTTGCAAAACAATGCTGCTGATAACCAAATTGCATTACAGAATAATGGTACTGATAATGCTATTAAGTTGCAAGACAATTACTTTAAGAACATGAAAGACTACAGAGATAGTGAACCTTTCACTAAATGGACATTGCGTGTTCTCGGAGGTCTCGTTGCAGCAACCGTGGCAGATGAAGGTGTAGGTTGGTATGCTACAGGTAATCCATTGTGGATGTTTGGTAAACATGAGGCAAATTTAAATGCTGCACGAGATAGGGGACATGAGCAAGCGTATGATGTAGCTAGCAAGGCTATGAATGTGGTTGTTTGCGCTTGGGCTGGAATTTTTTATGCTCTCAAGATTGCGGCAGCTGCAGTAGCTAACAAGCATTAAGTTTCATATTAATCCGCCGTTTGGGCTGATTGTTTGCCCTGTTATGAAGTCGGATTGTTCCGATGCTAAAAATAAAATAGTTTCTGCAATGTTTTTTGCAGATCCTATTTTTTTTAATGGAATTTCATTTTTTAGCTCTTCCATGGTTTTTTCATCAAAATTGTTCATTTCAGTATCTATGACTCCAGGAGCGACACAATTTACGTGAATTCCAGAGGGACCCAGCTCTTTTGCCAACGATTTTGTAAACCCGATGATGGCAGCTTTCGATGCAGAATAGTGTGCTTCCATTGAGGCACCGGCGATTCCCCATATTGAGGAAACATTTACTATTTTCCCTTTTTTTCTGGAAATCATGTGGTTCGCTACGGCTGCGCAGCAATTGAAAACTGACCATACATTCACTTTGAACAAATTTTCCCACTCAGATTCAGTTACATTTTGAAAAATTTTTTGAAGAGAAATTCCAGCATTATTAACTAAAACATCGATTTTTCCGAACTCTTTTATTGCAAAATTTATAAGATTATTGGCTTCATTGAAATCTGAGACATCTGCTTTAAATGATAGTGCATCTTGCCCAAAATTTTTGATTTCGGAGACTACTTTTTCAGCTTCTTGTTTGCTTTTATTATAATTTACAACTACGGAATACTCATTTTTAGCAAATTCAATAGCAGTTGCTCTTCCAATTCCTCGCGAGCTTCCGGTTATAACTACTACTTTCACGTTGTTCTCCTGATTTTTTTATTTATTTGATGCCAAAATTATTATCAAAAAATATACCAAATAAAAAATTTTTGAGCTAGAAGATCTATTTCTTGTTTGAAACTGAGTTTTGATTCTGAAGATTTTCCATCATTTTTTTCATCTGGTTTAGATAGTCAATTTGAGCATTCATCATTTGAGTTGTAACATATCCGGCTTCGTTTGGGGAGTTTATCTGTCTAGTGTCAAAGTGAGGAATACTGGTTAATTCTGTTTCTTTTTTTAAATCTTTTGGCACAGGTGGAGGAGGAGGAGCTGGAGCTTTTGGAGCCATTGTTGTATTTGAAATCACTTTGTCATTTACTTTTTTACTACCGGTTGTCTTCAATTCTACTCCAAGAGATTTAATTCTTTCGTTTAATTCTTTAGAATTTTTACTTATAACATCAGATGCTTTTTTTTGCTCTTCTTTAATTCGTTCAAGTCGAATATCTCTTTTAAAGTCTAAATCAAATTTTATCTCTTCTTTTCTTTTATTGTATTCTGGTCCCATTACTATAGAACGTGCTTTGCTTTCATCAAAATAATAACTTTCCAAGCTAGCAATTTCTTCTTTTTGTTTGTCTGCGATACTTGAAGAAAATCCAAATTTGCGGTTGCTTAGATCGTCAAGTTCTTTACGATTTTCTTTCCAATATTTTTCTAAAGCTTTTTTCTCTTCTCTTAATATTTCGATTCTATTTTTTGCTGTCTCTTGATAATTTTTGTTTTCTAGTTGATTCTTCTCGCGAGATTTTTCTTTCATTCTGGTCAAAAAATTTTCTTTTTCGTTTAACTTTATATATTCATCTACCTTTTTATCAATATTTTCAAAACTTGAATTAGAAATTCCTTTATATTTTGTTATGGTGTTTTTGATATCCAAATCTATAGGTTCACTTTTTTTGATTGCGTTTTCTTTTGCTTGTGCGGCTACTTGTGCAGCTCCTCTATATATTTCTCCCATTTTTTCTTTGCCAGATTTATAATCTTGCCAACGTTTATTTTCAATTTCTGCAGTATTTTTGAGATAGTATTGAGATCTAGGGTCAAATATAGAACCTGCTCCTATTCCTTGTTTTTTGAGAATTTGATCAGTTCTGCCCTTTTCTGTGTATTCATCTGATTTGCTAAAATTTTTTACTCCTTCGTTGATTGTTTCTTTATTCTTTTCTGTAAGTTCATCTATGTTGTCTCCAAAAAGGGAGCCAAATCCTTCAGATAACTCTTCCTCATTCTTTCCCTGTTCCTGTGCAGCATTTTTATCTTCATCAGTTTTCGTTCTAACAATTATTTCATTTAAAATATCGGAATTATCATCGAAATATTTTACATATTCCTTGGGTATGGACTTCAATGATTCGGGAAATTTGTTTTCTAGCATATTGAATGCTTGTGAATCGTAACTATTAAATTTTTCCAGAGGCAAGGGATGCTTGAATTTTTCGTTGTTTTTGTCTCCTTCGCTTATTAGTCGCATAATGTCGTTGTATTTTTCACTAGATTTTTGAAAATCGCAGTTTGATTCTTTTGAAATCACACGGCTACCAGTTTTTTTGAAGTACTTCACATTTGGTATATCGTTTATTGTAAAATTTTCTACAGATTCGTTTTTCATTTTTTCTATGTCGCTTTGTTTGTATCCTCGTGCTTTTAACTTTTGTTCATCAAATGCTTCTTTTTGGTATTTATATTTTATATCTTCTTCTAATTCGTTTTTTGCTTTCTCTATTTGCAATCTGATTTGAGTTTCCATATTTTTAATACTTACTCTTATTTTTGAAGCTACTTTTTTCAATTGAGAAAAACAATCTGCCCATAATTTGTGTTTGGTTTCTTTTTCGAAAGATTTTACTGCTTTTTCAAAAAGAGGGTCATCAGGATTTCCTGAATTAATTAAATTTTCTGCCACTTTTTGCATTTGTCCAGTGTACCAATCGCTTGGTATATTTTCTTGTTCAAATTCTGCTAGAGCTTTTTCTTCGTTTTCTTTAGATTCAATAATACTTTTTATTCCATCGTATATACATATCAATTTTGCTCTTGAGAGGTAGTATTTTTTCATCATGTCAGGTTTTGATTTAGTATCTTCTTTTGTATTTTTAGTTTCAGATTTTGCTTTAGTAGCCTTTTTTGTGTTTTTAGTTTCGGAATCATTTTTTGCCTCAAGATATCTAATATACCAATATGGGTCGTAATATTTTCTACTTTCTTTTTCTTCATGCTCAGCGCCATTTTTTTCATCGTTTCCCTCATTATCCTCTTCTTTTTTTTTGGTTTCTTTAGTATTACCCAATTTTTTTAATTTATCGTTATATTGTTGCAATTGCTCGTCTATATTCATGGATAAACTAACCAAAAAAGCACATTCTGATTTTAATATTTTTTCTTGCTGTTCGTTTGATTCTTTCGTCTCATCATTTTCTTCATTGATGTCTTCATCCATGTCATTTTCGTCATCTACTTGTGATTTTTCTAATTTAGAACTTCTAATTTGGTCTAGTTCATATTTTTTCTGCATGCAATCTTTTTTTACTGCATCAAACATATATTCCAAACCAACTTTTTTCAGATTGACTATTATTTTGTCGTATTTGTTTGGTTCTCTTTTTTGGGTCCCATCGTTTGATGTTGCTGAACTTTCATCTTCATCTTCACTATTTTCATCGTAATTTTCGTCATCATCATCGTCTTCTTCATCAACTTTTTGATTTAAATCTTGATTATTATTTGCATTTTTCAGATTTTCCTCATTACTCATATTTTGCATTTCACTAATACTATTAATCAAATTTGCAGAATTTAAATTTAGAAATTCTTTTAGGTTTTCTGCATAAATTTTTTTGTTATCATTATTGTCTTCATTGTCTTCATCATTTTCTTCTTCGTTTTCTTCGTCGTCTTCATCAACTTTCTTTTTAATCTTTTTGTCTTTTTGTTTATCAGTGATACTGTCTAACCTGTTAAAAAAATCTTCTGATATGTAATTATTGCAATTCAAAATATCCTCAAATTCGCTATTTATTTCGTCATTAAGAGAATAGTCTTTTTGAAAATTTTTAATATACGCAACCGCTCTTGCCGGAGCCATAGGGTCACTTTTTGAATTGTTTTTACCACTACTGTTTTGATTTTCATCATTTTGTCCAAATAATATTTTTTTTGTTTCTTTTCTTTCATTTTCAGAACGCTCATATAACTTTTTATGATACGTCATAATATCATCGTTATTATCACACATTTTTTCCCAATTATCTTTGCTTTCTCTTCCTATGTCTTCATTTTTTATATTGTCCAGTTTGCCTGTGAACTCTGCATGCTTGGGATTATTCAAAATTGGGTACAGAATTTCTGCAAAAAATTTTCCTCTAGATTCAGCTACTTTTTTTCTGTCACCGGTAACGTTTGTATAGTCTAACTCTTCATTGATACTTTTATTTTGGAGTTTATCTGCTTCATTTTCGAATTTTTTAGAATAACTATTGAATTTATCATCTATGACAATTTTAGCATCATGCAAAGTTAAAAAATCTTTTTCTAAACTTTTTAAATTATCTGATGAATATAGAGATTTTTCATCTTTTAATTCTTTCCCAAGATTTTCCATAATCTCACCTCTTACTAGTATACTTTTAGTTTGTAAAGAGCAGGCAATGCTTCAGCAGATAGTTCTTGTTTAGCAATTTGAGCTCTAACGAGAAGTTCTTCTGACTTTGAAGATGTAGTAATTTGTGTCCATGCTGACACTCCAAGAGCTTCTTTGGCAGATATCTTTTTCTAAAATTTTTAAATTGTCTGATGAATATAGAGATTTTTCATCTTTTAATTCTTTCCCAAGATTTTCCATAATCTCACCTCTTACTAGTATACTTTTAGTTTGTAAAGAGCAGGCAATGCTTCAGCAGATAATTCTTGTTTAGCAATTTGAGCTCTGACAAGAAGTTCTTCTGATTTTGAAGATGCAGTAATTTGTGTCCATGCTGACACTCCAAGAGCTTCTTTGGCGGATATATCTGTATCTTCACTTTTGAAATTTCCTCTGTGTTTAATCAACTTCAGAGAGACTTCTGCTGACAAAGGTTCTCCATATGGAGAAAATGATTTGTATGAACAACTAATTTCTCCTATTCTTGCGAGAAACGCTAAAGTTCCCCATTTTAGTAAAACTCTATATTCTGGAGATGCACAGTCATACAATGCATTTATTATTGTCACCTCATCAATGGAACAGGAGATAGGCAATACTCCATTGTTAGTTCTAGATCTATATTCGTCTACTATATTGAAATCCAAATCGAAAGTCATAGTGTTATCAGCTTCACCAGATTCTCTATTATTTTGGATTATTGATTCGGTGCTTATTTCTCCTTTTTTTCCAATTGCGCTTACTCTTTTATAACTTTTTGGATTAACCTGAACTGGCAAAACTCCTAATTTTTCAAAAGATTCTTTTGCAGAGTCATATTTGAATACATAGAACGAAGCGCGGACGACATTTGAAAAATCGTATAGAGTACTATTGCGATATTCTCCGAAAGAAATTAACGATTTTGCTGCCCCTTTTACGGTATCTAAAATTCCCATTATGCACCTCTTGTAAATATGTACTAAAAATAGTAGATTTTAAAAATGAAAATGTCAAATGTGATGCAAAAAGATGAGGTTGACAGAAATTATTAAAAATTATAAAATGCGAAATGTTGCCCTCGTAGTTAAATGGATATAACAAGGTCCTCCTAAGACTTAGTTGTAGGTTCGATTCCTGTCGAGGGTGCCATTTTTTTGTTTTTATTCAGATATATTGCACAATAAAATTGACTTTTTTGAATTTGGATTGTAATATATCCACAAAGGTGGTGACGGGCATGAATTTAGAAAGAAATTTTGAAATGTATCGTCTCAAGTTGGGAAAATTATATGGCAAACTTTCCTTTTTTCCTGAAGGTCTGTCATCTATGAAATTTAGCAGCAAAAAAGACAAAAACGGTGACTTAAAGAAAAATATTTTAAAACTGCAAGAATATATGAAAAACTATAATGAACTTAAGGAAAAAGAAAGCAAAATCGAAGATAAAAAAAATGAGGAATCTGAAAATCTTAAAAAAGAAAATTCACAATTAGATTCAATGAATAAAAATTCTAAAGATATAGCCGAAGATACGATTAAGAAACAAAAAAAGCAAGTTGACAAATTAAAAAAACAAATAGAATCCCTCGAACAGCAAGCAAAAAAATTAAACGACAAAGCGGAAGAGATTAAGAAAAAAATATCTGATTTGCTGGAAAAAATGTCAGATTATGATGATGACGGCCTAAAGTCAATGATTGAAGGTATAAAAAACTCCATTGAAAACAAGATTTCAAGTGAAGAGAAAAGATCCGAATATTTGAAAATGAAACAGAATTTTGAAGATTTAAAAAAACGTAAAAAAATGATAACAGATGTAGATAAATGTATGAAGCGCATATCTAATGATTTAAAAGAATTAAAAAGATATAGATCATGGTTTTTTAATAAAGACAATGTTGCTAAGACTGCTTATAAGTTTTCCTTTGATTTATACAGGTCTATAAAGAAAAATCTGAAACAAAATGATAATTTGGATGATTTATTTAATGTTTACGATAAATTGCTAATGGTATCTAATTATGTGAGAGATGCTATTAAGGCTAGAATTTTTGAAAAGAAATTGCATAACAATGAGAGTGATTTTACTAGAAATGCATTGAAAAGTTTGTATGATAATTTTAGCAATTTGTGTACCATAATATTTAATGAACGTTTTTCAGAAATTGCTTATGATTTTGAGTCTCTTAAAGTTAGTAAAGACGAAACAGTTGAATATTACAAGAAGTTAATAAAATCAGATCTGAAAAAGCTTTATAAGAAAACATCTTGGAGATTCAAAAAAGACAATGCTGCTAAAATTCTTTATAAATATTTATCCAAAGTTGATGTTGATAAGTTATGCTCTAGTTGTGAGTCAGATATTAAAAATGCAATTGCTGAAATAAAAAATGAAATAGAATTGAGAAGAAAAGAAATAATAGATAGAGCTAAATCTAAGAAAAAGGAAGTAGCAGATAATGATTTTCGCAACGATGAGACACTAATCATAATGTACCATTTGCTTGAAGATTTTGGAAATTTAGGGAAATCTTTGAAAATTGAGATTGACATTGTTACCGATATGGAAGATTTTGATGGGGGATTGGAAATTGATGAGCAAACTGCAAAAAATTATCAAGCTGGCATAGATGCAAAGATCGCAGAGTTGTCAAAACCTAAAGAAAAAATTGAAGATGAAATCAAAAAATTAAAGGAAAATACTAAAGATACAATCGAAAAATTAAAAGAAAATTTAAAAAATCAAATTTCAAAGTTTTTGAACATCTCTTATACTTCATATATGAAGACCTATTCTTTAGATTTATCAGAAAATCCAACGGTTTTATCCAAATGCCAAGAATTTACAAAATCAGTGGAAGGACTGAAATTTGATGATTTTTTGGAAGACGAAAAAGCCCATGAAAAGTTTAAATCATGGGGTGAAAATTTTTCAAAGGTTTTAGATGGTTTTATACCGGATCTCAAAGCAATAGCAAAAAAAGAATTTGAGTCAAAAAATGAAGGTTACAACTATGGAGATTATAATATAAATCAAAGTATTTTGGGCATTCAATCTGATATCAAAAAAATTGTATCAGAAACTTATGGTCATCTTGAAAATAATAGTAAAGATATTTTTTCAAAGATAGATGAATGTAAAGAATATTCTGAAAAAATAAATAATTATAAAAAAGATTCTGAAAAAATTTTCAAAAAAGATTCTAAAAGTAATTTGCGCTTGAGAGCTATCAAGGGAGCAAAAATTCTCGGTGATGTTGTTACTTCATTTTTTATTCCTGGCGCGAATGTAGGCCGTGTAGTTGTGACTCTTGAGGGAGTTAAACTTGTGAAAAAAATTGCAGGAACTTCAGGAGTAGATAAGTCTTCTATAGTTATTTTGGTCTCTGAAACAGACATAGATTGCAAACTTTTCAAAGTTGCAAGTTCTTCTCCCGCTAAGCTAAGAGTTTACCTAACTTTAAGCGCTCCTCTTTTGTTAAATATGCTTAGCAAAGTTCCCGATGGCACACGAATAGTAGATTGCATAGGAAATCTTGATATTCAAAATAATTTCAGAAGCGGAAAGATTTATTTTCATCCTTACGGCGGACATACTGAAAAATATGAGGTAGAAAAAGAAGATCCTAATATACGTTATGATAAAAAGAAAATGGCTCTAAAGGCACAGAAAGATTATGGAAAATCAAAGCAAATTATGAAAGAAATAAAAGCCAAAATTGCCGAACTAAAGCCTTCAATATTGGGAAAAGTTTTTAAATTTGATATAACGAAGTCTGTTTATGAGCCTATTAATCACATTTATAAAAATTTCAGAAAATCTTTGAAAAGTGCATCTGCAGACGATGTTGAGTCAAAAGAATTTTTAAGAGCAGCAAAAAGTTTGGTATCCAACAAATTGTCAGATTTTCAGCCAAAAAATGAGCAAGACCAAGAAAAATATAGCAAAATGAATCAATATCTTGCAGAACTGTTTGTAAAATTAGTTGATTTAGAAAAATATATGTTCGGTTATGAGTCTGAACTAAAAAGTGAAAAAGAAATGAAACAATTTATGGATTCACAAGATAGAGCTAAGATTTTTGGAGAAATTTTAGCTGCGGCGGACTTAGATATTGGTGCATTAATTTTTACTATAGAAAATGCAACTCTAAAAGGACTGATGTCTGCGGGAAATGAATATTTTATGCCAGGAAGAAACTCTTACGTTGCATGTGTTGCAGATTTAAATATCAAAATGACATTGGATTCTTATTTAGAAAAAAAAGAAGATGAAGGTTACGCAAAAAGTATTACTAAAAATATTTTAGCTTTTGTTGGAACAAGTGGTGTTACTGCTAATATTATTTCAGGGGGAGCTAAAATGTTAGGATTTGGCGAAGGAGCGGAAATGGTAAATACTTTTGCGTCTTTTTTAAATATTCTTAGTAAAGGAATACGAATTAGAACTTACGTAAGTGTTGATAACCTCACATTTGCTACTAAAATGATAAATATAACAACAAAACTTCAAAAAGGTAAAACACAACTTATAAAGTAGAGGAAAATTTTGGAAAAGATAAGTGAAAAAATTAAAATTTTGAGAACAAAGTCAGGAGTAACTCAGCAGCATATTGCTTCTATCTTAGGAGTCGATCGCTCTACTTATACCTACTATGAACTTGGAAAAACTGTTCCTAATTGGCCGATGATAAAAAAAATCGCCAAAATTTTCAAAATATCTCCTTATGATTTGCTTGAAGACGACAATAAGTATATAGCGTCAGATATTTCGTTATCATACAAAAAGAAATCTGATTTTTACGATTTAAGCAATCAGGAAAAAAAATTCATTTTATCTTTGCGTTCTTTGCCTGAAAATGAGAGAAAAAAAGTAATTAAATCTGTTGATAAACTTTTGAAGACACTAGAAAATAAAAAAGATGATTCTAAAAAATGGACAAGTTTAGTATAATGTAAAGTAATAACATTATTCTCTTAGGAGTTAATCTTGAATATCGCATTAGAAAATTTGATTTTAGATGTTCCTATAATGTTTTCTATATTTATGTTTACTCTGAATGGATGGAAAAAAGGAGTAGTCAAGCCTCTTATGAATTTTGTAGCAGGATTAATTGCTTTTTCTCTATCTGGGATTATTTCATTTTATTTGTCTTCTTATATTCATAATTATTTTTTTCGAAATATCATAATAAACTACTTTGATAAAATTTGTTCGAGCGGAAGTATTGAACTTTTCCCTAAATATTTAATTACTTTTTTGAATTTTTGCGGTGTAAATAGAAACAGGGTAGCAGATTTAATATTGCAAAGTAATCCTTCTGAAGTTCTTTTTGATATAGTTTCTCCAGTTACTTTGAATTTTATGAGAATGATATTAGGAACATTTTTTTTCGGTATAGTAATAGCAATATCGAGAAAAATAACCAAGGGGTCCCTTCACATTTTTTCTGCTCCTGTTTTGTCGCAGTTTAACTCTCTTTTGGGAGCTTTTCTTGGAATCCTGAAGGGAATAATTTTGGTTTGGGGATGCATTTTATTTTTAAAAATTTCCTTGATATACTGGAACAATCCGCCGAAAATTTTTTCACAAGAATCTATACGATGCACGTCAGTTTTCGTCAAGTTTTACGATTTCAATCCTATCACAAGCGATATTTTTAGTTATATACCGTTTCCTAAAAAATTTATAATGGATAATTTAAAATGATTAATAAAGAAAAAATAAAATCTTTTTTATCTATACCTAATCTAGATTTTCGAGAGATATTTAACATTCCGAATGCTCTTTCGATTGTTAGAATCTTTTTGATAATTCCATTTGTTATTAACACCATGGATGAAAATTACTTAAAAGCTGTCGAGATTTTGTTTTGGTCAGGAGTAACAGATTTGTTAGACGGTTTTTTGGCAAGAATTTTAAATCAACAAACAAAATTTGGAGAAATTATTGACCCGATAGCAGACAAATTGACTTTAATATCCATAATGGTTTGCCTTGGAATAAAATTTAAATCTGTTGTGCCATTTATGCTAATTTTAATATTTAAGGAATTAATAATGCTAATTGCAGGAGCATTTATTCTTAAAAAGACAAAAAAAACCATTAAAGCAAAATGGTATGGTAAACTCGGAACTGCTTTTTTCTATTTTTCTATCTCTGTAATAGTAATTATGAAAGCTCTTTGGGAAATAGAAAACAAATTTTTGACTGATACTCTTATGATTATAACGTCTTTACTAATGCTTCAAGCTTTGATAAGATATGCGATAGAATTTGTCAGTATTGTTCATGTGAATAAATGCAATAACTAATTTTAATTTTGAACAAGCTGGGCTTGGAGAGTGTATTATGGTATTGTGTTCTGTTTGCAAAAAACGACCTGCAGTCATATTTTTATCGTTTGGAGAAAAAGAATCTCCTGTGAAAGGATTGTGCATGCGTTGTGCTCAGAAAATGAATGCTGAATCTTTTTACGAAATTATAAAATCGTTAGATGATAGTAATGAAAATTCAGATAATATAGAACGAATGGGAGATCAGCTTGCTGGTATAATTTCAGCAGTTGATGATGTGCGTGGTATCGGAGAATTAGATGAAAATCAAGGAGGTGGAGTAGCTTTTTTGCCATTTATTAAGAATATATTTGGAGACTTTCCGTTTGCTAAAAATCCTGAGAGCAAAAATTCGAAAAATTCTCAGGAAAAACCAAGAAGAAATTCCAAGAGAAAATATGTAGAAATGTATTGCAGTAATCTAACTAGAAAAGCAAGGGAAAACAAATTAGATAGGGTAATTGGAAGAGATAGTGAGATAAGCAGAGTCATGCAGATTTTATCTCGTCGCACCAAAAATAATCCTTGTTTAACCGGAGAACCAGGAGTAGGCAAGACTGCTATTGCTGAAGGATTAGCTCTTAAAATTGCTTCTGGTGATGTTCCCTTTAAGCTTAAAAATAAAGAGTTATGCCTTCTTGATTTGACGGCTCTTGTGGCAGGAACCCAATTTAGAGGACAATTTGAAAGCAGAATAAAAGGACTGATAGATGAAGTTAAAAATGACGGAAATATAATTTTGTTCATAGATGAAGTTCATAATTTAGTGGGTACTGGAGACTCAGAGGGTTCTATGAGTGCTGCTAATATTTTGAAACCTGCTTTGTCGAGAGGAGAAATTCAAGTCATAGGAGCAACAACTTTTTCTGAATACAGAAAATACATAGAAAAAGATGCTGCTTTGGAGAGAAGATTTCAGCAAGTCAAAATTTCCGAGCCCTCTATTTCTCAGACAACTGACTTACTAATGGGAATTAAATCTTATTATGAAGATTATCACAGAATAGTAATTCCTGAAAGTCTGATAAATCGAATAGTTGTGTTATCTGAACGTTATATAACTGACCGTTTTTTACCTGATAAAGCTATAGATTTATTGGACGAAGCGTGTGCGTATGCTTCATTAAATAATAAATATTTGTCAGAATATGATTCATTGAGTGCAGAAATTGAGAATCTTAGATTGGAAAAAGAGAAAATTTCTGAGGAAACAGAATTAGATTACGAAAAACTTGCTAAACTTGAAAAAAATATGATTCAACTTTCAGGCAGGTTGGAAAATGTTCGAGACAAAGCTTTAGGGCACAAAGTTACAGAGGAAGATATTTCAAAAGTTATAGAATTGTGGACTGGCATTCCTGCTACGAAGATTCGAGAAGATGAATTCGAAAAACTAAGAAATCTTGAGTCTTCTCTCAAACAAAAGATTAAGGGGCAAGATGAAGCAATAAGCTCTTTGTGTTCTGCTATAAGAATAAGCAGGACCGGTATGAGTTCTAAGTCGGTTCCTCCTTCATTTATATTCGTTGGATCTACCGGTGTGGGTAAGACTGCTCTAGTGAAAGCTCTTGCTGAACAAATGTTCGACACACCTGATAATTTAATTCGTCTTGATATGTCAGAATACATGGAAAAACACGCAGTATCAAAAATAATAGGGTCTCCTCCAGGTTATGTTGGATATGATGAAGCAGGACAAATTACTGAAAAAGTGCGTCAGAAGCCTTATTCAATAATATTGTTCGATGAAATAGAAAAGGCCCATCCTGACGTAATGAATATATTGCTGCAAATTTTGGATGAGGGAAAAATAAACGATTCTCATGGAAGAACAGTGAATTTTGAGAATACCATAATAGTTATGACATCGAATGCAGGAAGTGATAAGAATGGCCCCTTGGGATTTGACAAAAGTGAATCTGATTTGACTGAGGAAAAAGCTAGAAAATATCTTGATGAATTTTTGAAACCAGAATTTTTAGCAAGAGTGAAAGGAATAGTAGTATTCAAAAAGCTTAATCGAGAAACTTTGAAGCAAATAGCTGAGCTGAAACTTGGTAATTTTGTTTCTCATTTGAAAGAAAAAGGATTAAATTTAAGTTACAATAGTGGAGTTATTGATTCTATTGTTAATAAAATTGAAGATAATAATAAAAATGGAGCTAGGGAGATAGAAAATTTAGTTCGCACGGAAGTAGAGGATAAATTAGCAAAGATTATAATAGATAACAGCACATTTAATCTTGGAAATATTGTGCTACTGGATAATTTAGATTTTGAAATAGAAAATCTACCTGTACTTACCATGCGAAACTATACCGTTTAACATTAGTTGCTTAGCAGAAAATTGAACCATCATTTTTGGTTAAGGTAATTCTTTTTTAGATTCTCTGCAAAACGATGGTAATCATCTGATGTTGTGCTATCTAGGCATCGGTTCCATTCTTCTTTTGAAGCCAGATCTAATAACCTGGAAAGATGATTTGCCCTATATTCTGGTTTATCATCTTTAAATGCTTTGATTTCTGCATATGGAACTAAACCTATTTTTTTAGAAAAAAATTCCAAATTAATAGTATAATCTCCAGTAGCCTCTCCAGCAAGCAAAATATGCATTGGATTTTCAGATTCAACGGATTTTCTTGGGGCCAATTTTCGAAATTTATCATCATTTACTATTTTTTCATTATTTTCTCTATTCCAATCCTTGTTTATATCGAGTCCATTTTTTTTATAAAATAACTCAAGAATAGTAATAAGATGAGTTGCCCAGTCAGCCTTACCACACTCATCACAGTAATTGCCTGAATTTTCCACATTCTTAACTTTCCAGTACCTATACATAAACCCAGCATGAACGCTTTTGGAAATATCTTTATCACATATGCTGCACTTTCCAGGATAATTATAAGTATGGTATATAACATAGTCATACGATGCAAACGTACTCATAGTCAGAGACGTAAAAGCAAAAATTGTTGCACATAATATTTTGCCGATAAACTTCATAAAACTCCTTAATATTTAAATTAAATTTTCATTCGATCATTGATCAGAACGAGTGCTATGTCTATAATTCATTCTGTAAAATTTGTCAATAATAATTTTGATATAATTCTAAAAAGTGACAAATTATTTTAATTTTTTATTAATATAATGTATTGAAAAATATGGAGAGAGATATGAAAAAATTTGCTGTTTTGGGTTCAGGGCGCTGGGGATCTTTAATTGCTTGGTATATTAATAAAGTTGGCCATAATGTTGTTCTCTGGGGAAGACAAAACTCCAAAAATATTGAAAACATTATGAAAAACAGATGCAATTCTGTTATATGTTTCTCTCCCAAAGTTGGAATAACTTGTGATTTGGATTTGGCTTTGCAGCAAGATTACATAGTAATATCTATAAATTCTCAAAATTTTCGATCTTTTCTTTCAAATTTGAATGCAGATGGATTTGATTTAAGTGAAAAAAAAGTTATATTGTGCATGAAAGGAATAGAAGAATCGAGTGGCAAAAGATTGACTGAAGTTTTCAAAGAGTTTTTTCCAAATAATAATTTCATTGCTATATGGGTTGGTCCAGGGCATGTAAAAAGCCTGGTAGGGGGAATTCCTACTTGTATGGTTATTGATTCTGAAAATTATGATTTTAAGTTAGAGTTGTGCGGAATTTTGTCTAGTAATCTTATAAAATGTTTCGTTGGAAATGATTTGATAGGAAATGAAATTGGAGCTGCATGCAAGAATGTTCTTGGAATAGCTGCTGGAATTTTGGATGCTTTGAATATGGAATCTTTAAAAGGACCTCTTATGTCACTAGGAGCTTTTGAAATGTCAAAATTGATTGAAGTTCAAGGAGGAAAAAAAGAATCTGCGTTCGGACTTTGTCATCTCGGAGATTTTCAAGCTACCTTATTTTCAGAAGAAAGTAGAAATCGAAAGTTTGGAGAATCAATTGTCAGGAATGAAAAAATCGATTTTATAGCTGAAGGAGTTGGAACATCTGCTGCTGTTTATAGAATTTCTAAAGAAAAAGATATAAATTTGCCTATATGTTCGGAAATCTATAAAATTGTGCACAAAGGTAAAAATCCAAGAAACTCTATAGATTATCTTTTTTCTCTTTGATTTGGTTAGTTTAATTAGAAAAATCTACATTTTTACTTTATCATCTCGGAGATTTTCAAGCTACCTATTTTCAGAAGAGAGTAGAAACCGAGAGTTTGGGGAATCAATCGTCAGGAACGAAAAAATTAATTTTATAGCTGAAGGGGTAGGAACATCTGCTGCTGTTTATAGAATTTCTAAAGCAAAAGATATACATTTGCCTATATGTTCTGAAATATATAAAATTGTGCACAAGGGTAAAAATCCAAGAGATTCTATAGATTATCTTTTTTCTATTTGATTTAATTAGTTTACAATAAATGAGGAAGTTTAATGTTGAAAATAGGATGTCATCTGTCTGCCAGCCTAGGCTTTTTGGGTATGGCTCACACTGCGTTTTCAATAGGAGCTAACACTTTTCAATTTTTTCTTCGAAGTCCTAAAAGTGGTAAAAATATAGATATTTCAGAAGAAGATTTGGAATTATTTAGAGATTTTAACCTAAAAAATAATTTTGCTCCTATAGTTGCCCACTCTCCTTACACTATAAATTTATGTTCATCGAAACCGATGGTGAGAAAATTTTCCAAGAAAATGCTGAGAGATGATATAAAAAAATTAGATCTTTTGCCGGGAAACTTTTATAATTTGCATCCTGGCAGTCATACAGGTTTAGGAATTTCCAAGGGAATCAGATTTATAGCAGAATCTCTTGGAGAAATTTTACCTGAATTTAAGAATACAACTTTAGTTTTGGAGACTATGGCAGGAAAAGGAACTGAAATTGGTTCGACTTTCGATGAAATTGCTGATATAATAGACTTTTCGGGAAACCCAGATAATATCGGAGTTTGTTTTGATACTTGTCATATGTTTGATGCAGGATTTGATTTATCAAAGTTAGATGAAATTTTATCTGAGTTTGATAAAAAAATAGGAATTGATAGATTGAAAATTATCCACCTGAATGATAGTAAAAATCCCATTGGGAGTAAAAAAGATAGACACGAAAAAATTGGCAAAGGATATATAGGAATTGACGTTTTCCATAAAATTCTTACTAATAAATATTTGAGAAATTTGCCTTTTATTCTTGAAACTCCCAATGATTTAATTGGGTACGCTGAGGAAATTTTGATTTTGAAAAATCTTGTGAAATAGGAGGTAGTTTTGTGTCTGATGTTGAGAAGATGGACGAGTTTATAAAAATTGCATTGACTCCATTTTTGGCTCAAGTTCGCAAAGATGGCCTTGTTTCCACCATTGAAAGACTGCTTCCGGGGTTCTATGTAGGAGATTTTTTTATAAAAAAAATCAAAAACTCTTTGAGAACTTTCAAATCGTTAGATTTAGGGAAATTTTTGGGTAAAATGAACATCTACTACAAAAATAACGCAGTTTACATGGATTGTGTTGGATTGATAAGCCTTTTTATAAATCGGATAGTGATTCCGAATGACAAGATTGTTGAAACCTTAGAAGATATTTTTTCTCAAATAGAAGAAATTTTTTTCAAAGATGAAAATTACATAATAGGTAAAACTAGTGAAATTTTGAAAACTTTGGCTAATAAAGAAATTTTTGTTACTTCAAATCTTGAAGAGAAAAGCCTATATGATCTCATACTATTTGTGTTTATTAGTTACCATGATTTTGTTGGCACAGAATTGCCTGAATGGATTGTATTGGCACTGAAGAATGTTGATAAAAGTGAATTTGCGAAAGATTTTCTGGATTTTTTTATTGAGGTTGTTATCAGAATTTCTGAGGGAATTAGCAAAAAAGTTTATATAAAATATGACATAGTTTTGGAATCCAAAATATTAAGATTTTTTTTGAATAAAAATACTAATAGTGGCAAAATTTCTGATGTGATGTCATTTTTTGGTCTTGATTTGAGAGACATAATTAACGGATTCGTGAAAAAATATGCTGGAGCTACCTTTTTGAAAGGATTGGGTGAGCATTTATGTCTGATAATTCAAAGCCTTATTTTTGGTGTTGCAGACAACTCTAGTGTAAAGAATCGTAGGAATAAGTTCAATTTTACCTCTTGTGCTGGAAAATCTTTAAATTCAAGAAGATTTCGTTGGTTTGGTGACGATGAAATCGACGAATATTTAGAAATAAGTGAGGATGAAAATTTTATTAATTCTGTTTCTATAAAAGCAAAGAAAGAAAAGGTAACTTTATCTCGGCCTACAATATTCGATTTGGGCACTATAGCTAAACATCAAATTGAAACAAGAGTAAAATATTCAGCTAGCTTGTCAAATTTTGAGTTTAACAAAAAATATTTTATAAGAATCAGACGAAGTGGTGGAGATTATACAAACAGCTTTCTGATTAAAAATTCGAATTATAATCATTTTGTTGTTATGTCTGATTCGCAAGGAATAGTGCAGAAAGATTATGATAAATTTTTGCAAGCATTTGAGTCTTTTTTTGAAAAAATAAGTAATATTCAGTTTGTTTTTCACTTGGGAGACTTTGTAGACGATGGAATCAACGAAAATTTTTGGGATTTTTTGTTAGATTCAAAAATTTGGGCTAAGGTTCCCGTGTTTCCTATTGTTGGGAATCATGAAGTGAAGTTCCATCCTACTTTAAAACAAGCGGGGATAAAAAATTCAATAATCAACCATTTTAATATTGAATTCGAAAACGAGGAGAACTTATATGAAGGAATTTATTACTCATTTGAGCAAAACAATTGCATATTTGTTTTCTTAAATACGAATCTCGGACATGAAGGATTGGGAAAAAATCAACTAAAATGGATGTACAAAACTTTTGAAAAATCTTCTGCGAAGTGGAAAATATTATTTACTCATAAGACTCCGTATTCAAATGGGCCTCACAATGATGACGTAGATATTGAGGTTTTAAAAAAAGATATAAACGAAATTTGCTTAAAATTTGGTGTAGATATAGTTTTTGGAGGACACGACCATGTTTATTCGAGAACTAAACCCATGTGTTTTGGAAAAGCTACAGATGAAGTTACTAAAAACGAAAAGATTATCAATCCCAGTGGGACTATATTTGTTACTTTGGGTCCTGCGGGAGTAAAAAATTATAAAATTCACGAGAATAAAAAAACTCCAAACGAGATAATTATCGATTTGGCCGAACCATCGTTTGCAAACGTAGTTACATCAGAGAATGAAATAAAGGTTGATATTTGTAAATTTTTAGGCAATGGACGTTTTGATATAGTAGACAAATTTTGCATAATTAAAAGTGAGAAATACGAATCTCCTGAGCAAATTGAGCGTTACATAAATAATCTTCCTGTTATTCCATGGGTTCGACTGAATGAGAGATGTAAATATATTTTAGAAAAATATAATACTTTAAAGATTGAAGACAAGCGTAAAATAAAATCAATTTCAAAATTGAATTCGATAGTGAGATTTAATTTAGTTCAAAAAAATATATCTGAAGGGAATATATCTATTGTTTTTAATAGAAGAGAGTTTCTTGATGCAATAAATGATACCGAAGTTAGAACCATAATCGTTGAAGGAGACATGATTAAGTTTGAAAATAAATTTGGTTTAGGAAGAAAGATAAAAATAAATAGGGATCTTGTAATAAAAGGAAATGCCAAACTCAAATTTGTATCATTTGTTGTTAAACCCAACGTTACCCTTTATCTCGGTGGAAGTGTGATGATAGATAACAATAGGAAAAAGTTTTCTATATATCCTTCGATTTGCTCATTTGTTATGCGAGACAATAGTAATTTAGTTTTTCAGAACAATTCTTGGGTTGAGCAGTCGTACGGGATAGGCATGAAAGGAAAGTATATTATTAAGTCTTCAGGAGATAATGTTAATATATTGACAAATTCTGAAAACTTCAAAAAAATTCCAAAAAATTTTATAAATAAAAAGTTTTGGAATCGCATATTTAATATTTTTGAGTAAAAAAATGTCACGGATTATTCATCCGTGACACAGAAAAGCGAAAACTTAACGATTCCTTCTTTTGTAAAGTTGAGGCTTATCATCACTTGTTTGCTCATCATTGCCTTCTGAATTCTTTTTACCAGCTATTTCCTTCAAATTTTTAACGGCATCTTCATACTCATCTTTTGCCAACAAACGCTGAGCGGGATCCAAATCTCTATCCTTAAATTTCTTATAAACTTCTCGAGCATTTTTTATATTGTCAATGACACCTTTAACATTTTCATCTGTCAACTCAACGGGAGCACACTTAAGAAACTTGTAAGTATCAAAATAGACAGGATCATTCTTAGCTATTTTTTCAAAAACCTTAATCTTAGCCCCATCCAAATCCGGCATTAAAGACCCCAGAAGTCCCTCACCAGCAATAATTAAAGACAAAAAAGCAATGACTCCATATGAAGTAGTTCCCTGCGGACAACCAGTCTCACAAAAATATTGGTTTACATTAAAGACGGAAGCTCCGAGAACAACTTTAAAGCAATTCCACCAAGAATCACGATTTTGGTTAGCGATGCTTTGAAACGTACCTGCTGCACTTACTTTAGTATTTGCGTTTACAGCACCCAACATCCCCAAAGCACACAAACTTGCGCAAATTTTTTTTGAAAACATAAAACTCCTCCAAAAATTAACCTTTACCGATTAGATTAGTAACTCCAATCTTTTCCTATCGTATCATATATTTCAAACTTTGTCAACAATACAACGTAAATTTTTTAGTTTTTCTCTCAATTCTTCCTCTAAATTTTGCTGATTACTTTGAATTTCAGCAAATTTAGAATTAGCATCTTCAAATGTCAATTTGCCATTCAGGTAATCATTTCTGAGTTTCTTAACACAATTAATATTTAAACCTACCTCGACCAAAATTCTAACAATATCGTTAACTATTTCTTTTATTTCCCCAGGTTCCAGAACTTTAATTATTTTACGTAACGTCATAGTTTCTTCATCAAGTCCCAACGAATTTGCTTTTGAAGAAAATATACTTAATACTTTCTGTATTACTTCATTATAATACGCATCCCAGTAATAAATAAATTCAATTGAAGTTTCTAAAAATCTGATTGAATTGTATGAAGCGATAAATTTGCTTTCTTTTAAACCATCTAAAATAATAATTGATTTACCTTTGCAATTTTTATCGTAAACTTCCTTCAATAACTCAAAGTCTGTTCTCGCTTCATCCAAATATAAAGCATCCACTATACTCTGCAATCCATCGATTCCCACCAGGACGGATCCTACTTTCCACCAGTTTTTTAATGTTTGCTGCTTGTTTTTATCTAATCCCGGGTTTACCCAATCCACAAAATTATTTAATGATAAAAAACCCCAAGTTCCTACAAAAACTTTAAAAATTCCACATGAAAGTCTGGATAAAAACCCGATGAGCGAAAAACTTTCTTTATGCGCGCGTTCGTACGATATTAAATTTTGCGAACACTTTTCACAAGATTTCGAATACCTATTGCTGACACTAGTCAAAACTCCCAATGAACAAAATAATGCACAAATTTTTCTCATTTTTTTAGAAACCAAAATAATCACTCCTAATATACAAAATAATGTTTACATTTTAATGCATTGCATCTTATTTGTCAATAGTTTTGCAGTCTTTCTTTTAATGCTCTTTGAATTTTTCTTTCTGATTCTTTTTTTGCTTTTGCTTCTCTTTTGTCGTAAATTTTCTTCCCTTTGCATAAGGCAATTTCAAATTTTATCCATTTCTTGTCTAAATATACAGATAAGACTACTATTGAATATCCGTTTTGCTTGAATTGCCCATACAATTTTGATATTTCTTTCTTGTGAATAAGAAGCTTTTTTTCTCTTTTTGGATCAGAATTGAATATATTTCCGTTTTCATATGCACTTATGTGCACGTTATTTGCGAATATTTCTCCATTTTTGAATGAGCACCACGAATCTTTAATATTGATGTTGCCTTTCCTAATAGATTTAACTTCTGTTCCTTTCAGCTCAACTCCAGCTTCTATTTTTTCAAGGATAAAGTAGTCGTGTAGAGCTTTTTTATTTTTTGCTATTATTTTCACTTTTACCTCCCATAGTGCATATATTTGAGAGAATGGTCATATAACTTACTTCTATGATAGCATACCCAGTAATATTTTACTTGAAAAAATTTTTTGTTTATCTAATATTGTATACACAATTTTTAATTAAATATTTTTTACATATAAGGAGATTAAATTATGGCATTTGACGAAGAAGAAATTTTCAATAAAGTAAAATCTATATTAATAGATCAGTTTAATGTAAGCGAAGATTCTATAGATTATGATACAGATTTCATCGAGGACTTGAATGCAGATTCTCTAGATATTGTTGATCTTTTTTCAACTCTTTCAGGAGAATTTGACATCGACGTCGATATTAATCTTAGCAGCAAATTTAAAACTGTAAGAGATGTAGTAGATTACATAGAAGAGCACTCTTAAATTTTCGGAAATTTTCGTTTTTTTACATCTTGTAGTTTTGGGTATCAGACATTAAATTATTAGAGTATGTTTTTATAAAACAAATTCTGAGGTTTGGTGTTTGTAGTGGAAAAAAGTAATGTGTATACAAAAGAATTTTCGAATATTAGCGGCATTCAAGAAAAGAAGATTATTAAGTATTATATTTTTGAAGAAATTTTGGAAGAAATTAAATATTATGGAATTATTGTCTCTGAAATTTACGGTGACAAAAGATTCGATGATGGATTTTTCATTTCTCAGTATCGCTGTAAAGTCTTAGATATTTTAAAGTTTTTATATGAAAACTCAATTGGAATTTTTGAATTCAAAGACATAGTAGAGGATTTATTGTGTGTTCAGAATTGAAAAAATTAAATGTTTTAATTGCTGAAGACGATATTTATGAGCGAGAAATGTTGTGTGAGTTTATTTCGAAATTGAAAGAAGTAAGACATGTTGATTCTGCATGCGATGGATCACAAGCTATAAAGTATTTGAATTCTGAAATTTATGACTTAATAATTTTAGATTTTGTTATGCAAAATACTGATGGATTGGAAGTTCTTAAATTTTTAAATTCTATGAATTTAAAAAATAGACCGAAAAGTATTATGATATCTGCCGTTGGGAAGTCTGAAATCATAAAGAAAGTTTTTGATGTAGGATTAGACTATTATTTGAAAAAATCTTTTAATTTCGAATATCTGAAGGAAATAATTTACGATTTATGTGGAAAAAATAATAGTTTTCAAATCAATAATAGTATCAATTCAACAGTTCTAAAACTTGGAGTTCCAGCTAATCTTTTTGGATTTAAGTACATATGTGAAGTACTAAGTATTATTAAATCTGGTAACGTAACTATAAGTGAAGCATACAGAAAAGTAGCAAGGAAAAATTTTACTTCTTGTGAATGTATAGAAACAAATATAAGAAATGCGGTAAAATCAGCTCACAAATCTTGTGGAGAATTTTATTCTAAAATATTCAATATTTCTGCCAATGATAAGAAACCAAAAAATTCTATTTTCTTGCACACGATTGCAAACATAATTGAATAATTTGTTGACGATTTTCTTTAGATATGATATCAAAAACTCAACTTATTTTAGGTTGGAGGGCGGTTTGAGTAGTGTATTGGTCGCAATGAGTGGGGGAGTAGACAGCTCGGTTTCTGCTTTTTTATTGAAACAGCAGGGATTCGATGTCACGGGAGCAACTTTTAAGCTTTTTGAATCTGAGAATTCTGAGAAATCGATAAGAGATGCCAAAAAAGTTTCTGAATTTATAGGAATAAATCATTTGGTTTTTGATTTAACAAAAGAGTTCAAAAATTCAGTTATAGATTACTTCATAGGTGAGTATACAGGTGGAAGAACTCCGAATCCTTGTGTTGTTTGCAACAAAACAATAAAATTTGGAAAAGCAATAGAAAAAATGGAGTCTCTTGGATTTGAAAAAATAGCAACAGGACACTATTCACTTATAGAAAAATTCAATGACAGATACGCGGTAAAAAAAATATTACATAAAAAAGACCAAAGTTATTATTTTTGCATGCTAAATCAAATGCAGTTGAGCAAAATACTTACTCCTGTTTCTAAATTTTCCAAAGATGAAATAAGAGAAATAGCTAAAAATAATGGAATATCTGTTTGGAACAAGAGTGATAGTCAGGATATATGTTTTATAAAGGGGTCATACAGAGATTTTTTAAAAGAAAATGGAGTAAAAAATAATCCCGGAAATTTTGTGGATTCTTCGGGAAGAATTTTAGGCTCACACGATGGAATTTTTAATTACACAGTGGGGCAGAGGAGAGGTCTCAATGTTTCCACAGGAGAAAGATTATACGTCAACACCATAGATGTTAATTCTAGAAATATAATCCTTTCGAAAAGATTTGGAGCGACGAAAATAACACTAAAAAATGTTAATTTTGTTTCTTTTTCAGAGGAAAACGCACCAAAAAACGTCCAAATTTGTGTTAGATACAACAGCGTGTTAATTGATGGAACACTCGAAATTCGAGAAGATAAAACCGCGATTTTGAATCTTTCAAAACCAGCGTATAATGTTTGTCCAGGACAATTTGCAGTATGCTACTTCGATAACTATTTAGTTTGCGGAGGAGCTATATCAGAATTTAGTTTTTGATAAAGTTTACCAAGATAACATATGATTCATTTTTAAAAATTAACACTCAAAGTCAAGCAGGATAAAATATGCTACTCTGGTAAATATTTAGTTCGTAGTAATTCACACCACAAATGTGCTAGCATAAACAATTCAGACACATCATTTACAAATACATTTTATCTATTTCAAACTAGGTCTTAAACTTTTTAAAATTTTTCTCGCGTTTTTTACTTTGTCCAAACCTGAGGACATTATCGTTTCTATCTCTGACAAATTACCTCCTATTGTGTCTCTTGAATCTAGTAAGAATTGCTCCGTTTTTTCTTTTAGCTCTTTCATTATTTCTGCTTCTCTCTGTTTTGCTTTTTTTACTATTTCATGTTCTTCTACCATTTCTGCGACTCTGTGCTTTGCAATTTTATAGATATCCTGGCAATCTTTTTTGGCATTTTCAATAATTATATTCCTTTTTTTTAAAATTTCATTCGCCTCTTTTATTTCTTCTGGAAGAGCTAGTCTAAGTTTTCCTATCAATTCTTCAAATTCAGATGCATCTAAAATGACTTTTCCTCTAGTCATGGGCAGTCTCCATGATGATTCCAAAATTTCTTCCATTGTTGACATTACAGATTCAAATTCCATCTCTTTTAATAACCCTTTCTGCTTTTTGTACATAAAAACTGAGAGAGATACTACCATATTTGTATTTTTTTATCAAATAAAAATTCCCAAATCCATCTATTTTTTTATCAAAAGAACTAGTTTCAATTATAATAGTGCCTTCATTTTTCATAACTTTAGAAAATTTCAAAAGAGCATTTTCGTCTATTTTCATATCAAATGGAGCATCTGCAAATAAGAAGTCTACTTTGTTTTTGAATTTTTCTAAAAAATAAAAACAATCTTTCTTGTGAATTTCGACATTCAAATTTTCGGCACAAATTTTTGGCAATTTTTTGATATTTCTTTTCAAAATTCCGATAGATTCACTCGATTTATCAACAAAAATTACTTTTTTTGCTCCTCTGCTTATAGCCTCAATTCCTATTTGACCTGTTCCTGCGAATAAATCTAAGAACACTTTGTCTTTTATATCAAACTGAATAATATCAAACAACGCCTCTTTCGCTCTATTTGAGGTAGGTCGTAAATTTTTTTGAGGAAAAACTTCGAGATTTACTCCTTTTGCTAATCCAGAAACAACTTTAGACATACTTACCTTTTTGTTTTTTTATTTCATCAACTGCCATTTTGTCGCATTCTTCGTTTTCAGGATGACCATTGTGACCTCGCACCCAGTTTATATTTACGATATGATGTTCCATTAATTCCAAAAGAACGTCCCATAAGTCTGCATTTGGAACTTTTTTGTTTTTTTTTCTCCAATTTTCTTTCTTCCAGTTTAAAACCCATCCATTTGATATAGAATCTGCGACATATTTCGAATCGGTGAAGATGTTGACTTCACACTTTTGTTTCAACAAACTCAACGCATTTATTAAAGCCAGAAGTTCCATTCTATTGTTAGTAGTATTTGCGACGAATCCTGAAATTTTTTTTTCATAGCCTTTATATCTAAGAATGGCTGCCCATCCTCCAGGGCCAGGATTTCCACTACACGCTCCGTCAGTAAAAATATCAACTTTTTTCATGATTTCCAAATTTATCTAATAATCTTTGCACGATTTCGTCAGTTTTCATCCCGCGAGATCCCTTAACTAACACTTTGTCTCCATCTTCTAAGATTTCGCATATATACTCAAAAGCATCTTGGTTTGATTCAAAGTGTTTGGATTCCAAATGAATCCCTGTTGATAATACACCTTGTTCAATATTTTTAGAATGATTTCCGATAGTTATTAGAACATCAATTTCACTTGAAGCTATATATTTGCCGAGTTCAAAATGAATTTCTTGAGAATAATTTCCCAATTCAAGAATGTCTGCTATAACAAGAATGTTCTTTCCATGAGAATCTATCGATTTCAAAACACCTATAGATGCTCGAACAGAATCGTAATTCGCATTATATGAGTCGTCTATTAGGGTAAACTTATCCAATTTTATTATATTCTGTCTCATTGGCAAAGATTCGAAATTTTTTATCCCGTTTTTTATATCATTAATGTGAATTCCAAACTCAGATGCAACAGCAATAGATGCCAAAGCATTGTAAACGTTATGTACCCCCATGCATGGAATTCTTATGTTTGCCTTATAAGACTCAGTTACCAAAATAAATTCAGTATCTTCACCAATAGAAGACATACTTTCAACATTATATGGAAACTTTTTGCTGAAACCGAAATATATTACGTTGTCTTTATTTGATAAATAATTTACTAAATTGGGATTGTCTCCATTGGCAAAAATTTTGCAGTTAGAAAATTTGGATATATCTGACTTTTCCCTCACAATAGTGTCTATATCTCCAAAATTTCCTATGTGAGATGTTCCAATATTGTTTATGACTACAAAATCAGGTTTGGCAATTTTTGCGAGAGTCTCCATTTCTCCTATTTTGCTTATTCCCATTTCAAAAACTGCAATTTGATGGTCGTTAGTAATGTTAAAAACTGAAAGAGGTAATCCAATTTGACCATTTTGATTTCCTTCTGTTTTTACGACATTAAACTTAGTAGAAAAAATGGCATAAATCATCTCTTTTACAGTGCTTTTTCCAACGCTTCCTGTAACGCCAATGACTTTCAAATCAAATTTGGATCTATAAAATTCTGCGATTTGCTGCATTGCTTTGATGGTGTTATCTACCTTTATTATAAATTTTGATTTATCTTCAAACTCGACATCTTTTTCTACTATTGCAGCTATAGCTCCATTTTTGAATGCTTGATTAACGAAATCGTGGCCATCAAATGATTCCCCTTTAATAGCTACGAAAACATCATTTTCCTCAATTTTTCTACTATCTATTTTTATGTGATTAATTAATTTATCTTCTGAAAAATCAAATTTTATATTTAAAATTTTAGTTATTTCTAACAAATTTAAGTTCAAATTGCCTCCTAAAAACCTACGTCTACACTATTTTTTGTTCATTAAGTATATCGTTAACTATCTCTTTTTCGTCAAAATGATAAGAAAATCCATTTATTTCTTGGTAAGTTTCATGTCCTTTTCCGGCTAATAGAATCAAATCTCCCTTTTTGGAATTTTTTATGCAATATTCTATTGCTTCTCTTCTATCAGGAATTACTACATACTTTCCACTTGTCTCGGAGATTCCTGTTTTTATATCTTCTATGATATCATTGGTACTTTCATATCTAGAGTTATCAGAAGTTATGACAGATAAATCCGAAAGCTTACCTGAAATTCTTCCCATGGAGAATCTTCTGTTTCTATCTCTGTTTCCTCCTGCTCCAAAAAGAGTAACGATTCTCTTAGGATTATATTCTCTCAAAGAAGTTAATATGTTTTCTAATCCAAAAGAGTTGTGAGCATAATCTATGAGAATAGTGATAGATGAATTTTTGAAAACAACCTCAGATCTTCCTCTTATTTTGCAATTTTTGAGACAATCTTTGATTTTTTCGTAGTTTATTTTCATCTCTTTGCAAACAGATATAGCAGCTAAGGCATTATAGATATTATACTTTCCCGGAATCGATATGCTGAAATTATGTCCATCAACAACAAAATTGCTTCCCATTTCATTCTTGCAAATTTGAAATTTATCACACTTTAAATCTGCAGATTTATTGAATCCATAAGTCTTTATTTTGCAAGAATGACCATCTATAACTTCATTACATAGTTTGTCATCAATATTGATTATTCCGATTTTGCACATTTTGAAAAGCAAAGACTTAGATTTTATATAATCCTGCATGTTTGCGTGTTCATTTATACCTATGTGGTCGCTAGATAAATTCGTGAAAACTCCGTAATCAATTGAAATATTATCAAGTCTGTGATTTTTCAATCCTATTGATGAAGCTTCGAGCACTACGTTTTTGAATCCTAAATCTAATGCTTTTTTCAAAAGTTTCTGAATTTCAAACGATTCAGGAGTAGTATTTTTTGTGCAAAATTTATCCTTTTCAAAAATAGCTCCCAAAGTTCCTATTTGGACCGTTTTCTCACCTGAATAGTTTAAAACATCAGATATAAAAGATGCAGTAGTCGTTTTACCTTTGGTTCCTGTTATTGCGATAACATTTAAAAATTTAGACGGATTTTCAAAAAAGTTTGCAGAAAGTTTAGCTAAAGTTTTTCGCGTGTTTTTCACGATAATTTGATTTTCTAGCCCAAGATTCCTTTCGCACACTACGATTTTCGCACCATTTTTCATGGCTTCCGAAGCAAATTTATGTCCATCAAAATTCGAGCCTTTCAGGCAAACAAAGACAGAATCTTCTTCGATTTGGCGAGAATCGTAAGATATTCCTTTTATATCAAAATCAAAGTTACCAAAATTGTTTAAAATTTCTATTCCTTCAAGTAATTTTCTAAGTTTCATATTGCATACCTCTTAGAGACTATTTTATCTTATTTTTCTAAAAGTTTCAATCAAATTTATTTTACCATATCCCCAAAGGTCGTTTGGATATTCCACATTCATGTTTTGAGAACACCCCAAGATTAAGTAGGATTTTATCCTATTAGTATTCATTTTGACATCATTTTCTTTAGATATTCCCCATTCAAGCAAAAGAGCAGATGCTCCTGCAACGATGGCAGATGACACTCCTGTTCCAGTCATTTTTCCCTCAAGATTCTTGGGATAAATTCCAAAGACTTCAACTCCTGGAGCAACAAAATCAGGTTTTATTTTGCCTGAAGATTTCTGGCCTCTCCCTGAAGATAAGTATATACTTTCATCTATATGGTCATAAGCCCCTACTGCAATGACCCCCACAGCAGTTGAGGGGATAGTAGCGGTCCCATCTACAGTAGCATTCAAGAATGCAGTTCCTTGGTTCAAAAATTGCGATATAGGCATCCAAATATCTACTACTCCGTATATTATCAAATCTCCGAAGATATTTAAAGTCCATAATCCTGGAGTAGGGTCAATAAGTTTGATAGTTATATTTTGATTTCCGTTTTTTATATCAGGGTAAATATATTGAATTTTGATTTTAGTTTTTTCCAGGACAAAATCGTACTCTCTATACTCATTAATGGTAAATTTTCTTCTTTCTATTTTGTTTCCCAAAGGAGTGGTAAGAGAAACAGATACTCTGTCAGGAACAGATGTCCATAAGTTTATTAAAAATCCTTTTTCTTTATTTGCAACGTTAAATTCTACTTGGTATGAGTCGTCTTGGCTAACGTTAACTTGCAGATGTCCAGATTTATTTGCTTGATTTCCAACCGGAATAACTATTCCAACTCCAGTAATTGATGAAACTTCAGATAAATACTGTTCAAAATATGAAAGACCATCATGTGCTCCTTCATTAGATTGAAGAGGAATACTGATTACCACAGGTTTTTCAAGTTTGCTGGCTTTCCTAAGGATATATTCTACTCCTGACATTATATCGGTGGATTCATAAGCAGGAGAATCACTATATACTGCGGAACTTTCTTTCATTATTTGTTTAGATTTTTTTAATTTAACAAATATGATATTCGCGTCAGGAGCTGCTCCGATAAAACTTGAGTTTTCGCTTTTTCTTCCTGAAATTACTGAAGATATAAAAGTTCCGTGTCCAATTTCGTCTAGATCTGATGCTTTATAATTTTCAGAAATTAAATTATTAATTTGCGTATTGTCATACTCAGATCCGTATAAAAATCCATCAGGATGAGGATTTTCGTTTGATTCTTGGTCCCATAAATATGAAATTTTTGAATTTCCATTTTCATATCTGAAGCACTCGTTGTTAAAATCTATTCCAGTGTCTATAATTCCTACTAAAACTCCGTTTCCTCTGAGTTGCAAAAATTGCTGATTTTGAACTGCAGTTATTCCTGAAGCATTTAAAGCAGAATCTTGGGATAATCCACAAATCATTGCTTTTTCAGCTAAAACATAATCTTCCATTGTTGATCTATAGTATTCAAAGGTTTCATAAGGAACGTGTATTATGGCATATTTGTTCTGCAATATAGAAGAAATTTTTATTTTTGGTTCTTTTTCTATAAAAGACAATGAAGGACTATCATATTTCATGACGAAATCCATATAATTATCGTCCATTACAGGATTTATTTCTTGTTTTTTCTCTAAATTTTGAATAGGAGAGTATTTTTTCGCGGAAATATCTTCAGAATTTTGGAGGAGAGAATAATTTTTCGCGGAAATATCTTCAGAATTTTGGATTGTTGAATATTTTCTTGCATAATTTAGACTGCTGTTTATACATAAGGTTCCGTATCCCCAGGAATTGTTTGGATATTTTATATTTCTTTTTCTATTGGTTCCTACTTTTAGAAATGCTTTTAATCTTTGGCCATACATTGAAGGATCGTTTTGGTTTATAATTCCCCATTGCATCATTATTGCACATGCCCCTGAAACAAACGGAGTGGCAAAACTTGTTCCCGTAAATGTAGAATAAGTTCCGTTTGCTTTCGTTGATATGACAGAAACTGCAGGAGCTACTAAATCAGGTTTCACAAGATTGTCTCTCGTGTATCCCCTCCCTGAAAATTCAGCAAATTCGTCTATCTGAGAGTCGTATCCTCCTACAGATATTACTTTGAGTGCAGTAGAAGGAATGGTTAGAGTCGTTTTTGGTTCAGGATTCAAAAATTGAGTTTCTAATCCTGATTCTTCAGTTATAGGAAGCCATGCATCAATTCTTCCGTCTATAACAATTTTAGCCATCACTTTTAGTGTCCATGAACTTACAGGTATGTAGTCTCCTGTAGCAGAAAAAACTATAATTATCTTTTGACCTTCGTAAATTGGAGTAGGTTGCTCAAGAATGAAAGAAACTCGCACTCTTCCGAAAAATATATTTTGCTCTCCTGTTTGAGATAAATCTATTATTGGACTTTTTTCTCCTGAAGAATTTAAAATTTGAAATTCTAAAGAATCGTAAAATGAGCTAACAAAAGTTAAAGTAAAATTTTCGAAACTGCTTTTGATGGAGAATTCTATGTTTAAGGTTTCTCCTGTTTTGATATAAGATTGAAAATGGTGTCTAGCTAATCCTTCGTTCCCTGAAGCAACCACAATTGAAACATCTTTATTATCACTTACACTATCTAAATATTGTTCGAAAATATTTTGACCATCGTGAGTTCCTTGATTAGTTCCATAGCTTATATTAATAACTATGGGCATTTGAAGTTGTTTTGATTTTTCAAAAACATATTTTATTGCTCTTGAAATATTCGAAGTACTTGTAGCAAAAGAGTCGTTAGTGGAAAGTAATTTTACTATTATTAAGCTGCTTTCAGGAGCAATTCCCACATTTCGTTTGTTAGATAATCTTCCATTTCCTGCTGCTATTCCTGCAACTGCTGTTCCGTGGCTGTCTAAATCCATTTCTGAAATTTCTATCTCATTGTTTATTGCCATGTTAATTTCAGAGTTTGAATATTCAGTTCCAAAGTCAAATCCATCAGGAGGATTTCCAGGCTGATTTTGGTCCCATATGTAAAGAATTCTACTGTTTCCGTTATCTTCTATGAAATCAGGATGACGAAAATCTATTCCTGAATCTAAGATGGCTATTATTACTCCTTTTCCTGTCAAATTTCTATCAAAATTGTTTAAGTTATTTGCGCAAACAGAGTTTAAATCAGAAGAATTTTCAGAAAATGATCGTGAAATTTTTGAACAAATTTCTGTTTGTTGAATTTGGTTGTGATTTTTTAAATCTTTAATTTTTTCAGGAGTAATTCTCAAAATTGCTATGTTTTCATTGAGCTTTTCAGCTTTACATCCAACTGATTCTGAAATTTTTTCTATGTCTCCCACGAATTTTGCAAAAACGTCGACTTGGTTCATATCTACTCCTTTCTGAATAGATATGTATTTTTTTATTCAATGATTCATTTAAGTGTTTTTAGATTAATTGCACAAAAATATGAAAATAATTTGACTTTTTATATAAAATTTGATATTATAATAACCCAAAGGTCAATTTTGTATTTAAATAATTTGTTAGGAGGTGCACAATGAAAAAAGAGGATGATAAAGAGCAAAAAAGCGAAAAAAGCGATAATAGCAACAAATTTAGTATATCTTCCAACGAAAATTTTACTCTTAATGCTCAAAATATGAATTATCCAGATATAGATGAGATAAATAAAGCTGAGTCAAATGATGATTCAAATCCAAAAAATTCTTATATTTATGAAAATTTTTCTAAAGACCCAAAGTATGGACAATTTCGCAAAGAAATTGCTGAAAAAGAAGCGAAAAATTTAGATAATTATATCAGCAATTTTTCAGATTATAATAGTGCTGAAGATTTAATTAATGATTTTGTTGATAGTGTTAAATCAGGGACAAAAGAACAAGTTGTTAAAAATTTAGGTAGAATTAAAGCTGTGTGTTATGATTTATCTAACTTTAATCAGTATTTTCTTAATGGAGAATTTTATGAGGGAAAATTCGGTAATATTAAGAATAAAGATGAATATAGAAAAAAATTGCAAACAATTTTTGATAATAAAAAGAATGGCAATAAGCGTGCTAGAGATTTTTCATATAAATTTCCTATTTGGGGTATTCAACTCTTAGATTATATAGAAAAAAGCAATTTCGCCAAAAGGCTTCTGGGAAAAAGAAATAAAAAGCTAGATGAAGGGATGGTACACCAGAAGAAAGACAAAAACATATTTCATAGGATCTATAAGGGATTTGTGCACTTTTTTACTAGAAAAGAAGGTAAAAATAAGACGATTACAAAGGTTAATAATTTGCTTAAAAAATATTCTGAACCCTGGGCAATTTTTTGGGTAAATTATTGTGATCCTGAAGATACACTGTCGAAGGATGCTTTAATAAACGATATGCAATATATTTGTCAACTAAGAGATAAAGAATTTGTATCAAGACTGGAAGAATTAAATGGAACTCCTGGATTTTACAATTTTTTTGCCGAAATGAATAAACCAAAATCAAGTTCAAATAGAGTTTATCGCGAATCTAAGATGCTTGTTTCCTCGATGATGGGTAGAATTAATAATAAAAACATACACAACGAGACACTTATGCAAAACATTCAAAAAATCATAGAAAATAGTGGTGTGAAAAATATTTCGTACTCGAAAGAAAATCACTACTATAACGTTAACGGAGAAAAAATAATTGTTAAAACGATAAACAACTTTTTTTCACAGAGTCTATCTAAAGTGGCCAGCAAAGAAAATAATGAATATTAAAATTTAGCTATGCCATAATAGGAGGTTTGATATGCCTGGTAGGAATAAAAATAAGAATAAAAATAGGAATAAAAAAACAAAAACTATCACCATAAAGTCAGAAAATGAATCTAAAAAAGAAAATGAGGAGCAACAGCAAGGAGAGAAACAGCAGCAGTCTGGCGGAATGTTCGGTAGTTTTGGAAATGCTATTGGTAGTACATTAAGCGGTGCGAAAAATCTCGCTAGTGGTGCGTTTTCATGTTTAAATCCATTAAGTTATTTAAAAAAAGACGAAAATGATGAGGAGAAGAAAGAAGAAGAGAAAGAAGAAGAGAAAAAAGAAAGTTTTACAAAAAAGAGAAGACAAAAAAAGAAAAAAAAGAATGAGATTGATAAAAATATAGAAGAACAAGTAGAAGATAAAGAAGAAAATGAAAATAAAGAAGAAAATGAAAATAAAGAAGAAAATAAAGAAGAAAATAAAGAAGAAAATAAAGAAGAAAATAGAAACGAATATGAAAGAGGTGTGGGGTTAATGAAAGAAAATGAAGAAATTGAACAAAAAAAAGAAGAAAAAGAAAAAAATAAAGAAAATAAAGAAGAAAATAAAGAAAATAAAGAAGAAAATAAAGAAAATAAAGAAGAAAAAGAAAAAAAAGAAGAAAAAGAAAAAAATAAAGAAAAAATTGAAGACATTAAAAATGAAGAAAATAAAGAAGAAAATGAAGAAAATAAAGAAGAAAATAAAGAAAATAAAGAAGAAAATAAAGAAAATAAAGA
>CAMHLN010000007.1 GCA_946186155.1 uncultured Clostridia bacterium | reverse complement strand
CCACTGCACCATTTCCGGTGTGACAAGATACGCTCACAGACAGAGGATTATAATAGACATTGGAATTAGGAAAATTATCTTTCAAAATACTGATCCATTCTTCTTTTTGTGCATCATTAAGACCTGCTCCTGCTGCTCCGATTTTGAGATTCTTAGTATCTTCATCCTTAAATTTAGTTTTTAGATCATTTTTGATAGCTTCAACCATTCTCAGCTCACATTTTTTCATTTTTCCTCGTATTTTTTCAAGTAACTCTATTTTTCCTCCTTTGATTGTCATAATGGGCTTTATTGAAAAAATGGTCCCAAAAATCGTGGCAAACGAACCAATTCTTCCTCCTCTTTTTAGACTTCTCAAATCATTAACTGCAAGATATATAACCGAATTATATGCTTCCTTTTCCAAGAACTTTTTTATTTCATCTGAAGAACATCCATTATCTGACATTTTTTTTGCAGTTATGACTGATTCTCTTAAAGTTACGGAAATTCTATGATTATCAACAACTTTTACCTTATTTTCAAAATCTCGGCTTAATCCTACCGCTGTTTCGCATGAGCTAGAAAGTGCACTGGACATTGGTATATAAATTACTTCATCATGAGATTCGAGCAAAGACATCCAAGCCTCCAGAACTTGGCTACATGAAGGCTGAGAAGTAAAAACTTTTTTCCCTGAAGATATAGAATCAAAAACATCTTTCGATGTAACATTTTCCCACTCATAAAGTATCCTATCTTCTATTATTATAGGCATATTTATCATATATATACCAAGAGATTGGGCTTCATCCTTGGTAAATCCGCTATTACTATCAGTTAATACAGCAATTTTCAATTTAATCCTCCTTTATAAAAATTTACACCAAAAATCGAGATAACAAACGAACTTAATCCTATTACCACTCCTATTATTAAGTCCTTTACATTATGCCTTTTCAAATACAAAGATGACCAAAAAACTAATAAGGAATATATAAAAAATGGGAACAAGAATTTCCAATCCACCCAATAAATTAGCATCGATAAGGGACCAGCCATACTACAAGAGTGCCCGCTTGCTTTTATTCGTATGATTTTATTGCAGAATATGAGAAGAACAAGAGATAGGAAATAAGTAGAACACAAAACAACAAGTTGATAACTTGCGTTGCATAAAATAGACCATGCCAACGAAAAAGGATACCCTATCGATGCAAAAATGAAAGCCAATTTTCTCTGAAACTCTCTCCCTAAATCTCTATACCTAGGGATAATTTTCTGGAAAGGATAAGCTAAAATAGGCAACATGCCCAGAAACATTATTGGCATTACAATATCAATCTTGTTTCTAAAAATATCTTTCCGGAAAATTGATAACACCAAAATGAGAATGGCCACAACTACCGGAGGTATAGATATAACTCTTAAAATTTTTGCAATTTTTTCTTTTTTAATCAACTCGTTTGCTCCCCCAAAAGAAAAGAGCCACTGTCCCAGGTCCAGTATGACTTCCTATTGTTGTTCCTATACTATTTATTTCAACTGGTCCATTGAGTTTTTTAAATTTCTGTTCAATAAGATTCGCAACTGCCTTTGCATCTTCATAACATGCTGAATGAGATATATAACACTTTCCGTTGTAATTCAATCCATTTTCTGCATATTTTTCCATTTGATTGACAATTTCCTGTATAACTTTATTTTTCCCGCGAATTTTGAATCTTGGAATTAATTTGCCAAATCTGTTTACGTTTAAAAGAGGACATATATTCAATATTTTCCCTATTGCACCTGAAATTTTAGAAACTCTTCCTCCTTTTATAAAGAAAGACAAATCGGTAGTGAAAAACCAATGATGCATCTTGAGTTTGTTATTTTCTATCCACGAATGCAAATCTTCGATACTCATTCCGGAATCTCGCAAATCTGCTATTTTATCCATAATCAATCCATATCCTGATGAAGCTCCTAAAGAGTCGACAATTATTATCTTCCTTTCGGGATATTTTTCCGTAAGAATTTTTTTAGCTAATTTTGCAGAATCAAAGACTCCTGATAAACCTGATGACATACAAACGTGAAGAATGTCGAATCCTTGTTCGAGAAACTTTTCAAAATACACCTGAAATTCTCCTGCACTAACCTGAGATGTTTTGGTGTCCATGCCATCTGCCATAGATTTATAAAATTCGTGAAAAGAAATAGATTTTCCCAAATCGTCGTCATACTGCTTTCCTCCAAGTTCAAAGTGAAAACATATGTAGTTTATATCTCTTTCTTTAAAATGAGACTCACTCAAATCAGCAGTAGAACAACAACTTATGATAAATTTTTTGCTCATAGAAACTCCTTCTAAACGAATTTTGATTGTATCACACATAAACGAAAATTCAAACCTAATGTATATAGTATTGATAAAAATAAAAAATAATGTAGAATGAGGGCGAAAATGTATTGAATGGAGGAACTTTATGGAAGAATTGGAAATCAAAGGAATTTATAGGCACTACAAAGGAAATTTATATATGGTCGAAGATATAATATACCACAGCGAAACTGGTGAAAAAATGATTGCATACAGAGCTTTGTACGACGACCATAAACTGTGGTGCAGACCTTATAATATGTTTTTCGATGAAGTTAACAAAAATGGCCAAAAATATAGATTTCAAATTCAAAAAATTAAGAGTGTTCGATAGCATATACTTGACAAATTAGTGTTTTTGTTTTAAAATGTAGGGCGTGGTTTAATTAAGCGTAGTTTAATTAAGCGTAGTTTAATTGGTGAGGGGTAATTCATATGAAAAAATCAAAAAAGAGTATAGCAGTTGCATTCGCAATGATTCTGGGTTGTTTGCCTAAAAATTCATTGGCAGCTCCAAATGAAAAGAATTCATCGGCAAACGAAGATAATTCGTTGGCATCTGGAAAGCCTGAATCTGTAGGGGGGGGCGGAAAAGAGATCTAAAAAAATGAGCAATTCGACCAAAGTAGGCATAGGTTTGGTCACTGGTGAGATAACTTGGGAAACATTGGGGTGGTTTTTTCCTAAGCTTTTGACTCCTGGTAAAGGTGTTGTTAAAGCTGTTAAATGGATGTTTCCGAATTCCAAGAATCCGAACCCAAAGGATAATCCAAAACTCAAGAAAAAAATAAAAGAAATCGAGACCGTCGATGAATTAAAGGAAGAAATTGGAAGTTTTGTAATGGTCAAAGCATCAAATGCGAGTGATGAAGAAAAACGAATTTATAAAAAATTAATTGGAAATGTTTATAATAAATATGTAAGCTCTAATAGAAAATTATTTACTAATTTTCATAAAGACAACAATAATAGGGAATATGATGGGTTCAGAGTTATTAGTAGTAATTATTCCTATTGGGAAAATAACAAAGAAAATCAAGATGATAAATGTGTATTCATAATGAGACAAGGTGTCTCAAGTGATATGCAGATAAGAAATTTATTAGATGAAAATCCTCAATGGAAAGTGTTGTGTGATGCTGCTGAAAGATTGCAGCAAAAAATTGTAATTGAAGTCGGTCTACATGAATATAGAAATGGTTTTGCCCATGTTTATAGAAACTTAGAAGGATATATTAACATTGGCTTGAAAGGTGATAAATCTTGTTTTGAAGATAATGGGTTTTCAATATTTGATTTTACTTTCTATAATGAACGACTAGGAATAAATAATTTAAACGAATTGTAAAAAAAATAATAGAGTTTAAAGTTGTGTTTTATTGGTGAAAATTGTTTAATTTTTCACCAAAATCTTATTGTAGCATATTATGGTAATATGAAATGTATTTTGATACATTTCAAAAATAAAGGAAGTAAAAAGGAGAAAATATGGCTACAATAACGTCAATCAGCAATGTTGCAAGCGCTGAACACAATGGAAGTATAGTAGAAAGTTCTGCTGCTGTCACTCAGCTTTTGTTAGATCCCACAATTGAAAAAACAGTTGACAAATCTGTTGCTACAATAGGAGAAATTTTAACTTACACCGTCACAATAGAAAATATATCTGAAATTCCTATATCTAACGTTGTTTTTTCAGACGATATTCCTGTCGGCAGTAACTATGTGGTTGGCTCGTTCACTGTGAACGGCGTAACTGTAACACCAACTATTACGGAATCAGTTTTAAGTTATTCTATTTCGTCTATTCCTGCATCAAGCAGTATGGTTATTTCATTTCAGGCTATAGTTGTCGGTGGAGAAAATTAATTTATTAGATTCGATAGTAGTAAACTATTTGAAATCTGTTGGATGCCAAAATTGCAAAGTAAGTATAACTTATGCTATAGAAAATCAATCTAAATTATCTTATGACAACAAAGTTATAAAAAGCATCCCGACATCTACGATTATATTTCCAAGCAAAGAAATATGTATATAAGTCTCGAAAGAGACTTATATTTCTAGAATTTATTTCTCACTCCTGATTAATTTCCTTATTTTTTACTAAACACCTCCCTTTGATTTAAATTGATTCTTTATACTATATTCCGAAAAATGGTCTGGGATCTACGAATTTGCCGTTTGATTGAACCATCAGATGCAAATTATCAAACTGTAGTTTTGCTATTTCTTTTCCTTGAGAGATTTCCTCGTTTTTTTTGACTAATATACTTTTTGGATCTAATTCAGAATAATACACGATTGTTTCCTTTCCATCAGATGATAAACATTTCAATTTTATTGTTGAGCCATAAGATGGGTCATCGAAAATTTCCATTACTTTTCCATTTGCTGCGGCGATTATATTTGACTGATTTTTACCTTTCAAATCTACTCCATCACTTGTCCTCCAATCTTGAAATTTTGGTGAAAATTCTAAATCATCGTTAAAATTACTTACATTTGAGTAATCCATCGGAATTATAAAATCAGGAGGAGAAACTTTTGCTGACACTTCTTGGAGATTCTCTGGAATTTCTGCTTCACTTGGAACATTTTGGGTATTTGAATTTTCATTTTTAGACGCAAGAAAGTCTTTTTTAGGTATATTTTCCGCATTTCTTATTTTTTTCTTGGGCATTATTTGAGAAGACTCTCTTTTTCCTGAAGAAGAAAAATCTTTGATGCTTTTGTAGGTCGACCATCCAGCAGCACTAATTGCTGTGACACAAACGAAAAGAGAAATATAAAAACTGCGACGCTTTACGTTGAAATTCATCACAACCTCCTCAATCTAGAAGTTATGATTTGCAATAAATTCGCAAATATTCTCATATCAATTAGAAAGGTGGATTATGATACATACAATTTTTTCAATTTTGCAAAAAATCCTGTTTCTGGCCCTACATATAGTAAATCCGAACACGTTTCCAAAACCTCTTTCGCCAAAAGAGGAATTAGAATGCTTCAAAAAAATCAAACTAGGAGACAAAAAATCTAAAGACAAAATTATCAAGCACAATTTGAGACTAGTAGCTCATATAATAAAAAAATTCAATTTTCCAAATCAAAATAACAACGAAGATTTGATATCTGTTGGGACCATAGGCCTGATTAAAGCTGTGAACTCTTTTAAAATTGATAAAGGAATCAAATTTTCGAGTTATGCTTCAAGATGTATAGAAAATGAAATTTTGATGAGCTTGAGAAACGCGAAAAAAAGTACTCTTGATGTTTCGATGGCTGAGCCTATTGAATCTAAATCTAACAATAGTCTAACTCTAATGGACACTATTGCTGATAAAGTCAATTTTCATGAAAAAGTTTTCGACAAAATTGACATGGAAAAACTTAGAGTTAGCATGAAAAAACATCTCACTCAAAGAGAGCAAGATGTTATAAATCTACGCTATGGCCTGATAAACGACAACTCCTATACACAACAAGAGGTTGCTGAAAAAATAGGGATATCTCGATCTTACGTTTCAAGAATAGAGAAAAAAGCATTGAACATTCTCAAAGATAGTATATAACAGTTAATAATTTTATTCATCGATTATCTCTAATTTTTTTTCAAACAAACCTGGGAAAATTTTACTTGCATTGCCCGCGAATTTTTTTCCGCTGGGAGTGTTACCTTTCCAATCTTCCTCCAAATCACGGAAAATTTGGCCATAAAAACTGTAACTCAACTTATTTGCCTCTGCTACATCATCAGGTCCAGGTTCAACTTTTTTAAAATAATTGTCATCATGCTTTACACCCAAGATTCGTTCCATATAGGGAAGTGTTATTATATAACAATCACCAACGTCATACAAATCCAACTTATAATTATCGCTATCAAAAACTAAATCTTCATTAATGCCACTCAAGCGAAATTCTAAACTTTCATTAAATGGGGACAATTTTAAACAAACATTTCCTTTTACAAACGCAATGTAATAATATTTTTCGCCTCCAACCAAAGAGACCAAAATCTTATCACATTCTTCAACAGAAACTCCTAAAACTGCTTTCACATATTCTTTAACACGCTGAGGTACCCCTTCTCCGCCTATACTAACTCTACGACAAATTTCGTTTATATCAAGATATTCCTCAAAATGAACACCAACATCAAAAATTCCGAGTTTAATGCTCTTGAAAGCCATATAGTGTTTCCCACAGTATGCCAAAACTTTCCAAAAAAAATTTTCGATACCCGCTTTCTTTTCATGCGATTCTCCCACAAGCTTCTTCATAGTTTCTATTGTTTTTGCTCTATAAGATCTAGCCATAAGATTTTTATAGATACTCAATTTTCCCAAAGGAGACAATTTTTTATTTCCGATATAACTTTTAGCTTGTGCAACACCAACACCTTCATCAGCCAATTTGCCAAGCCCCAAAACATAATAAGCATATTTCAATAATTTATTATCAGAATCACCGGACTTTCTGTTTTCCAATTTTTTGTTTTCTTTTTGATTTTCAAACAAATAATTTTTAGATATACCTTCTGACACATCCTCCTTCATAGCACCAGCATTTCCTCCAAAAAGAAGAGTGCAAAGCATTGCCGACGCCAGTTTAATTTTTCTAAATTTACTCATTTATTTCCTCCAATTTTCGATTTTAATATTTCCAAACTTCTCAGCCGTTTTACACAGAATAACATCTCTTATATCATACGGTAAATCTTCCGAAGAGTCAAGTCCTAAAATAAGATAAATGTAATCTGCGTAGATAGTCACTTTACAATTTTCACTCTCAAAACTAATTAATTTGTTATTCAAACCCCAATATAGTCCAGTTGGACTATAAACTATCTCAGGTTTCGAAATATCCTCATACGGCTCATCAGGTCCCATTTTAATTTGATTCTTACCCTTAACATATTTAGTATAACGAAAACTACAACCATCGGAATTAAAACACTTGAATTGAATATACGTCTCAAATTTCCTGCGAGACAAACAAAATAAATTACTATCACGCAAACTGAATTTTATTAAAGATTTCAAATCACCTTCTATGCTCTTGAAATTCTGATTTGATATACCACGCAAAGTATTTATTTTACCATCTTTATCATCAAAAGTGTAGTAAAAAAGAGGATGATCTTTATTGCTCAAATAATTATACGCATAGTCAAAAAAACTAGATATTTTTTCGAATTTAGTCTTATCACTGACTACACTAGTAATACTTCTAATAAAATCTTCAACTTTCTTGCAATATGAATCAATTATCTTACTTCGAACAAAACTATGATTGCCTAAAAACAGCAAAGCTTTGTCTGAAATCTTTCCCTTGGATTTAAGATATCCAGCCAACTCATTTCCTATTTCTCCGCCTCCACCGAAACTTGCTATATATTTAGAAAGAACATACAACAAACCCAAATCTATTTTGTCCTTAGTATCATGGTTAACTGACTCCAAACTTTGCTTCTGTTTATCTCGAATATCATTCCGCGCAGCACCAACCCTATCTCCCAACAACGATAAGGCAGAAAATACACTAGCAAACAACAACTTAAACTTCGATTTTTTCAAGGTATCGCCTCCCAATCTTAGAGCCATTTTATCAAATGTATTTCAGAAAGTCAACAAAATTTAAAATTAAAAAATATTGTTTACTCCCACCAGCAATCTCCCCAGCATAACCAGAGAGATTAACTATTCGCATTTTACAATATTTAAAAATTAAAACTATTCTGAATTTCAGATGCGTCTAATTTTTCTCGTTCTTCTCCTTTAACATCAAAAACTATCTTTCCTTGCTTTAGCATAATAGTTCTGTTCCCAAAATTTAAAGCATGTTCCATATTATGAGTTATCATCAATGTAGCCATTTTTTCATCTTTGGCTATTTCATTGGTTAAATTCAAGATTTTATCTCTAGAACTTGGGTCCAGGGCTGCTGTATGTTCGTCTAGAAGCAGAATTTTTGGCTTTGTTATGGTTGCCATCAAAAGAGTCAACGCTTGACGCTGTCCTCCTGAAAGAAGACCCACCTTAGTTTTTAATCTTTTTTCGAGACCCAAATTTAATTTTTCGAGTTCTTTCATAAAAAATTCAGAATTATTTTTTTTAACTCCAAATGATAAAGTTCTCCTTGAATTTCTGAGCATGGATAAAGATAAATTTTCTTCAATTGTCAAACTCGGGGCTGTTCCTTTTAGAGGGTCCTGAAAGACTCTTCCTATAAATTTCGCTCTTTTGTGTTCTGGAAGTTTTGTGACATCTCTATCTTCAACAACAATTTTACCCCTATCAGGGAATATTGTTCCAGAGATTAGATTCATCAATGTAGACTTTCCTGCTCCGTTCCCCCCTATTATGGTCACAAACTCTCCAGACTTGATTTTTAAATTAAAGTCTTCGAATATAACCTTTTCATCTGACTTATTTTTATGAAACGCTTTACATAAATTTTTAATTTCCAACATTTTTAACACCTCTTTTTATAACTTTTTTTATATTAGGTAATGAAAGAAGAACAGCAGCTAAAATAGCAGTGAAAAGTTTTAAATCACTTGGATTCATTCCTAAAGTTAATACTAAAAATATTATAAATCTATAACAAATTGAACCAAAAACTACTGAAATTAATTTAACTATAAACGAATCTTTCTGCAATAAAGCTTCGCCAATAACTATTGAAGCCAATGCTATAACTATAGTTCCTGTTCCCATGTTTACATCGCTGTATCCTTGACTTTGAGATATTAATGCTCCTGAAATCGCACAAATAGAGTTGCTTATCATTAATGCTAAAATTTTTTTCAAATTTGTGTTTGCTCCTTGAGCACGCATCATTTGTTCGTTATCTCCAGTTGCTCTTATTGCTAATCCAATTTGAGTTTTAAAAAACCATGTCAAACCTAAAAGAAGCAAAGAACAAATAACTAATCCAACCAAAAACGATGAAATTTGTGTATTACCAACCATCTTGAATATTGTATTCTTCCCTATTAATGATACATTTGCTTTTCCCATTATTCTCAAATTTATTGAATAAAGAGATATCATAGTCAAAATTCCAGCTAATATTTCTTGCATTTTCAAAGTTGTGTGAAGCAATGCGGTGGCTAATCCTGCAATTGCTCCTACCATAGAAGATATTAAAACACTTGATATTGGATCAACTCCGTTTGATATCAATATAGCGCAAGTGCTTCCTCCAAGAGTTAAACTTCCCTCTGCAGTCATGTCTGCGAAATTTAAAACTCTGAACGTTATATAAACTCCAAGAGCAAGAATTGCATAAATTAATCCTTGCGAGCATGTAGAAATTAAAATATTCATTGTAGTTCTCCTTTCAATTTTTCGGGAATTTTTATCCCAAGTTCATCTGCCTTTTTATAATTTATGACAAGTTTTACATCTTCCAGATATTCTATAGGCATGTTTTCAATTTTAGCTTCTTTTTTAAGAATTTTATCCGCTTGTTTGGCAGTTAATTTTCCAAGTTCGTAATAATCCACTGCATAACACGCAAGACCTCCTTTGTTAACTGCATCAGCAAAACTACATATTATAGGAATTTTGCTTTTTGATGTTACCTGACTAACTGTAGGCATACATGAAGCAATTAAATTATCTGGGGGAATAAACCATGTGTCAACTCCATGTCCAGCATGTTGTACTGCTTGCTTAACCTCATTTAAATTCGAAACTGTAACATGCTTCGCATTTATCCCGAATTTTTTTAGTTCATCTGATACCATGTCTGCATAAAATTTGGAATTGGCTTCCCCTGAACTATATAAAATTCCTACTTTTTTGCAACTTGGAATTAAAGTTCTTAATAAATCTATTTGTTTTTCCACTGGAACTAAATCTGAAGTTCCAGAAACATTTTTACCAGGATGCTTTGACGATTTTACTAATCCAGATTGTTCAAAATCAGTTACTGCAGTACCTAAAATTGGAACATCTTCTGTTTCATTAGCAATAGACTGAGCTGCTGGAGTAGAAATCGCGAAAATTAAATCTTTGTTTATGTCATTCGCAAATTTCTGAGCAATTGAATTTAAATTTGAAATGTCTCCTCCGGCTATCTGAATATCGAAATCTGCATCATATCCGAGATTTTTCATTTCGTCTATAAATCCGTTTCGTGCCTTATCAAGAGACTCATGCTCAGCAATTTGAATTATCCCTATATTTAGTTTCTTTTCTTTTTTGCGAGTTTTCAAAATTGCAAATATGGATATCCCAATTAGTAAAATTATTAATATTATTTTAGTTATTATTTTCATGTTAATCTCCCTTTTTATTATTTTGTAGTTAGTATAATAAAATTCAAAGATTAAATCGGGTATCATACAGTAAGTAAATTTGATTCACAATTAGTCACTCCAAATTTGATGGTATCTTTATATTTAATTTATCTAGAAGTTCTTTGTTAGAAATTAATTTGGTATCTTCCAAATATTGAGTTTGAGTATCCTGAGGATTTAATTCTCCTTTTAAAATTTTCACAGCTTGCTGGCCAGATATCTTTCCAAGTTGGTAATAATCCATTCCATATGTTGCAATTCCTCCGGAAGATATAGCTCCCTCATCACTTGGAACAGCAAATTTTCCTGATTTCAATAGAATCTCAGATATCTGAGGCATTGCAGAATATGTTGTTTTATCAATCAATATAAAAAATTCATCAGCTTGGTTGACCATATGTTCAGTTACTTGCTTTATTTCTTCCGGATTTGAAACATTGAAAGTTACTGGAATTAATCCTAGTTTTTTGACTTCTTCTTTGGCGATATCTACTCCGTATTGAGAAGTCGCATCATTTGATGAGTAAAGAATACCTATTTTTTTAGCATTTGGATCTAATACTTTGATTAATGAAATTTGTTCTCTTATAGGAGACAAATCTGAGACTCCGACAAAATTTGTTCCTGATTTTTGGTTTGAATTTACTAACCCTGACATTTCAGGATTTGTAACTGCACATCCTACTATTGGTATAGTACTTGTCGCATTTTTAGCAGCCAATGAGCAAGGAGTAGATATTGCAAAAATCATATCGTAGTTACTATTTGAGAAATTGTTTGCTATAGTTTGGGCATTTGAAAAATCTCCTTCTGCATTTTTAAAATCAATTCTTATATTTTTCCCATCTTCGTATCTCTGAGATTTCAGTTCATCAATAAATCCTTGTCTTGCCTTATCTAGAGCATCATATTCCACGATTTGCATTATACCTATTTTAAGCATTTTATCTTCTTTTTTTTTGTAAATCATAAATCCGATTATGCATGATATTATTATTAAAACAACAAATAAAATTTTTATATAATTTTTCATAAATACACCTCAATTTCAAATTTTTAAAACAAAAAAAGCCCAACTGAATTTTACAGTTCGGCTTTAAAAAAGCCGCTGCGAATTTTAGATATCCGCAGCGGCCGACAGTCTACTACAGATATCTACCTGTAATAAAACCACCAGCTAAACGAAGAAACGGAACCAAACACCATCGTTATCACCTCACACTTTTATCCTCAACTCTTTATTATAAAGCTTATTTTTCTTTTGTCAATAGAATCTTTCTTTTTTGCAAAATAAAAAGCTATTTTTTCTCTATGATTTTTATTTTATCGTTGTTGAATCCTGTTTGTTTTTTGACAACTTCCTTTATTTTATAAACATTTTCTTTCGTCAAATCAGTTTTAAAGCTAACTATAACGTTGCATCCGTCTGCTCCTATGCGAGCTATGCAATCTATTAAATTATCATCCATTTTTCCTTTTATTATGCTTTCTATATTATCTTCTTGAAGAATATTTTTCAGATAATCCTGATTATTTGAAGGTGCATCAGATACTTGTTTTCTGTATTTTTCTTTTTGATCTCGTTCTTCTGCAAAAAATGACTTAATCTTTTCAATATCTTTTTTGTTTTCTATACTATCACTATTTGCATAAACCGTTGTGTCATCTGGTGCATTTGAAATTATTTCATTTTTCTTAAACATTCCATTTTCAGGAGAAAGCCAATAGTTAATTCCTACTGCTGTTGCTAATGCAAAAATGATAGATGCTAAAACGATGTGTCTTTTATTTAACTTTATAGGATTCATTTTATACCTCTTTTTTTAATTTCTGAATTTTGTTACACAAATTTTTTTTGGACTTATATCTAATGCCACTGAAACTAACTTTGTTATATTTTCCCTGACTATTTTGTTTTTTGCTCCTTGGCACGAGATAACTGCTCCTCGAATTTTTGGTTCTATTTTTTTTACAACCAATGGATTCTCATTTCCGTTTGAATCTTTTGTGGTTATATACTTTTTTTCAAAATCATCTATTCTCTTCTTTAAATTTTGGTCACTGTCATACGATTTTTCATCAGTAATGGTCTGACTATTTTGTTTTTTTTCGGTCGCATATACAATTTCTTCTCCCTCATCTATGGTTATTAAAACTTTGGATTTTCCCGCTCCCTCAACATTGGAAATCATTTTTGAAAGATCATTCTGAATTTTTTCTACAAAATCTTGGCTATTATTTTTTTGAATTTGAGATTTGCCTGATTGGTTATTTGAAAATTTTGGGAATACCATTAAAAATATTCCTAAAATTAGGCCAACTAGTATTATATTTTTATTTTTCAATATTGTTTCTATTTTCTTTTTATTTACTTCCAGATTTTTAATCACCTTTACTCCTAATCGATTGGGTAAAAATCAATTTTGAATTCATCTTTTAACTTTTTTATTATCTTCTCTTTTAATTCAGCTCCCTCCTCAAAAGAAATTCCACATCTCACACTGTGATTTTTATCAATATGTATGACTAGATTTTTAATTTTAATACCATTTTTTGAGAGAAAATTTTCTATTTTTTCTCTTATTTTCTTTTTTGCAATATCATTTATCCTGTTTTCAGAATCGGTTTGTGCTTTTGCATTATCTTGTTCGAATTTTAAATTAATTTTTGGAATTTTTATATTCTTTAGAGGAATAATCAAGTTAATTATAAAAAAAACTCCGAGCACACTTTTTATTATCTTTTTAAATGAATTTTCTATTACAAAAAACTCGTATATTGTGCACATTAGAGTAGTTACAAACACAGTCATAATCCAAGATGACATTGAATCTCCTATAATTTTATGCTCATTATTGCTCCAGTGGCAAAAATAAATATAAACAAAAATATAATTACCAATGATAAAATTACATTTAATGTTTTCTTAAGAGATGAAAATAAAATTTCCAAATTCCCGAATTCAAATATCTGACTCAAAAATTCACAAATTTGAAAAACTATATTCCAAGAAATGCACTCTAATATGCATGGAAGAAAAACAAAAAAAAGAGAAATTATTCCGAAAATTCCTACGTTTGTTTCTAAAATTTTTGCAGACGATTGCACTATTCCTGCAGCATCACTCAAAGATGTTCCTACTATTGGAACTAATCCCGATGCAAATTTAATTTCTTTAGAAATTATACTATCAGAAGATTCCCCAATAATTTTTTGGATTGAAAAAACGAATGAAATTAATGAACCAAAAAAAATAAGACACCATTTTATTATGGAATAAAAAATATCAAATATTTTTTTAATCTTTATTTCTGTTGACAAAGATGAAATCATGCATAGTCCTGTCAGAGTATTATTTATGGGAACAACTAAATGATTAGTAATTTCCATCACTATTTGATTAAAATAAAGAATTGCAGAATTGAATGCTGCTGATGACAATGGTGTTCCTGCTGATATCGCAAAAGTCATAAATATTGGTATAAAAAATAGAACAAACTTTGACGCTGCATTCAATGATAAAACTGCATTTTTCACTGTAATCAAAACAGGATAACTTATAGATATGCAAGAAAAACATGTTATTATAAATTTTATTATCTTCTGATTATCTACAAAAAAATATGAGAAAAATGAGTAAATTATTATCGCAGAAATTACTGGAATAATAGTTTTGAGAGGATTAATCAGATATTTTTTTAGCAAATTTAAAATCATATCAAATATTTTTTGATTATTTAAATTTTTAACTGAAAAAATATCTTTAATATTGGATTGTTCTAAAAGATCTATACTGTAATCTGGTAAATTTTCTTTTATTTTTCCTACATCACTTGATTTTAGTTGCTCTGAAATTTCTGATTGAATTTCACGAGGATATTCATAAGAAAAGCAAAAATTATTCAAAAGCAAAGAAATAATTAATAATGATAAAATCCTTTTCATACTTGCACACCTTTGATTATATCTACAGTTGTTTCAAACAAAAATTTTATCATCGGCATTGAAACTATAATTACGCTTATTCGTCCAAAAACAGAAACTGCATTCGAAAGAGACAAATTGCCTGAATCTTTGCAAATATCTGATGCGAACTGAGAAACCATGCAAATTCCTATAGTTTTTAGCACTACAAGTTGATATTTTTCGGAGTTTTTTGAAACTCTAAATAATAAATCTAAATCGTTAATTATGCTTTTTATATCAGGGATTATCACAATAAAAACAAACAAAACAGAAGATATAATGAAAATCACAAAATACTCTGGCAAATACTTCTTTATTAAATTGGATATTATTAAAAATATAAGAGAAATTCCTATAATAGAAAATATATTCATAATCCGAATACCGTCTTTATAGTTTTAAAAAGATTATCTATTTCTTTAATCATTATCAAAAGAACAGTTATTAATCCTGAAAGAGTCACCATTGTTGCTTGTTCTTCTCTTCCTGCCCGAACCAAAACTTGATTCAAAATAGCTACTATTATTCCTGTTGCTGCAATTTTAAAAACTAAATCTAAATTCATTGTACTTCCTTAAAATTTTAAAAAAGTAGTATAGAAATTATGCTGCCCATGCATAATCCCAGTGTGATAAACAGTTTTTTGTTGTTTAACATACAAGATTTATTTTTTTTTAAAACTGGATTCAAATTATCTATAGTCAAGTTGCATAAAAGAATCTGATTTTTAACATCGTAAGCTCCTAGTTCTCTGCCAAAGTTTAAAACTATTTTATTTTCATCAAACGGACAATTATAGAAAGTTTTCTCCCAAGCTCCTGGAAAATTTTCACCATTTCTTGTAAGTACCAAGCATTTTTCAAAGAAATTATCTAAATTTGAGTTGCATTTAAACGTCTGAACTATAGAATTTGGATGAGAATTTCTATATTCTATTTCACTTTTTGTATAGAATAAAAATTTTTGAAAATCGTCAAGAAACTTAATTTTTTGTTTTAAGTCATCGCATAGACTTTTTCCTATAAAAGTTCCTGATATAATTATTAATAAACTTCCCAATAATTTTATCATATTATTCCTTTATATTTTCAATCTTTAGTTTTGCTCTACTTCGAAAATTTCTTTTATCTTCCCTTTATCTAATAAAACTACATTTTTTATAGCTCCTGAGTTTAATATATTTTTTACTTTTTCTGATTTTGAAATTTCTTCGGCAGATTCCGCGTGAATACTAGCGATTATTCCTACTCCACAGTTCAAAGATTTCCTAATTGCATCGGCATCTTCGCTGTTTCCTATCTCATCGCATATTATTATCCTGGGAGAAAGAGTCCTTAATGCTCGCATGATTCCTTCTGATTTGATAAATCCATTTAAAATATCTGAAAATCCTACATCCTTTTGAGGAACTCCTTGGTAAACTGCTGCTATTTCTCTTCTTTCATCTACTATTGAAACTTTGATTAATTTTCCATTTTCATATGTATTTGATAATTTTCTGGCTATATCTCTGAGAATAGTAGTTTTACCACTCGCTGGAGGCCCAACAATTAAAGTTCCTCCAAGATTTAGTCCCAATTTTTCAAATATTTTATCCGAACATCCTATTATTTCTTTTGAAATTCTAAAATTCATAGATGAAATATCTGAAATATTTATTATTTTTTCTCCATCAATTATTGCTGTCCCACATATTCCTACTCTGTGTCCTCCTTTTAGAGTTATAAAATTATTTTTTATTTGGTTTTGAAACGAATATATGGAAAAATTGCAGAGAATTTTGAATGTTTCTAAGATGTCATTTTGAGATACAACAAACGATTTTGAATCTTCAGGCGATAAATTTCCTTCTGAACCTAAAAAAAACGATTTTTTAGACGTTATTATAACAATAGAAGAGTTTACTCTTACACATATTTCCTGAATTTCTTTTTTTATTTCATTGGGTAATGTAATCAGAGAATTTCTTATTTTAGGATTAAAATTCGAAACAATATCATTGAAATCTTGAACATTTTTATCCATAACTTGTCCTTTCTATTAGAATTGTTAAAAACATCAAAAACTTAGTTAATTGACTTCTTTTCCTGGCGGAATTTCTTTTTTAATTTGATTATCATTACAAATGTGATTCTTGTGGGCATTTTGATTTTTTTGCATTTGTGATATAAAATTAACTATCATCATGATGTTTTGGATGTTGTTTGGATTCAGGTTATTTCCCTGGTTCATAAAATTCATCAGATTCATGAAATTATTATTACTTAGCAGAGGAATAAGATTAGATATCATTTGCATATTTAGAATATTCGAAACACCATTATTTGAGTTGTCAGATGGGTTATTGTTATTTTGATTATTGCCCTGATTATTGCTCATGAATTGCTGCAATAAGTTCATCATTTGGGGATTTTTCAAAATAGAAGACAAATTTTCGAAATCTTGCACAATATTTTCCTCACAAAAGTAGAATTAAAAAGTAGATATCACATACATATGTGATTTTTATTTCTAGTATGATTAATCAAATCAATATTGAAATACTTTTTGTTTTTATGTAAATTATTATTGGTTTGATAATAAAATTTGGAACTGAGGTGATTGGTATGCCAAAAGAAGAAAATAAAGAAATAGAATCCATTCAGAAAAAATCAGTTTTTGAAAATCTCATGGATGACCCGAAATTTATAGGTGAAATTTTAAATACTAATAACGGGAAAGAAATTATAGAAAAATTTGATTCATACGGAATTGATTTAAATAAAATACAATTCAGCGATTTGTGTAAAATCCTCGCACAAAAATTAACTTCAGATAACAAAAATCTTGAAGTTAATTCTATAAACTCTCCCGTTTCGGTAGATTACCCCAAAAATGAAAATGCAGTAGTAAATTTCGAAGATTAAACTTAATAAAAATACTCTTATATCGCACAGATTAATCCGTGCGATATATTATTTAAACTTTGAGAACTCCTTTTTGGAAAATTGAATACCATGTAGAATAATTTAAAAGGAGTTCTGTTCTTGCAAAATATCGTCATTCATGGGCCTTGCCAATTATCAGGTGAAATTACTGTTCAAGGAGCAAAAAATAGCATCCTTCCGATATTAGCTGCCTCTGTTCTTTCTCGTGGGGAATGCATAATAAAAAACTGTCCAAACATTCTCGATGTTCAAACTAGTATAGAAATTCTTAATTATCTTGGATGCAAAACCAAATTTGAAAACTCAACTTTAATAGTAAATAGCGAAATCATATCAAGAAATGAAATTCCTGATTACTTAATGAGAAAAATGAGGTCTTCTATTATTTTTCTCGGAGCTCTTGTAGCGAGAACAGGAGGAGCAAAATTAACTTTTCCTGGAGGATGCAATCTTGGGCCAAGACCTATAGATATTCACTTGTCATCTTTGCAACAACTTGGAGTATCAATAAACAACATACATGGAGCTCTTGAGTGTAAAATCTTAGATAAAATTTCAGGAACTGATATCGTTTTGCCATTTCCAAGCGTTGGAGCTACTGAAAATGTAATTTTGGCTTCTTCCACGTGCAAAGGAACAACAATTATAGAAAATGCTGCAAGAGAGCCCGAAATTTCAGATTTAGCAAATTTTCTGAATAGCATGGGGGCAAAAATTAAAGGTGCAGGAAGCAGCAAAATAACAATAGAGGGAGTCAATAAATTCCATCCCTCAGAATATTCCGTTATTCCTGATAGAATAGTCTCTATAACCTTAATGGCAGGAGCAGCTGCCACTGGAGGAAATCTCATTTTAAGAAAAACAGATCCAAATTTAATAAAGTCTATTTTCCCAATTTTCGAAGAAGCAGGATGTCTTATAAAAACATATAAAGATACCCTAAAGATAAATGCTCCTGAAAAAATCCATTCTGTGGAGGAGATTAGAACCATGCCCTATCCTGGATTTCCAACTGATGCCCAGGCTCCCATCATGGCTATGCTCGCCAAATCTATCGGAACAAGTGTGTTTGTTGAAACTATTTTCGAAAACAGATTTAAACATGCGGAAGAATTAATAAAACTAGGAGCAAAAATAAAAGTGAACGGAAATGTTGCTGTTGTGGAAGGAGTAGAAAATCTCTTTGGCGCAAAAATCAGAGCTCACGACCTAAGAGGGGCAGCTGCTCTCGTCATCGCGGGCCTAGCATCGTATGGCAAAACAATCATAGAAGGAGCTGAATATTTTCTACGAGGATATGAAATCTCAAATTTTCCAAATTGTATTAAAATCGAGCCCACTATTGAGGATTAAATCCTAATCAAATACAATTATTTAACCTGATTGCCAGAATTATTAACCTTTTTATCTGATTTTTTCTCATCCTTTTTGTTATCTTTTACATTTTTAGCATCTTTTTCTTTAGGATTTGAGTTATATCCAAAAATTCCACCCAAAATGCTCTTTCCAAATAACAATTTGCCAAATAACTCCTCGAGCACCCCCGCACCAGCAACACCACCTGCTACTGTACTATTTGGATATTTCTTCGCATATTGTTTCATCTTACGCAAATAACGCCGAATTCCTACGTATTTTGTTACTTTCGTGATTTCTTCCTTACTTTTCAATTTATTTTTAGCTTTCAATTTATTCTTAGAATCTGTTGACTCTCCACCTTTATGTTGGATATAATCTAAAAGATTTCGACATCCTTCTTCACTTTCAAGATATTTAAAGTTTTCATTATCCTTATAAAATTTATCAAATTTTTTATTTTTGTTACCATAAGAAATTACTGGCTTACATTTCATCATATCTCTGAAATATTCACTATTTAAATCTCCTTCTTCAAGTTCATCTAAGTTAACAACAACAACAACATCAGCCCCTGCAGTGAAATCACTCACTTGGTTCAAATTATCATTCCTAACAACAAAATTCCTAATTGAGCCAGCTCTTACACCACAGCATGCAAAGTAACCATCCCACATCCCCTCTGATTCAAGATCAACGTCAATATTCGCCGATTTCGGATTCATCCAAAAGTTGTTCGCAGTACTCCACACAGGTTCAAAACTTGTGCCATTTTTTACCAAAGCCTTAATTTCAGGACAATTACTACCATTTTCGTTCAGTTCACATCCATTAATCACAAGAATTTTCAAACCTTTTTGCATTATTCCCGCCAATTCTTCTGTCTTCATTTTTTCTATCTTCATTTTTTCTATCTTCATTTCTTCTTTCTCCATGTCTTCAGTTTCTAGCATTCCAAACCTCCTTAAACTTTAGCCAATGACCTACAAGCTATATCATTTGTATACACCATTGCACTCGTGATAAGATTATATAACAAGCTATCAAATAAGTCAAGCAAATTTAAATTTTTTAAGCATTAATATTTACTTTTTTGCATTTCGAACTATAATCACAACACCGGAGGTAATTTATGGAGAAAATTAAGATTGCTCTTTGCGGATGCTTCGGCAAGATGGGAAAAATGGTGTCAGAAGAAGTAAAAAAGAATCTCAACATGGAAATTGTTGCAGGAATAGATAGATCAAATAGGAAAAGTGATGAATTTTCTGTCTTTCGTGATGCCACTGCAATTAATGTTGATTGTGATGTTATCTTAGATTTTTCTCATCCTTCATCTTTGGAATCTCTTTTAGATTTTGCAATCAGTCACAAAATTCCGTTAGTTTTGTGTACAACAGGGTATTCTGATAATCAATTAGAAAAAATCCATGAGTCTTCTAAGAAAATCCCCATATTTTGGTCAAGCAATACTTCTATTGGAATAAGTGTTTTGATAGAAATTTCCAAAATTGCAAAAAAAATTTTAGGAAAAGAATTCGATATAGAGATAATAGAAAAACATCACAACAAAAAAATTGACTCTCCAAGCGGAACTGCCTTAATGATTGCTGAATCTGTTTCTGATGAAAATACAGAATATGTTTACGATAGAACGAAATCTAAAAACGCAAGAAAACAGAACGAAATAGGAATTCATTCTATAAGATGCGGCGGAATAAAGGGAGAACACGAAATTATATTTGCGAGCGAACATGAGGTATTAAGTTTCAAACATTCTACAGATTCAAGAGAAATTTTTGCCAAAGGAGCCCTGAAAGCTGTGATGTTCATAAAAAATGTGAAACCGGGATTATACAATATGGAAAATATTTTGAATTTTAAAAATAAGTAGTATTATGTAGTCTTTTGATGAATTAATGAGGAGATGTATATGCAATTGAACGAAAAAAAAGAGTATATTTTATCTAGGATAAATTTAGCTAAAAACAAAAATGATGCTTTAAAGTTAAATTCTGAGTTTAGAAACTACATAAAAGAGTTGTATTCTGAAATTAAAAAAATTGACGACATAGAGGAAAAGAAGAAATTCGGTAAAGAAATCAATGATTTTAAATCTGAGATAAAAGAAAAAATTGACGAATTAATTTCTTCTTTCGAGCAAGATTCAGTTTCATCAGAATGTGACCCATATATTTTTAAGCCGTCGATAAAAGTTGGAAATTCTCATCCTCTCATAAAACTCTACAAAGAAATGGAAAAAGTTTTAATTAATTTGGGATTTTCCGTAGTTCAAGGTCCTGAAATAGAGCTAGATAAATATAATTTTGAAAAGCTTAACATGCCCTATTTTCATCCAGCTAGAGATATGCAAGACACATTTTATGTTAAATCTCCTAAAGTTTTGTTAAGATCTCACACTTCATCTGTTCAAATAAGATCAATAGAGAAAATGTCCATGCCTATAAGTATAATTTCCCCGGGAACTGTTTATAGAGTGGATGATATTGACACTCAGCACACTCCGATGTTTTATCAAGTTGAGGGATTATCAGTTGGCAAGAAAATCTCTTTTGCAAACTTGAAATTTGTTCTTATAACTCTTTTGAAGGAAGTTTTTGGAAACCAAACTGAAGTTAGATTCAGACCTACTTATTACCCATATACGGAGCCTAGTGCAGCTATAGATATGTCGTGCCCAAAATGTGGCAAAAAAGGATGCTCTGTCTGTTCAAGGTCAGGATGGATAACTGTTCTTGGCTCAGGAATGGTGCATCCTAAAGTTTTAGAAGATTCAGGAGTAGATTCTGAGAAATATACAGGATTCGCTTTTGGTCTCGGGCTTAATAGACTAGCTATGATATATTTTGATATGAATGAGATAAAGAAATTTTACGAAAATGATGTTTCAATTTGGAACCAATTATAAAGGAGAAAAATATGTTTGCTGTTTCATATAAATGGTTGATAGAAATTTTGAAAAATAAAATCCCTTTTGGTGATATTCTTAAAGCGTTTGACATTCAAGGATTCGAAGTTAAATCTGTCGATGATGTTGAAGATGACCATATGATTACCATAGAAGTTAAAGCAAATAGACCTGATATGCTTTCTCACTTCGGAGTTGCAAGAGAATTAGCTTCTTTTTTTGGAATAGAATTGAATGAGCCAACTTTTGATTTAGAAATAGGTGATTATGATGAAAATAAATTTAAAATAGAGTTAGATGAAAGTATCTGCAATTGCTACAATTCCATATGTATTGACGGGATAAACAATAATGTTGAAACTCCTGAGTACATAAAAAAAAGGCTGCAATTATTTGGAATGGAATCTATTAATCCTGTTGTGGACATATCAAACTACGTGACTTTAGAGTTTGGGCAACCTTCTCATGTATACGATAGGGATAAATTATCTGGAAATTGCTTAAATATATGCAGAAATGAAAAAAAAGAAAAGTTTTTGGATCTTTCGGGTAAAACTTTAGATTTAAATTCTGAGGATATAGTGATAAAAGATTCATCGAAAAATGTTTGTGTTGCGGGAATTATTGGTTCAATGGACTCTGAAACAGAATTTGGTACAAAAAATATAGTTATCGAATCAGCCGTTTTTGATAGGATACAAGTGAGAATGTCTGCGAAAAGATTGAAAATCTCCACTTTGGCATCGTTTAGATTCGAACGAGGAGTAGACTCTGAAAATTCGTATAACATACTGCTTTTAATCGCAAAAAGGATATTAGACCTATGCGGAGGAAAAATAGTTCATAAATTTGTTTACAAATCTGGCGTTAAAACATCCAATAAGATAAATTTAAGAGTTGATAGAACAAATGATGTATTAGGCACAAACATCGGTATTAACGAGATTTCTGATTGTTTGAAAAAATATAAATTTGATTGTGAAATTCTTGATAGTAACAACATAGAAGTCAGAATTCCTAGCTTTAGATTGGATATCGAAAAAGAGATTGACCTGATAGAAGAAGTAGCAAGAAGTTTTGGATACGACAACATTTCTGAGAAAAATTTAAATAATGCTCTTGAATATCGTCCTAATGCTCTGTACGAAAGTTTTGATGTCGTTAGAAATATGATGATAGGATTTGGGTTCAACGAAGTTATAAACTACTCATTTGTTCCTGAAAGTTTATGCGAAATTATTGAAGCAGATAAAGAAAAGTGCATTTTTTTGCAGAATCCTCTGTCTAATTTTTATAATCTGATGAGACCAACTTTACTTTACTCTCTCCTTTATTCTCTGACTTATAATCACTCTATTGGAAATTTTAATCTCTCGTTGTTTGAAATAGGCAGGATATATAATTTTGATGAAAATTCTGAAACTTTATCGAGAGAAAACGATAGATTAGGATTCATTTTTTCAGGAGAAAGAATAGAATCAGGATTTGGATTAGTTAAACCTATCAAATATGATTTTTATGATTTGATTTCGTATATAAAGAATTTATTCGTTAAATTTAATCAAGAATTTGAATTCGATTTGAGAAAAGTTTCGTTTATGCAAAATTCATATAATATAGTTTCAAACGGGAAAATCATTGGATTTCTGGGAGAAGTAGTAAAATCGAAATTTAATAAAATTTTACCAAACATTAAATTGGTTAAAGATAAAGTGTTTTACTGTGAAATAGATTTGGAAAAAATTCAGATTTCTAAAAAGGTTTTGAAATTCGAATCGAAATTTCCATCTGTTGTGAGGCAATACAATTTGATTTGTCCTAAAAATTTGTGCTCAAAAGATATTTTAGAATTCATAAAATCTTATGATAAATCAATCAATGAGGTATTGATAAAAGATGTTTACGAAGACTCAAACATGGACAACAATGAGCATTCTCTTCTATTCGAAATCAAATATAGATTGGCAGATAGAACTATGTCATCTGATGAAATCGAGAATATAGAAAAAGGTATGCTAAATGAAATTTTCAAGAAATTCAAATCAAAAGTAAAATAAGATTATTCAATTTGAATAAATTTTCAATCTACCATCTGAAGATTCGTAGGAAAAGTCGTAGTGTGGTTGTTTCGTAAAAATTTTTGACAATCTGGATTTATTGCTTTATAATTAGAAGTGTATATTTTTAATTATGAGAGGTTGAGTATTATGAATAGAATTGCTAAAAAATTATGCTCTACAGTTTGCGCATTGTTGGCATTTTCAGGAAATCGGGGGGGTGCTTTGACTAAAGAAATATTATGCAATATTGGCCAATGGTTTGCGATTTATCCTGGTTATAATGAATATTATTATACTTTTCACGAGACAAATGAAAAAGATGAATGGGTTCCGAACAATAATTTAACTCGTGGCCAAAAGGCTTTTGGATATGTGGTAGGAGCTGCTACAGTTTTAAATGCTGTTGATGCTATAAAAAGATCATATGACATTGCCCATGATGTTATCAAAGGTTCGAATAATAAACCTGATACAACAAATAAGACTGATACCACAAATAAAAAAGAATCAACAAATTATTGGTCGATTTTAGAAGCATTTTCTGGTGCCAGCCATTGTGTATACGCTTTTCGGCATAGTCTCATTTGTAAAGGCCATTTTTGTCGCTCCGCACGCTGGGCTACGGTTGTAGGTTTGGCATCATTGGCAGATGCCTATTTCAGGTTTCGCGGAAGCAACCAAAGCAACGAGTCTCAAATTTCAGAAAAGAAAGAGACAACCCAGCAAAATCTGACATCATCTAATCCAAAAAATTCAGAAGATTTGTCAAGCGATAAAAAATAAGATTAAAAAATTATTTAAAGGAGAGCTGTTATGAAAATCAATAAGAAATTATGTTCTGCAGTTTGTGCGTTGTTGGCATTTTCAGGAAATCGGGGGGGGGCTTTGACTAAAGAAATATTGTGCAATGCTGGCCAATGGTTTACATGTCTTTTTGGTCGGGGTGGATATTATACTATTTTTTACTATAAAAATAAAGACGGTAAATTGGTTCCGGAAAAACACTTAACTCCTGGTCAAAAAGCTTTTGGATATGCGATAGGAGCTGCTACAGTTTTAAATGCTGTTGATGCTGCAAAGAGGTCATATGACATTGCCCATGATGTTATCAAAGGTTCGAATAATAAACCTGATACGACAAATAAAAAAGAATCAAAAAATTATTGGCCAATTCTAGAAGCGATTTTCGGCGTTTCGCAGTTTGCATATGCTTTTGGGCATAGACCGATTCTTAATTATGAATGCAAAGGCGTTTGCAAGAGTGGATTAATTTCCTTAGTTGTGGGTTTAGCATCATTGGCAGATGCCTATTTCAGGTTTCGCGGAAGCAACCAAAGCAACGAGTCTCAAATTTCAGAAAAGAAAGAGACAACCCAGCAAAATCTGACATCATCTAATCCAAAAAATTCAGAAGATTTGTCAAGCGATAAAAAATAAGATTAAAAAATTATTTAAAGGAGAGCTGTTATGAAAATCAATAAGAAATTATGTTCTGCAGTTTGTGCATTGTTGGCATTTTCAGGAAATCGGGGGGGTGCTTTGACTAAAGAAATATTATGCAATACTGGCCAGTGGTTTGCATGCTTATGTGGTTATGCTGAATATTATAATATTTTTAACCATAAAAATAAACAAAGCAAATGGGTTCCCGAAAAAAATTTAACTCCTGGCGAAAAAGCTTTTGGTTATGCGATAGGAGCTGCTACAGTCGCAAATACTGTTGATGCTGCAAAGAGGTCATATGATATTGCCCATGATGTTATCAAAGGTTCGAATAATAAACCTGATACGACAAATAAAAAAGAATCAAAAAATTATTGGCTAATTCTAGAAGCGATTTTCGGCGTTTCGCAGTTGGCCTGGAGTTTTGGGCATAGACCGATTCTTAATACTAAATGCAACGGCGTTTGCAAGGGTGGATTAACTGCTTTCGTTGTGGGTTTAGCATCATTGGCAGATGCCTATTTCAGATATCGTGAAAGCAACCAAAATGAACAGCCTCCAATTCCAGAAAAAAATTCGGATATTAAAAATGTAGACAACATTCAAGCACAAAAACCCAAGAATAAACAGTAAAGCAGCAATCTCAATACAACAGGCAACCCAACAGTCAAAAGTCTTGGGTTTGTTTGGTTTATCAGGGAAAATGGTGCGGATGACAGGATTCGAACCTGCAAGAACCTATGTTCACGTGGACCTAAACCACGCGCGTCTACCAACTTCGCCACATCCGCTAATTTTTAATAACAATTATTCAAAATCAAAATTCATTTATACAAAAATACAATTAATAATCCTAAATTTAAATCCAAACGCTGGTGCCAGTGGTGGGATTCGAACCCACACGCAATTGCTTGCAATGGATTTTGAGTCCACCTCGTCTACCATTCCAACACACTGGCATAACTAAACTATCCGTAATTCTACCATATCTCAAAAAAAATGCAATAGAAAAAATCGAAAATTTGAAAGAATATATTATTCAAATATTTTATAATTTTTTCCTTACATATTTTAAGCAGTTGATTTTTCCTGTCAGAATTTATATAAATCAAAGGGGAGATGAAAATGAAAAGAAGTGGTATTTCAAAATTTATAATAGCTTGTGCTTTGATATCTTTTTTGGCTGTATTTGAATCAATTAATAACAAATATTCAAATTCAGGTGAAACTAAAGTTGGAATATTGCAATTTGTGGAACACGAAGCTCTCGATTTTTCGAGAAAAGGATTCATTGATGGATTAAAAGAATCAAAACAAATGGGAAATATCAAAGTAATATACAGAAATGCTCAAGGAGACCAATCAAATTGCACGTTAATCGCCAATCAATTTGTTGCTGAAAATTGCGACTTAATTTTAGCTATTGCTACCCCCGCAGCTCAATCTGTAGCTGCCGTTACATCACAAGTCCCTATTTTAGTAACTGCTGTGACTAATCCTGAAGATGTTGAACTAGTTAAATCAAACAAAATGCCTGGAACAAATTTGACTGGTACATCAGATTTGGCCCCGATTGCTGAACAAGTAAAATTAGTGAAAAAAATAAATCCAAAAGCAAAAAAATTAGGAATTCTATTTTCATCCAGTGAAGCAAATTCGAAATATCAGTCTAATATTGCAATTCAGGAAGCAGAAAGAATCGGTCTCGAGCCCCAAATTTTCACATTCAGCCAAATGAGTGAAATACAAGCAGTTGTGGAATCTATGGCAGGAAAAGTGGACGCAATCTACACTCCAACTGACAATATGGTTGCTTCCAACATGGAGCTAATTTCAAGAATATCGTCTAGCTTTGGAATTCCTGTCATATGCGGAGAAGATAATTTAATTTCCAAGGGAGCAACTGCCACATATGGAATAAATTACTATGATTTGGGAAAGGGAACTTCAAAGCAAGCAGAGAAAATTCTCATAAATGGAATGAATCCAAAAAATATGCCTATAGAATATGCAAGTAAGAACAAATTAATATTAAATTTCGAAATGATTGACAAACTTGGAATTGAAATTTCCGAAGATTTAAAATTTGAGCTTTGAATGATATCGTTTGCGCTAGTAACAAATCTTACATAAATTAACTTTTATGTATTTTTTAGTACCACTTAATTCATGATATTGATTTTTTTCTCATTTGTTATAAAATGTCCAGTATATTGAAATCAAAAGATAAGGTCGGTTATGAGTTCAGGGAAAATAATTGTTATTGAAGGATTGGATGGAAGTGGAAAATTCACTCAATCCAGAATTTTGTTCAATAAATTAGTTTCTAAAGGGATAAATTCAGAAATGGTCTCAATTCCTAATTACGAAAGCGAATCTTCTGGGCCAGTGAAGATGTATCTTAACTGTGAAATTTCAGAAAATTTGTGGGATGTAAATCCTTTTGCTTCTTCGTCATTCTTTGCCGTGGATAGATTCATAAATTATTTTTGCTCATGGAAAAAACTATATGAGAACGGTTACACTATAATTTGCGACAGATATTCAACTTCCAACATGATTTATCAACTTGCTAAGTTAGAATACAAACGTTGGGATGAATTTTTGGATTGGATTTGTGAATATGAATATGTTAAACTTGGAATTCCTGAACCTGATGTTGTAATACACTTGAGGGTTCCTTTAGAGATTTCTCAAAATCTTATGAAATTGAGAGGAAATGCTCTTGATTTGCATGAGTCTAACCTGAGATTTCTGGAAAATTGTTATAAGGCGGCTAATTATTCATCGAAAAAATTCGGGTGGAAAATAGTTGATTGCTCCAGAGATGGAAAAAACATAGATTCCGTCGAGTCTATATCCGAAAAGATATTTGATATTGTTAAAAATACATAAGGAAAACTAATGAATATTTTAGAATCTATTATTCAGGGAATAGTTCAGGGATTAACTGAATTTTTGCCAATTTCAAGCAGTGGGCATTTAGCAATAGCTCAGCATTTTATGGGCATAAGAGAAAACAATCTTTTTTTTAACGTGTCTCTTCATCTCGGCACTCTGCTATCAGTTGTGTTTGTATACCACAAAATGATTTTCGAGTTAATTTTATCTTTATTTTGTCTACCAAAAAAACTTTTTTCAGGTAAGAAATTTTCAAAAAACGATAAAATAGTTATAAATCTAATAGTTTCTTTAGTTCCTCTTTTTTTGCTTTTTGTGCCAATAAAAAATATAAAAAATCTGAAAACTTTTGCTTCTAATCTTGCAGAATCAGGAAATATAAAAATCGTTGGGATTTCCTTAATAGTTACAGGAATTTTATTGATTATAAGCTCAATTTATTCAAAATCTTCGAATAGAAGGAAGTTTTCTCAGAAAAAAATATCCGAAATGAGTTTAATTGATTCTTTATTTGTTGGAGTAGCTCAACTGGCAGCTTCGATTTTTCCAGGACTTTCCCGCTCAGGTTCTACTTTATCTGCGGGTCTTTTCAGAGGAATTAAAAGAGAATCAGCGTTAGATTTTTCATTCATAATGGGGACTCCTGCCATTCTCGCTGCATCAATTCTAGAGTTTAAAGAAGCTAAGGAACTTGGGATAAACATTGACTGGAAAACAACCTTTATAGGTATGATAGTATCTGCTTTTGTTGGATTTTTATCTATAAAGCTCTTTAGAATTTTAGTTTCTAACGACAAAACTTGGGTATTTTCAGTTTATTCATTCTTGGTTGGTTCATTAATTTTAATATTTGGGAGCATAGGATAACTATGAAAAATAAAAAGAAAGAAAAAAAAAAGATATTAGATGAAAATTTAGTTATAGTAATTGAAATTATATTATCTCTTTTCTGTTTTTTTATCATTTTTATAGAAGGAGAAAATTTATGGTCCCTGATTCGCAAATTTTTTCTCGGGCTATTCGGAATCAATTTTATTTTTGTTCCTTTCTTTTTGCTGACGATAGTTTTTCTCAAGTTAAAAAACGGAAGTTTTGACAAATTTAAGTCGATAATGTCTTGTATATTCTCTTTTCTATTTTCATCTTTAGTGGGAATTTTTTCATTTCCATTAGAAGATTGCTTTGCTTACTTTTATGAAAAAGGATTACACAATGCTGGAATAATCTCCGGTTCAATAGATATTTTATTAGTAAAGTTCTTCGGAATTTCAGCCGCAAAAGCAATACTGTCTCTCCTATTTTTACTTACATCAGCAATAATATTTAAAATAAATATTTTTTTTATTTTTGATAAATTGAAAAGCTTTTTCCAAACTTTTGGATTAAATTTGAGCAATTCTTTTTCAAAATTAAGAGAAAAACAAAATTTATCACAAATTTCTGCCTCCAATGAGGAGGTAAAAGAAGTTGTTAATTCTAAAAGTTTAGGAAAACTCAAAAAAGAAATAGAAAACGATGATTCAGAATTTTCAGAAGAAAACTCTGATGTTGCAAAGGTAACTGAGGAATTTTTAAGAAAAGAACAAATGAAATCTGAGGAAAAAGTCGTAATGGAAATTCCTCAAACGAAAGAAAACTCTTCAGATTACAACTTTCCGTTGGTAGATTTTCTAAATATGCCTGAAAAACCTGACCAAGGAGACATAACCAAAGAATTAAATACTAACGGAACTCTTTTGATTGAAACTCTTGCCAGTTTTAACGTGAAAGCAAAAATAGTAGACATATGCAGAGGTCCCGCCATAACAAGATACGAAATTCAGCCTGCTTCAGGAGTGAAAGTCAGCAAAATAACTACTCTTTCAGATGATATTGCTCTTAATTTGGCAGCTTTAGGAGTAAGAATCGAAGCTCCTATTCCTGGAAAATCTGCTATCGGTGTAGAAATTCCAAATAAAGTTGTCAGCACAGTTGGAGTTAGGGAAATCATAGAATCAAACGAGTTCATAAGTTCTAAAAGTCCATTGACTGTTTCTCTTGGAAAAGATATTTCTGGAAAATGCGTGGTAACTGATTTAGGAAAAATGCCTCATTTGCTTATTGCAGGGTCAACTGGATCTGGAAAATCAGTTTGCGTAAATTCATTCATAATAAGTATTCTTTATAAAGCTTCTCCCGATGATGTAAAACTTCTTATGATTGACCCAAAAGTTGTGGAGTTGGGAGTTTACAACGGAATTCCACATCTTCTGGTCCCAGTAGTGACTGACCCTAGAAAATCTGCAGGAGCCCTAAATTGGGCAGTCAACGAAATGCTCGGAAGATATAAAATTTTTGCCGAAATAGGAGTCAGAGATATATCTTCGTATAACTCTTTTGTGCGAAAAAATGAAGATGCAGTAGACAAAAACGGAGACCTTCGAAACAAAATGGCTCACATAGTAATCATAATAGATGAGCTTTCAGATTTAATGATGGCTGCCCCAAACGAAATTGAAGACTATGTTTGTAGGCTCACTCAAATGGCAAGGGCAGCAGGAATGCATTTAGTTATAGCAACCCAGAGGCCGTCTGTTGACGTCATAACGGGAGTAATCAAAGCAAATGTTCCAAGCAGAATTGCTCTTGCTGTTTCGTCTCAAATAGATTCCAGAACCATTCTAGACATGGGAGGAGCAGAAAAGCTTTTAGGAAGAGGAGACATGCTTTTTTCTCCTTTGGGTTCAATCAAACCAATTAGAGTTCAGGGATGTTATGTAACCGAGGAAGAAATAGAAAAAGTTGTAAATTACGTTAAAAATGGAGAAGAAGCTGAGTACGACCCATCCATAATCTCCGGAATAGAAAAAGGAGCAGAGCAAGGGCTCGATGCTCTTCAAATTTCAGGGAATTCTGAATCTGACATGGACCCCATGCTCGAGGATGCAATAAAGTGTGTAGTAGAATTGGGACAAGCATCAACTTCATTGTTGCAAAGAAAACTCAGGGTAGGATATGCTCGTGCAGGAAGATTGGTAGACGAGATGGAAAAACTGGGAATAGTCGGCCCACACGAAGGCTCCAAACCCAGAAGTGTACTTCTTTCATATCAAGCATCTCTTGAGAGAATTAATAATCTAAATTAAACAAGCGTTGATTTAAACAGGACTACTCTAACACCCTTTTTCTATACATTTCAAAAGTTCTGTTTTGTTAAACTTTCTTGCAGGAAAGACACCACTTTGAAATACACCTTGAGGCTCAATCATCAACTTTGATTTTGGTCTTACAACTATTACCACACCATACTTGGAATCTCCAGTATACTGTTTATCAATTTCCGCAAATTCAGATAAACACTGAACTATGCCGCCTACTCCAATATTTTTTGACTTACTACCACTAATAGTAAAACATCTGCCTCCTTTATAAAAATTCATTTTAAAACTACGCCTTAGATTTTTATCTTCACCGAACTCAAAAGAAAATTTTTTCGCACGATTACACAAATTCCACACTTGACATATTTTAGGTATAGACAAGACAATACCACCAGCCAAAACCGTCTTATAATCTCCTATATACCAACCTAGCAAAAATCCCGCCAAAATGCAAACAATTAACGTTTCTAATGCACTCCGTAAAGCATCATGCACTTCATCAACGAATGGTATTTTGTTAAGTATTTCGGCAGCTTGTTTTATATATTCATCATATTTTTTCCCAATATTTCTACGGGATATATAAATCAATTTGGTTCCATCTGAAAGGGTTTCTTCCTTATCTATTTCCCCCAGCGGTATTTCTTCACTCATAATATAGTTAGAGTTCAATGACGCTGGCACATTATCCATCCCAGTAACACAACCTGTTAACAGTAAATTTAAACTAAAAAACATACTAAAAGATTTAAGAACACACTTTTTCACAATATCCTCCTAAACAAAAGAATTAGTAGTCCCGAATTTTAGCACAATTCAAAAAAATTGCCAGTGTTTTTATAAAAAAATTTACTAATTCAATTTTTAAAACCAAAAATCAAACTAATCACACTCTGAGCAAATGGGGTCATCAAAATGAATTAGATGCGAAATTTCGTATATATTTTCAGCACTTAAATTTTCAGGAATTGCGGAATATAACTTTCCATCTTTCATCCAAGCTACAGGCCATTCTGAATGCCACATATGATAAACTAAATCCATATCTGTATCACCATCTTTCACGGTCAAATCATCAATTTGAGATTGAATTTTCTCAAATCCTTCCATTTTTTCGAACTTTCCACTTCTTTCTGTAAAATCATAGAAATCAACAATCTCAAAATTTTCATTTCGCGGATACAACAAAACACTTTCCTTTAGCAATTTCTCATTGAAAATTCCTATAGGAGAATTTAACAAATTCAAAAATCTATTTGACTTATCCTCTTTATACCACATATGAGATACCAAGTTGTTGGTACGTTCTATTGGAACACTCCCCATATCTTTGAATCTATTTTTCAATGCGACTTTCTCGGACGCTTTATTGTCGCATGCTATGTACATAACAAAAGATTTAAAAGGATAAAGCCCCTCTAAGTACAATTCTGACCCAAAAGATGTAATCATATCCAAAGTTTTCGTAGCTATTCCTTTACCCTGGAAATCTCTATCTACAACGTAGCTCAATGTGTAGCTGCCACGTTTAACAAAAGTTTCCTCATACTCGCGACCACAAGAAATAGTTACATACCCAGCAACTTTTGGTTCTTTAAACTTCGCATTACCGATATCTTCTTTATTAACAGGAGATTCAACTTCAGAAAATTCAATCATAAAAGTCAATTTATCAGGCAAAAATTTACTAAGCCTACCTGGTTTCTTCATTGCATCAACATACGAATCAAAAGAATCTTCCATATAATTATCGTTCAAATTTTCAGACTCAGTCCACCATTGAAGATATTTTTTTCCCTTTTCATCGCTACAATCCATAATTCTTTTCCAGTCATTTCTATACTTTTCTTCTATCGGGACTAATTTAATCTTACCAGTTATTATTTCTTCATTCGTTGCTTTCGAATGTTTTTTAGAATAACCACTTAAAATTCCTTCTGAGTACGAATTTGATATCAAAGAACTAAGTAGCGAGAATTCCTCATTTTTTTTATCAAAATTTTCATCTAAATCGCTTATGTAATCACATCCTCTCAGCTCAAACATAGCATTTATAGTACCTTTTTCCCCAAACATAAAGAACAAAAATGCAAGAAACGCCAAAATTTTCTTTGATTTTAATCTCATGTTTCACTTCCTTTCTTGATTCTATCACAAAACTACAAATCCGTCAAGAAACTAATTTTGACGGATATCTAGCATACACAATATGTTTCTAAACTACTTTTTATCCTTCAAATCTTTTTCTAATTTATTTTTCTCAGAATTCGGGCTAGCATTAGGAGATTTAATATTCCTCTTTTCAGGCTCAGGTTTTAGCAAATCGTACGATGAAGATCCCAAACTTAGCAAACCATTCACGAAAGCTACAAGAGAAGCAATCTCAACAAATTTCCTGGACTTATCAGTAGAAAAGTACGTGTATGGTTGACCTTGTTTTGGCCCTGGGGATTGATGCACTTTTCTAATAAACTTGTTGTACAACTGAGAACAAATTCCACAGGCCATAACAACAGTTTGAATGGCAGAGGCTAGAGCTTGTACGCCATATTTTACCTTACTAACAACAAAAGAATTGGCTTTCTGTTTATCTTTAACATCAACCGGAGTCGGCTTAGATTTATTCTTGTCAAAATTTTCAAAATTCAAATTTCTCTTAACCTCAGGATCAGATTTTAATAAATCATATCCAGAGGAAATCAAATTTTCCAAACCGTTTAATGCAGTCAAGTGAACTCCAGCGACGAGGAGCTTCTCTTTACCATTCTTACCCCAATATTTAAAATCCTGCTCATTAGTATGTCCAGTAAGCCTACTTTCTATTATCCAACCAAAAGCACCAGTTTGAATGGCAGATAACAACGCTTGAGCACCATATCTTACCTTATCAATTGGAGTAGCAGCAACTTTTTCCGAACCACCTTTTGCTCCAACTGCCATTGAAAACGCACATAATCCTGCGAAAATTTTTCTCTTCATATTCATAAAACTACCTCCAAAAATTTTGTGAATATAAAAAATTGAAATCCCAAAACACCAATGTTTAATTTTATCATAGAAAGCACAAATGTCAAATGAAATTTAACATTCTACTTTGATAACATTCGTTTCAAATTTACCATCTTCAATTAAATATCCTTTTTTCTTCAAAAAATCCCGAATTTCGTCTGCTTTATCCCAATTTTTGTTTTCTCTTGCAATTTTTCTTTTTTCTATTAAATTTTCAATTTCTTCAGGTAAATTTAACTCAAAATTGTCAACTTTTAGACCAAAAATTTCCATAAATTCGTCAAATAAACTTATAGATTTCTCGACAAACTTAACGTTCATTTTCTCATTTTCTGATATTTTACTATTTACGAATTTAACCATTTCAAAAACCACAGATAATGCTCCAGAGACATTTAAATCATCGTCCATGTACTCTACAAATCTATTTTTAAATGCATCTAACAAATCGAAACTAATTAACCCATTGTCAACTGAAGATTTTTTAATAAACTCGAGATTTCTTCTAAAGTTAGATAATCTTTCTAGTGCATTTTTGCAATTAATCATTGATTCATCACTGAAATTCAAAGGACTTTTGTAATGAGAAGAAATCATAAGATATCTTATTGGCTGATATCCATATTTTTCGGATATTTCTCTAACAGTGAAAAAATTGTTGAGAGATTTAGACATTTTTTGATTATCTACGTTGATGAATCCATTGTGAAGCCAAAATTTTGCCAAAGAAACTCCATTTGCACACTCACTTTGGGCAATTTCATTCTCATGATGAGGAAAAATTAAATCTTGGCCGCCGCAATGTATATCTATAGTTTCTCCCAAGTGCTTTTTTATCATCGCAGAGCACTCTATATGCCATCCAGGTCTTCCTCTCCCCCATGGACTTTCCCAAAATGGTTCTTCAGGTTTCGAAGATTTCCACAAAGCGAAATCAAGAGGATTCCTTTTCTTTTCATTAAGTTCTACTCTTGCTCCTGATTCAAGCTCCTCAAGAGATTGTCCCGAAAGTTTGCCGTATTCTTTGAATTTTTTTACATCAAAATAAACATCTCCGTTTAGTTCGTAAGCAAAATTTTTTTGCACAAGAGTTTCAATTATTGAAATTATTTCATCTATAGTTTCAGTCGCTTTTGGATGAACATCAGCCTTCTTTAGATTAAGTCCTTTGGCATCTTTAATATACTCATTAATGTATCTTTCGGAGATATCTGAAAATTTTACTCCTTCATCGTTAGCTTTATTTATTATTTTATCATCTATATCTGTAAAATTCTGAACAAAAGTAACTTTAAATCCCCTATAAACTAAATATCTTCTAAGCATATCAAAAACGCAAAGAGGTCTGGCATTACCTATGTGTATAAAATTGTAGACTGTAGGACCACATGCATAAATTTTCACATTATTTCCATCAATTGGAACAAATTTTTCTTTCTTTTTAGTAAGAGTATTATATAAAATCATTTTTCCTCCTTCGTTGAATTAAATATTTCTGATTTGTTTTTGTAAACACAATTCAAAAGAGATAAAAAAGCAAACAAAACTGATAATATCATACATCCATTTCCAATTTTACACAATTCATTTTTAATTTGAACTGAAAAATTAGAAAATTCACAAAACGACAATAATATAATCAAAATAGATACAAACTGAAGAGAAGTTTTTATCTTCCCGTAAATATCCGCTGCATAAATTTTATTTTTTTTTGCCAATAAAATTCTTACAGAATATATAATAAAATCTCTACACAAAAGCAATATTACAATCCAAACGCTCAACAAATTCATACTTAAGAAACATAAAATCAAAGAATAAACTAAAATCTTATCTGCTATGGGATCAAAAATTTTTCCAAAGTTGGTCACATTTTTGTTTTTTCTTGCAAAAAATCCATCCATCCAATCTGTTAAAAATGCAAATATAAGTAAAACTAAATTAAAAACAGACCAACCAAAAGATTTATAATACATAAATGCGAAACACACTAGTGGAGATAAAATTATTCTGGAAACAGTAAAAAAATTAGCTAAATTCATTGAAGTATTCCTCAATACACGACTTTATTACACTATACGAGTATCCATAAGAAAACAAAAGCCTTGAAGCTTTTTCTTTTTGACTTGCAGACTTATACTTTTTCCTGAGCAAACTCAAAGCTCTTGTTTTTTCATCGTCAAAATTCAAATATTTCGATATCAAATCGCTAGATAAACCTCTCTTCATAAGATGAACCTTTATTCTTGAATTTGCATACAATTTTCTTTCCGCAAGATTTCTGCATTCTATCTCTGCAATTTTTTCATCGTCAATTAATTTCATATTCTCTAATTTTTCAACAACATCATCAGATATTTCCTCTTGATACTTTGTTTTAAATTTGTCTACAAGTTCTTTTTTAGTAACCATTCTTCTGGATATGATATTCAAAGCTAATTTTAAGTGGGATTTTTGTATTTTATCCTCATTAAATTTCGTATTTTCAACACCAACAGAACAACTTTGAACATTCTGCTTCAAAATTTGGAATTTTTCTTTTTTCTCTGAACCATTACGAACCAATTTAAATTCCTATTCATTAATTTTATCTTATTTCATTTATGATACAATTACCTGAATAAAATGTCAAAAAATATATTCGATATATTTTCTTCAGAAAATTGCTTTTTTTTTCTAAGATGATATAATAATCTCAGTTTTGGAGCAGGTAGTACCTGCTCTTGATATTTGTTAGGTAGGTATTTATTATGTCAGATTTATTTAATGCTTTAAACGAAATAAAATCAGAAATGGGAATAAACCCAGATTATATGCGGGAAAAGATTTCCAAAGCTATATTTGCTGTCTGCAAAAACACTTATGGAATTGAACCAATAATAGAGTTTGATTCAGAATCAGGTGAGTTAATCGTAAAAGTTAGCAAAATTGTTTCTAAAAAGGTGGAAGATGAAATGATTCAGATTTCACTTGAAGATGCGATAAAAATTTCTTCTGATGCAAAATTAGGAGACAGTATAATAGCTCCTGTTGACACAAAACAATTTGGCAGAATTGCAGCTCAAACTGTTAGAAATGTGGTTCGTCAAGGTTTAAGAGACGGAGAAAGAGAATTAATAACCAAAAAACTTATGTGCTACGAAAAAGAAGTTGTTAGTGCACAAATTGTCAGAATCGATAGGTCGAATGGACTTGTTAGATTAAAAATAGGAGAATCTGAAACTTCACTACCTAAGCATGACGTAGAATACGTAGGCATAGGAAATAGAGAGGAAGGAGATTTCATAAAAGTTTACGTAGTACGCATAGAAACTTATGGTTCAATGCCTGTCCCTATAGTTTCTCGTTCGTGCCCTGAGCTGGTATCCAAATTGTTCGAGTCTGAAATTCCAGAAATTAATCAAGGAATAGTTTCTATAAAATCTGTTGCGCGAGAAGCAGGTATGAGAACTAAAATTGCAATATACAGTAATAATCCAGATGTTGATCCCGTAGGAGCTTGTATAGGAGACAAAGGAAACAGAATAAATTCTATCGTTGATGAATTAGATGGAGAAAAAATAGACATAATAAGGTATTCTGATATTGCAGAAAATTACATAAGTGCAGCTATTTCTCCTGCAAAAGTTTTAGATATACAAGTAGATAAGGAATCTTCTAATATGCAAAATGAATGTTCTGTCACTGTTCCTGATAACCAACTTTCTCTCGCCATAGGAATAAAAGGGCAAAATGTAAGACTAGCATCGAGACTGACCGGATGGAAAATAAACCTGCGTCCTGAAAGTGGATATTATGGAGAATAGCACGTGAATTTGAGAAAATGTATTTCATGTGGTAAAAGAGATGATAAGTTCAAATTCATAAGGATAAATAAAATAAAAAATGGAGACTCCAAGTTTGAGATTCGCATATCTGATTCTAATACGACCAATCATGTAGATGGTAGAACTGCTTATTTGTGTCCTAACAATGAATGCTTGTCTCTAGCAAAGAAGAAATCTAGAATAGAAAGAAGTTTGAAATGCAAAATAAATAAATCTGTTTACGATGAAATTGATAATCTTTTGAATTTAAAAAAGTGAAGCGAAAGGGAGAATGCCTATATATGTTGAAAAAGTACAGAATCCATGAGTTATCTAAAGATATTAACATCCCTAACAAAGAGTTAATCGCATTGCTCAAAAAACGTTTTGAGGGAGCCTACAGCCATATGACTTCTCTCAAAGAACAAGAGCTCGATTTCATATTCGAACATTACACAAAGAAATTTGAATGTAAAAGTTTTGAAAATTATTTTGCTCCCTTGAAGAAAAAATCAGTTTCTAAGAAAGATATAGAAAACATTTTAGATTCATACAGCAAAAGGAAAGAGAAACCTATAAAAAAAGCAAAGAAATCACCAAACAGAAGCAAAAAATTGACTTTAGATGATTTAAAAGCTCAAAATCCAACCTCAAATAATGACAAGAAAGAATCTTCTCCTATCGTAATTAAGAAGCAAGAAGTAAAAGTAATAAATACGAAAACTGAAAATATAAACATAGATAAATACAATAACAAATACGAAAGTATAGCTTCTGATAGAAACTTTGGAAAATCTTTTGATTATTCTACAAAACAAAAAATTTCAAAATCAAATAAAAATAAAAGATTTAGAAAACACGAAAGTGAATCTGAGAGACTCAAAAGAATAGAACATGATAGAAAAACGAAACCAATTAAAGTACTTATTCCCGAACAGATAACTGTAGCAGAATTAGCTTTCAGATTAAAAGCTACTGTTAGTGAAGTGATTAAAAAACTTGTGGACCTTGGAGTTATGGCCTCTGTCAATGATGTGATAGACTTTGATACTGCATGCTTAGCTGCAATGGAATTTAATGCTAAAGTTGAAAAAGAAATCACTCAATCTATAGAAGAATTGGTAATAAATGATACTGATGACCCTGAAGAAAACTTAAAGCTAAGAGCTCCTATTGTTGTTGTTATGGGCCACGTAGACCATGGTAAAACCTCTATTTTAGATTATATAAGAAAATCGAATGTCACTTCGAGAGAAAGTGGAGGAATTACTCAGCATATAGGAGCATACAGAGCTGATTTTAAAGGTCAAAAGATAACATTTTTGGATACTCCTGGCCATGAAGCATTTACAAGTATGAGAGCTAGAGGAGCTCAGGTTACAGATATCGCTGTTATAGTGATTGCAGCAGATGACGGAATCATGCCCCAAACTGTAGAAGCCATAAATCACGCAAAAGATGCCGGAGTTTCTATAATTGTGGCTATAAATAAAATAGATAAGCCTGGTGCAGATATAGAGAAAGTTAAAAGACAGCTAATGGAACATGGTTTAGTTTCAGAAGAATTGGGAGGAGACGTAATTTGTGTTCCAGTTTCTGCAAAAGAAGGAACTGGAATATCTGACCTTTTGGAATCTATATTATTAGTTGCTGAAATGAAAGAACTAAAATCTAATCCTGACAGAAATGCCTCTGGAGTAGTTATTGAATCTAAAATCGCCAAAGGAAAAGGAGTAGTAGCTACTGTTTTGGTCATGAAAGGAACTCTAAAAGTTGGAGATCTTGTTGTTGCAGGAGTTTCTATAGGTAAAGTCCGTTCTTTAAATAACGAATTTGGAGAAAA